>CAINOC010000105.1 GCA_903851385.1 uncultured Chlorobiaceae bacterium | reverse complement strand
GGAGTGGAAAAATCTTTTTTTGAGGGTGCAGTGATTTGTGTAGAAGTCATTTGTTATAAAAGAAATTCCCTGCCGAGGTTATCAATCATAAAAAACGTGCATAAGGCTTCTTGATGTATCCGTTTTTCCCTTGCAAGTCCAAGATCAAGGAACGTAGGTTGGCGGATTTGTAGAGAGGAATGTTCTTAAGTTTTCCGGCTTGTACTCTTTGCGCATAACTGTCGTATGATGCACACCCTCTGATCCATTTACTTTCTCACCAAGTCTTCTTTCGTTCTTTCCAAGAAGCCGATAAAAAAATGTCATGGAATTCCTTATTTCGCCATCTGGTTGACCCTTAGGCGTCATTTGAGAGTCCAACGCTAATCCTGCATTTTCCGCTCTGTTCCATAGCCAAGCCAATGCGCAATCAGAGAGGCCGAAATCGGCATAACCTCCCCCAACATTGCAATGTACCCCAGGGAACTATGCTTGCTCCAATACCTGGGTTGGAGCGGCATCTTTGTGGCGAGTCCATATTGATGGCTCAAACGGCTTTCGCTTCTCATCGACTGACAACGCATGATAGGCAAACTTTATTTGAGGATTTAATTGTACGTCATGAAATTTGAATTTCGATTTATTCCAAAAGCGAAAAGCGAAAAGCGGGAACAGGGATTCCTAATGCGCCAACCGTATCCCATACACCGATAAAGTGTATACCAAAATCTGGCGAGCAATATGCCGCTCGAAAAGCTTTGGCCGCATCGGAGTTAGGTTTACTGCTGTCGTCGCGATCTCGGTAAAGGGTGTAAGCCTCTCCGATTTTTGCAAGATTCTCTCGTTTCAGCAGTCCACAATTATGAATCATGCCAGCTAAACTTCTTGCAGTATATGCCCCTCGACTGAAACCAAATAACCATAGCTCATCTCCATCGGCATAGTTTAGGCATAAAAAGCGGTATAGATCCTTTATGTTCCTTGTGATTCCCTCGCCGAAAGCTCCTCCGTTTATGTGGTCAATAATGCCGCCATTCTCACCCACACCCTCGTGGTATGCAAGAACCTGATGCACTCCACTCTTATCTGTTGGTAACACCGCCTTGGCTAATTTTACCACGTTAGTTTGTGCGGCCTTGCCCCTATCCCTCTGTTCAGGCTTATTCCATGTCCCGTCAGCACAAACGACCAATCTTTTCATTGCATTTAACTTTTTATGGTTCCATTTTCGTAATCTGTCAATGATCTCTTTCCCCTATAACTTAGTGAAAATAATTGTAAAAATGATGTAATAGCTAAACGCACTCTTCCAATGGAGTCGAACGAAAGAGGCAGGCCCGAACATCATTTGTTGTTTTTAAAACTGGTTATTGTCAACTCATAGAAAATAAGGAAGGAAAGATTATCGTTAACGAACGGATTTAGACCTGAGAAGGGAATATTGAAATATTCAGGCGGCTCTGTGGGTGATTTCTCGTTTAGCCGCACCGTAGCTTTTCAGCTTGTTGTTAATGATAACACGGGGAACATAGGCCATCCCTTTCAACAGCTTGCGGAAGAAACGTTTGGCTGCATTCCGATTGCGTCGGGATTGCATCAGGACATCGAGTGTATAGCCACTCTGATCCACTGCACGCCAGTGAAACACTTTGTATAGTGGTTGCTCCGTTACTGCTTTTCGAATTTCTCGAATTCGTATCTCGGAAAAATCTTTAGCAACTCACCAAGCATCGTTGTAACTTGTCTCAAGGCCTGTGACTCCTTGTAAACGTTGGTGTTATTAAAAGTTTGGTTGCTTTCAATAGTACCGTTTTTCAAGAGTTTTCAGGTCGTTTTTATTTTTTACCAAACACTACTGATTTATTCAACGAATTGAAGTGTTTTTTTTGATAGAAAAGACTGTTCTGTTTGGTCAAGCCGAGGGTTCAGCCAATTTGCTAACAACAGGTAGAGTTTTCAACCAATCGAGGAGGAATGAAAGAAATGACAAGTGAATCTTATCTTGACCGAGCCGTAAAATTCGGTCAAAACTTGGACCGTCTGAAAAATGGCGAACCAGTCCAGACTCTGTTGCAAATTAACACCCTTGAGGAGTTCAGATATTTGTTTGCTTGAAATATAAGCGAAGAAATACGTAAAAAAACAGTAATCATCTAACTGCTAACCACGCTGATGCCCTGAAAGCCAGCCATCCTTTGGTACGGGCTATTAACCATGTCATGGGCAAAGGGCAGCTTTCCGCTGAAGACGAAAAATCCTTAGGCGAAATGTTACCCATCAATGCTAACGTTCTGTCTGTGAGCGATATGAACGTTACTTCCGATATCACTTATGGTCCCAGCAGCAGCCCGGTATTACTCAATGTAGGTACACTCACCTTCAATGGCGGATCGCTGATTGTCAAAAATACTGCCTTCACTCTGCATGCTGATGTCGTAGCCTTTGGCCCCAAGACAGGCAACTCGCCTTATCACATCGGTATCTTGGGGGTTGATGGTGATGCTGGTGACAAAGGTACTGACGGTACTGTCCCCAGTCCCGCTCAAGCCAGTTCTGGTTCTGACACTCATCCACGCTCCCCTGGGGTCTGCACAGGTGCCGGTAACGGCGGGAATGGAGCTGACGGTTCCAAAGGCACTGACGGCAATAACGGCCAGGCCGGCAAGGATGGTAAACCAAACTTACCAGCTAACATTACCATCGGTGAGTTTAGCACAACACAACCAGGTAACCTGGTTGTGTTCTCGCGCTCTGGCGCTGGCGGGCAAGGTGGCGAAGGCGGTATGGGAGGTGTAGGCCAACAAGGAGGTAATGGTGGCCATGGCTGCGATTCCGGTTGCGAAGGTACCGAGGGAGGCAATGCTGGTAATGGTGGCAAGGGCGGTAAATGTGGTGACGGCGGCTATGGCGGCAATGGAGTAAACGGTTTCAATATCAACGTTACCGTACCCAGTGCCAACGTTAAAAACGTCCAGTTTTCCACGGAAGTTGCACCTGTAGCACAAGGGGGAAACCCAGGACTGGGCGGTATAGGCGGTGACCCCGGCAGCAAAGGAAAAGGGGGTAAAGGTCGATCAGATGGCAACACAGGTAAGAAAGGGTACCCTGGTGATACAGGTGAAAAAGGGGAAATAGGTACTCAACAAGGCAATGCTGGTCAGTTCTATATAACTGGCAAGTAATTATTATGCTCGATATACGCCGTCCCGGATCGTAACTGATCTGGGGGGGGGGTTCCTTTCACCAAAAGAAAACCCAGTAAGGATAATTATTCTATGGAAAGCAGGTATTCTTTGTCCATGCCGGTGGCAACTTGGCCCGAAAGTGTATACCACCTGGGAATAACAAGGCTGGAAAAAGCTCGCGAGCTTGTGGGAACAGCAGACTTGAAAGCTCGTCAGCGTAAAAGTGAAGTTTATTACCAAGGAATCGAATCTCGCCAACGGTTACCACAAGGTATGCATGACCGTTGTGAAGAGTTTGTCTATGCTGCTGGAAGTTGGCCTTCTGAAAAAGACATAACGGGGTTGGAGAAACACCTTCCTTTGCATTTCAAGATCATTCGTTTGCGAAGTCACAGAGTTGCCAAAGGGGAGGTTTGGGATCTAAGCGTTAAATCCAAGAAATATTGGCCAGAGCTGGATCACCTAGAGGAACTATATGTCTTTCTGCTCATAGATCATTTAATTCTGGAGGAAAACGCCAAGGTCATAATACAAGGCAATGTTCTATCTATTGAATGCGGCGTGTTGGAACGGGCGACAAACAAACCTGATGGGACACCTGTTTCTGCTGATAATTTTGATATCGGTATTTTGCCCACCCCGTTTACCGTAGACCGAAACACCAGTCAAAACACCGGTACTCCTGGGAAAGTCGGCCTTTCCGGTGCCCACGGAGCAGATGGTAAAATAGTGCAAGTAGAAGGTTCTCTACTCGGTCCATATCTTCCGGAAGAATTCTCTCAAATCGTGACAGATGGGCAGGATGGAGGTCATGGTGCTGACGGTACTCATGGAGTCTGCGGCCGCAATGGCGGGATGTGCCGACTGGCTGATATTCGAATTAATCGGCTCATTGGTTTTGAGCATAATCCGCTGAAAGTATTTTCGCAGGCGGGTGATGGTTATACCGGTGGAGCTGGCGGGGATGGCGGCAACGGTGGAAATGGAGGCAATGGTAGCGCAGGAGCAGAAGCGATCAATGGCCGAATCCCTCATGGCAAAAGTAGTAAAGGCGGGAATGGAGGAAATGGTGGAAATGGCAGTAAAGGTGGCAACGGCGGAATGTCTTCAAATGTTTTCTTACAATTATTCCCTGAAGACTGCATATCTATACAAACCCTTTCGTTACCCTCAAAGGGAGGAGGAGGTGGACAAGAGGGCAAAGGTGGTTTGGCAGGTATAGGTGGTCATAGCTTTGTGCATGAGCAACAACAAATCTATGACAATAGTGATAATATTTATAATGGCCTTGAAGGCAATGGCGGCGTTAAAGGATTTCCAGGTAAGGGAAGACTTGGTGCAAATATTTTTGTCATACCTATGGATCGGGCCAGTGTAAAGGTAATGTCAAGTTGGTGTGTCGTAGATAAGCAGTAAAAGGGTGCTGTCAACTTATCGAAATCAATGTTTTTGGTGATAAGTTTCCTAACCTGGCTATTGAATCTCCTCAGCATTCTTTATCTCGTTGTGTTTTATCACATGTAGTTGAGAATACAGCTGTTATATTTGCATAACAGTATTGCGCACGGTTTTAATATTTGGTCTGGTTTTGGGGCGCAATCTCAAGGCTGGGTCTTTATTTATTTGGAGGTGGAATATGGGAAAGCCGAAGGTCAACGCACGGTATGAAAAATATGGCGATAATGACGGCTGGTTCATTAAGATTATTAACCCTGAGGGCGACATCATTGATGATTCTCGGAAGGCCGGGTTTCCCATCGATCTGGAATCGTTTGGTGAAGAAGATCTTGAGGATATTTACGATGCGCTTCGAGAAGAATATCCTGATGCAATAATCAATATAAACGGCGTCGCATGATGGATCGCAAGTGCGAGAATTATGAGTGATGGCAGCGATGGGATAGAAAAAGATATACTGTGGTGACCCTCAACCGGTATACAAAAAGTGGTGGAGTCTAGTTGGTAACTTGACAATATCTGTTTTTCTGAATGATTTTTTCCACATTCAGGTGGTACGGCTTTTCGGGTTCACGTCCCTCACGTCCTGCGTCCTCCATCTGCCATGAGCGGCACAAGCGCTTGGGTCAGGAAGAAAACGCTTTTCAAGTGAACATTCATAAAAGCATCAAACTGAGCTTCTGTCACATCAGAGAAAGCCGCATGGACGGCCCATTCCGCAAGAGTCTCCTGCACCTGAGTAATGAAGGCAGGAATTCCTGAAATGGAGCCGGAATCAAGATGCAGGGCAGTTAGCTCGTGCACCCAGTTTGGTAATACTGGAAACGACCTCATCGGCAGCAGCCTTCAAATGGATCCTTGAAAAACCTAATGTCCTCGCAGCGCTGCTATGCGTTCATCCAGACTTGGGTGACTTGCAAATAATTTTCTGAGGCCATTAGCTTTAGCCCCAGATATTGCGAAAGCTGCAATTGGTTTAGGTAATGCAGAAGGAATTTGCTGCATTCGCAACTTTTCAAGCGCAGCAATCATTTTCTCCCTGCCAGCTAAGGTCGCAGATCCGGCATCAGCACGAAATTCACGTTTGCGCGAAAACCACATAACGATAATGGAGGCCAAAACGCCCAGCATTATTTCTGCGATGATTCTTATCACAAAAAACGCAGGGCCGGTTCCCCGTCTGGTGTTAAAAAACATTTTGTCGACCGTGTATCCTATGACACGGGAGAGAAACATGACAAACGTATTCAACACTCCTTGAATGAGTGTTAGCGTGACCATGTCGCCATTGACGATGTGTGAAATCTCATGGGCGAGTACCCCTTCCGCCTCTTCTTTGGTCATCGTGCCGAGTAACCCTGATGAGACCGCCACCATCGATCGGTTTTTGGTCATACCAGTAGCAAATGCATTAACCTCTGCCGAATTGAATACAGCAACTTCTGGCATTTTGATACCAACCCTTTGCGACAGGCTTCCTACGGTATTTACCAACCATATTTCTGATGCGGTGCTCGGATTTTTAATCACAGCAGCACCTGACATGCGCTTGGCCGTCCATTTTGAAAGCGCCAGTGAGATGAACGCACCTCCAAAGCCGATGATAAAAGAAAAAGTCAATAAATTGCCGAGATCAAGCCCGTTTGCATTCAGATATGGCTGTACACCGAGCAAATTCATGATGACAGAAAGCACCAGAACAATTGCAAGGTTGGTGATAAGGAAATAGAAAATGCGTTTCATATTGATCTCTTGTTGATTTGCTCTAAAATCAAGTTTTCCGTAGGTTGCATATCATGTGTGCCAAAAAAACTGTACCGCTTTGATGTGGAAAAATGAGTGTTCGGTTACGTTTACGATTTGTTATCTTTTCGCATCATTTCAACAGCGTGCATAACTTCCTCAGCCTTTGTCCTATAGACTAAGCTTTGAATCCCCGGTTTCACAGAGTTCCTGACAATAACCCTCCCAGACTGCATGTGCCCATCATACCCCACAACGACTAAAAGCGCATCAGTACCCTTAGCAAAGTCCATACTATGTTTTGTCATCACTGATCTCATTATTCCCGACGGAAGCTTTTTAGGGTATGCACCAAACTCTTCCATTTCCCAGAACACCGCACCCGTTTTGTAAAACCGGATAGAGTCCTTATGAACAAAAACCTTATTACTGGGGGAGTCCAAAACTTTTATCCACTCCATGGCTTGAGCAGACAATGTTGTTGCCAGTAAAAAAAATAAACTGATGAAGAATATTTTCATGTCAAACCTCCAATTAGCCTCGCTCCGAAATGGGATCGAAGGTGGTGTTTAATTCTGAAAAGCCACCCGTTCAGAATATCATGGACGACTATTATGCATCGATATTGTTGTAACGGGAAGTCCTGTTTTTTGTGATGACCATGATAGTTTGTATTGGCAGATGCTACTGTAGGTCCTACTGTTATACCACTTTTTGTCAAGGGCACACTGAAGTTTGATAGTATTACTACATAATGAAGTTACCTCTCCCTAATGTATTGACGCTCTCTTTTTGGATTTCTTGCAGAAAAAAATGACACTGCGCCATACCGATCAATTGTTTTTCGACTTTATAGGATTATAACTCCCCATGAAACTTGCCGAATGCATGGGCAAGCATGGGCGACATAAGAAGGATCCCCGCACCAAGGTTGAAGAAACCTCACAGAACATTGATGCTTGATGATGACAAACCTATCCCCGGTGGTGAGGCGAAGGGGCTCTGAAAGGCATGTCCAGATATTCCATTGCCGAGATGTGGCAGTGCGTTTGCAAGAAATGCGCCCCCGAAGAAGTAGGCCATATAATGGTACCAGCGCATCGTTGCTCCTTCTTTTCTTGATTGTTACACAGCGTTCAAAAGTAAATGATTAAAAAAAAATAAAATTGAAAGATTTTTTGAAAGAAAAATGAAAAGCCCTGTATTATTGTTGCATGCTTATTGAGTAGCGCACTTGGTGCAGGCTGCGCAACCTTTGGGGGACATCAAAATTATAAAAACCAAGGTAGGGAATGAGTACACATCACAAACATTTTCTCCTCAGTACGCTGCAAAATAACCATTGAAGACACTATCAATTTGCGTATTGATTTGATTGTAAATGACCAGGCAAAAAATCAACTGATTTACCAAATTGCAAAAAAGCATGAAATCTAACGATGACTGAACATTTGCAATTAATTGCCACCCAGCACTCGTCCCTCAGCACTTTTTTCATTCCACCGATTTCTTTCTTTAGCTTATAATCCTTACCTTTAAACTATAATTAGGGTCTTTATTATAGTCCATATATACAATCATGAAATACAGCGAAGCTATAAAGCCGATAAGTTATCTGAAAGCTCATGCATCCGAGCTTATTCGGGAAGTGTCCGAAAGCAGGCAAACAATGATCATCACCCATAACGGAGAAGCCAGAGTCGTCTTACAGGACATCCACGTTTATCAAGAAATGCTCGAAAGTCTTACCATGCTTAAATTACTTTCCCAAAGCTCTACTTCAATTGATCAAGGTAGATACAAGCCATTACGAACAGCAGTTGAAGGCCTTGAGCAGAAAAGAAAGACACATAAAGAGAAATGAAATACGAGGTATTTATTTCCCCAGAAGCCGAAACCGATTTACTCGCTATCAGCTCATATATCGAAGACAAAGACTCAAGGGAAAGCGCTGACCGAATATTTAACGGATTGATAAAAACCTCTTTTGGTCTTGAGGAGTTTCCTGAACGAGGCCATTGCCCTCCAGAACTAGAAAGAATTCACGTACGAGAATATTCTGAAATACATTTCAAACCTTTTCGCATTATTTACAGAATCAGTGGCCATAATGTCTTTATACATGCAATACTTGATGGAAGAAGAAACCTTCAAGACACCCTCTTCGATAGAATAACCAGACAAATATGATTACACCCCAGCGCACCGCCAACCGCGTCACTTATCAGTCCTATATGTCGTATAAGCCCTATTCTTCAATGCCGACTGCCGACTGCTTGTAACATAGTTTCTGCTATTCACTCTGATTACTTTTCTGAGTTCAGGGCTCTCAAAGCCAAGCTGGATGCGCTGATACAGGAGGAAAAAGCATGAAATACGGGTTGCAGAGTGCTACAATCGAAAAAATCAACAGTCTCCTCTCACACTACCCACAGGTTGAGGAAGCCATACTCTATGGCTCACGTGCTGCCGGAAACTACAGGAATGGATCAGATATAGACCTTACACTCTATGGTGCAGCACTGACATTTGGTACGCTGAATAAAATTATCGATGATCTCGATAGCTTGTTTCTCCCTTACACCATTGACCTTTCCATTTTCGCCAATATCAGCGACCCCGATATCATTGATCACATCCGGCGCGTAGGCGTTACGTTCTATAAACGAATGAGCGAGCAAGTCAAAGTAAGTTGAATTTCATTTCAACCCCTCCCTTGTCATTTCGACCTGAATGTGAGAAATCTCTCCCTTTATTACTCATTCCTCAGCAATCCTAAGCTGCTAAATGGCTGAAACCCAAGACTTTTAATCTCTCAGGGTTGAATTCCCCGCCACTTGTGGCGAAATTTAGAATTTCTACCAAAAGATACCCCGCAGCTTGCGGCGGGGAGTTTCATTGGAGAAATATTCCTCCAAACAGTCTCCAAATAAAGTTCCGACTACACCACCCGTAAGATTGGGTGGAATTGATGAATGATGATGCAGCCTTGAAATCAGTAAAGCTGATCAAAAAAAAAGAATATTTTTTTTGACCTCAGACAACTTTTGTCCGTGTGTTGGGTATAGATTCTTGTGTCAGTTGATTATAGACTAACTGTCGTAAAGTGATATCTCTCTTAAATTGAAGTAACTATTTTGCAACTATTCTGTATAAATTATAGGTATTATAGAAGTTCCCTTTGCTCGCAGTTCTGTTAACAGATACTCTTCCGTTCAGTTATACCTAGTTGCAGTGATGAGGGGTGTTGCCTTTAGTTTTTTTAGTTCCTTGGACGATTTATTGCTGGCGTATCTTCCTTATAAAGTTTCCTATGCGTACTCCAAAAATAATGCAGAACGATAACGCTTATTCTGAAGCTAAAGCTTTGCGGCTTGACGAATGCTTGGCGAAAACGCGTGTTACTGAGAATCAGGAAAGAGTGGGAGGGCATAATGTTTTTAATCATTGCTGTATCGTTGGTGAAGTAGCTCAGGAGCTTCTTGCAAGAATACCCGCTTTTTTACGGTCTTCGCTTTTTCCTGTAGGTTCCGAACTTGTTGCTGCTATTCATGACATAGGGAAGGTCAGTCCCACTTTTCAGGAAAAGATATATCGAGGAATAGATGGCTATGTAGTGCCTGACAGAAAACCTCTGATTTTTGAAAATCTGAGAACACCATCACGATCAAAAGCTGTTTATTTTTGACTCAGCAGAGACTTTTTTGCGTTTATCAGG
>CAINOC010000104.1 GCA_903851385.1 uncultured Chlorobiaceae bacterium | reverse complement strand
TTTGATCTTGATGGGGTTGTAAGATTTTCAAAAAACAAAGGTTTTCTGTCAGGCACTACGTAGTATAAGGGCAAAACAGTAAACCAATCACATGCCCCTATAAATCATGAAGTTAAGTCACTTGGGATTATCTGCAGGCGAGCGCACAATGCTACCTCAGATTGGCGAGCACGTCATCGTGCTCAAAAACCGTTGTATTTCACAATGAATATTGTTCGGCCGCAAGAACGGAATCTCGATACGGTTTATGATCGACGTAAGAACTGCTCAATCAACTTCCCGGAAGTAGAGCTACTGGTTATGAATTCTTTAAGCGCCCTGCAATAAGTCACTCCGGAAGCTTTTCCGAATTCATTCAGGAAGATGAAAAGAGCTCTTACCTCAAGACCACTTTTGTTTTGTTGGGGTTCAAGAATCACCCCAACCTACATTGCAGAGTACGAAAGTGGTCGATCTACGCAGTTTTATTACGGACTTATTTTCTGCGAATCCCTTATCGAAACTATCACGAAGCGGAGATAAAAGAGTCTTTACTACACAGTGAATCCCCTTCGATTATCTTCCAAATCTCAAAAAAACAACGAGTAAAACTCTATGGAAATAGATTTGAAATTTTTATTATATGGCTCGAAATGAGTAACCTATGATTGTGGCTTTACACTTGTTTTAGTAATCAAAATTAGTAACCAGGCAGGAAATCTCAAACAAGAAGAAGCTGTAAGTTATTTAGAATTAAGCACTTGGAGAGGTGCGAGAGTGGTTGAATCGGACGGTCTCGAAAACCGTTGTGCGCTTCGGTGTACCGTGGGTTCGAATCCCACCCTCTCCGCCAAACAATAGTCCAATACAATCCCATATAGTCCGAAAAGCCCTTATTTTACAGGGCTTTTCTTGCTTCATAGTCTCCCCTCGTCTATATTGATATCGTGAAGTCCACAATTTTTGGTGGTACTTTTGTTGACTTGATACGGAACCTGCCCCATTTACTATAATACTTGGAGTTGGAAATTCTCCTCAAATTGAGCCGAAAATTCTACCGGTGTTAGCCCACCCAATGCACTATGTGGCCGGTTCTAATTGTAGTCATGCTGCCACTTCTCAATGATCTCTCTGGCATGGTCAAGGCTTAAAAACCAGTTATCATTTAGGCACTCCTCTCTTGCTATCCGATTAAAGCTTTCAATAAAGGCATTGTCTACTGGCTTACCGAGTCTGCTGAAATCAAGTTTAACCCCGTTGTTGTACGCCCAGTTATCCAGAACTTTTCCAGCGAACTCAGGGCCATTGTCGACCGTAATAACTTCCGGCAATCCTCGCATCCAACTGATCTGGTCAAGAACATGACTGACCCGCATACCATTGATTGAAGTATCAACAACCATTGCCAGGCTTTCCTTCGTAAACACTTCTAAAATGTTCAGTAACCTGATCTTTCTTCCGTTGGCAAGGTTATCACTCATAAAGTCCATTGCCCATCGCTGATTCATTTTCTCAGGGTATGGCAATGGAACCCTTAGGGTTGCAGCAGTTTTCTTGCATCTTCTGGTTTTAAGCTGTAGCCCTTCTTCCCGATAGAGTTTTTCCGTTCGTTTATGGTTAATGATGATGCCTTCTCTTCGGAGTATCTCATGGATTTTCCTATACCCCCATCGGCGGCGTTCTCCTGCCAAGTCTCGTAACCGTTGACGGATTTGCGGATTATCATCAGGCTTTGCTTTATAATGCCATGTTGAAAGAGATAACCCAACAAGTCTGCAGATCCTCTGCCGACTTTGCCCGAAACGTTCCTGCAAGTGTTTCACTGTCTTGCGCTTGGCTTAGGGCATTACCACTTTTTTTTGTGATCTCTTTGAGCATCTGAATATCAAGAGCTTGATCGGCTACCAGTTTTTTCAGCCGCCGGTTCTCTTCCTCCAGATCTTTCAGTCTTCTGGCTTCACTGACGGCCATGCCGCCGTACTTGGCTTTCCAGTTATAGAGACTCGCATCGCTCATAGCGTACTTGCGGCAAAGCTCTTTTACCGGCATGCCACTTTCAGCTTCTTTCAGGATGCCAATGATCTGTTCTGTGGTGAATCGGTTTGTCTTCATGGTTTGTACCTCCTTGGTTGAGTTTAAAAATCAAGAACTCTAATTCCAAGTGATACAGTTTAACAGGGCAGGTTCCGATCGAGAAAATTGTTCAGGGAAAATTCAAGAGGCTTTGTGTTGTCTCAGTTGATTCATTCCCTAAGGGTGTGGAACAAATGACACAACAGCAAAACAATGATAATTCTGTTATGCCAGTTGCCTCAAATGGTATAAGTGAGATAAAAGGAACACAGAAAACAGCCGATGAGTACGGAGGGCTTTTCTAATGACAGATTACCGTTTTGTACTTGAGAAAGGCGGGATGAAATATGCTTGCCCTGCTTGCCAGCAAAGGCGGCTTGTCCGTTACGTTGACACATTCACCGAAGATCAGGTTGCTAATGAGGTTGGGCGTTGTGATCGAGAGGATTCATGCGGTTATCACTTGAGGCCGAGTGAGTATTTTGATCGAGAAGGAACCAGACCTGCAAGCGCGCAAAAGCCAGATAGGAAGCCACAGAACAAGCTTGAGCTGGTAGAACCTTCATTCATTGATGCAAAGATCGTGCAGGCCAGTTTGAGCCGGTACAATGAGAACAATTTTTGCCGGTGGTTGTGCGGGGTATTCGGAGAACAGAGAGCGTTTGCATTGACCGATACTTACAAGATCGGCACGTCAAAGAATTGGGCGGGCAAGATCATGCTGTATAACAGCGAGACAGGTCGCAGGGTAAAAGAGCCTTTTAATCATATCCAATGGGTTCACAAAGTGATGAAGATTGAGCCTTTCCAGTTGCAACAGTGTTTGTTTGGTGAACACTTGCTTACAGCAGATCAGCAAAAGCCAGTTGCTATTGTTGAGAGTGAGAAAACAGCTGTTGTTGCTGCCGGTTATATCCCTGAATACGTTTGGCTTGCTACTGCCGGAAAGAATAATCTCAACAGGAATAAACTGAAAGGGTTACAAGGCCGCAGGGTGAAACTTTATCCTGATTTGATGGCATACGACAAATGGAAAGAAATTGCCGGTAGAGTATCGGGTGTTAGCGTGTCTGATGTTCTTGAATGTCGAGCAAGCGAGGCAGACCGAGCCAAAGGGTTTGACTTGGCAGATTATCTATTGAGAGAGAACAGATAGACAGCGTAATCATAAAACATTGCGATCAATCATGATCAACAAAGAGGAAGCGGGCAAGGTCGGTCACATAATTCTTGATAAAAGCCAGATTGCAGTATTCGAGGAGGTGAGTGAAGCACTGCATAGAGAGTCAGACGGTAAAGAGTGGGCCATTTCATCATCAAGTTTTCTGATAATGGGTGCGTGTTGCGCAGCAGAGACGTTGATTGCCAGACTATATGAGCTCCATGTTGCCAGAAATTAGGATGTGTCGTCGGGAGAGAGGTATTGCTTGAGTTGAGATCGTTGAACCTGATCCGTTTATATAGGGGTGATTATTGGGGAGTGAAGAAAGAACGGAGCCTGTGAATTTCGGGCGGGTCACTCTTGGAGGTTAAGCAGGAAGATTGGTTTCGTGCCGCGTGATTCTTTCAGCCTGACTATTTAGTGCCTGACAGAAAACCTTTGTTTTTTGAAAATCTTACAACCCCATCAAGATCAAAAGCTGTTTGTTTTTGACCCGGCAGAGATGTTTTTGCGTTTATCAGGATTTCCCAAGAGCAAACGACTGAATTGTACGT
>CAINOC010000103.1 GCA_903851385.1 uncultured Chlorobiaceae bacterium | reverse complement strand
CATAGAACGGTTCTTCATGCCGTTTAGTCCGAGCGGCTTTGCCTGCGGATTAGTTATCAGCACTCTCGTATTTTTATGAATGTGGTTGTTATGATTAACCGCACAAGGCTTTTTCAGGAGAAGCCGAACAGTTTCAACTATGGCAGAAACACAAAGGGCGCATAACCATGCGCCCTTTGTGTTTCTGCAATTTCAATGAATTGAGAGTGTCAAAATCCTGCATAAGAACCCAGAGAAGAGGCAGTATGAGCATTATTTTACTCGATATCGGAAATGTGATTGTATCTGTAGATTTTTTAAGATTCTGCAGGGGAGTTCTTTCTGACAGCACTTCCGACCTGCAGGCAGTGTACAGGAAATATTGTGGAGGAGAGCTGAAAATGAAGCTTGAGCAAGGCATCATTCCGCCACTTGACTATCTCTGCATGATCGGACGTGATTCGCTGACAGGAAACATGAGCCATGGTGAAATAAGGGAGCGCTGGCAGGATGTGTTCTCCCCGATGGAGGGGGCAGAAGAGGGTGTGGAAATTCTCAGCAGGGAGCATAAGCTCTGGATAATGAGCGATACTGACCCACTGCATTTTGCTTTTCTCCTGACAAAATATCCGCTTTTAAGGGAGAGGGATCGTTACTATCTTTCTTACGAACACGGCTTTATGAAAAGTTCTCCAGAAGCATTTCAGCATGTTCTTAATGATTCAGGCCTGGCGGCTCATGAATTTATACTGATCGACGACAAGCCGGAAAACTGCAGGGCAGCGGAATCTGTCGGAATAAAAAGCATCAGATTTGAAACATGGCCAGAAACTATCACAGCCCTTGCTGCCTTATAGTAAAGTTCACCATAATTGGAGCTGAAGATGTATCATGAACGGCGTGACATAGAGCGTCTTAATGACTGAAAGCAATAAAATCAAACAAAAGGTAACTGTTCCGGTCACCGAAATCGAATTGCATGCCATGCGTTCCCAGGGAGCCGGCGGGCAGAATGTGAACAAGGTTGAGACTGCGGTTCATTTACGTTTCGATATCAGGGCATCCTCTCTTCCTGAAGAGCTGAAGGAACGTTTGCTCAGCATGAGGGATCAGCGTCTCTCAAGCGAAGGAGTTCTTGTTATAAAAGCACAGCGTTTTCGCTCAAGGGAGAAAAATCGTGAAGACGCTCTTGACCGGCTTCAGATGATTTTGGGAAGTGTTGCCGAAGATCCAAAAAAACGAAAGAGAACAAAACCAACCTTCACTTCAAAAGTTAAACGACTTGAAAAAAAGGAGAAGCGTTCAGATATCAAGTCACTGAGAGGACGTATTGATTGGTAGTTAAGGAATGGCAAAGCTAACTCAACAGAGCACGTAATGGGTGATAAACCGGATTTGATTCCAGGTATCTATAACTATTGTGACCGCTGGTGTGAGCGGTGCGCATATACTTCGCGTTGCCTTCAATTTCAGATCGAATCAGAAGAAACCAGGAGTGGTGATACCTTGGGGGATTTTGATGCATTGAATGCCCGGTTTTGGGATGAAATGGGTGAAGCACTTGTTCAAGCCATGCGTCTTATAAGGGAAATGGCTGCACAACAGGGTATCGATCCGGAAGATTTGGACAAGGAAACTGCATTGTCCGAACTGCAGGAGAGTTTCCATCGCAATGCCCGTGAACACCCTTGTGCGACAGCAGCACTTGTCTATTCAGGCATGGTTAACGAATGGTTTGCCGCTGCTGACGAATTTTCGGAAGCGGAGGAATCACTGCTGACCAATCACCCTCTTTCTCTTGATGAGCATCTCCAGGTGATCCGGCATTATCAGTATTTTATTTACCCGAAACTTGTTCGTGCGGTCGAAGGCCGTATGAACGAATCAGCTATAGTCGACAATGAACAGCAAAACGATGCCAACGGCACTGCCAAGGTTGCACTGATAACCATAGACCGATCCCTTGCTGCATGGAGCGTTCTTTATGCCGAGTATCCTGCTCATGAGGATAAAACACTTTCTATTCTTGTTCATCTTGACCGTTTGCGCCGGTCAATTGAGGTTGTATTTCCTGCCGCACGCCCCTTTATTCGTCCGGGATTTGATGTATAGCCTGCTTTGACCATGTATTTAGACAATCACCATTAAAAAGAAGTTATGCTTACCACAAACGAACAACATCTTGTAGAGTTTCTATTGCAGTGCCAGCCCGGACAACCGAGAACAAGAGGAAATTGGGAAGTTGACCATCATGGTACCCCCTTTCTTCTTCCTTCGATAGGAGGTATCACTCTGAACGTCCAGGTTGGAGATGCTGCTTTTGGATGGCAAGGCGATCATATAGAGCCGGGAGTCAGCTGTACCGCTGATACCAATAAACCTTTCGAGCATCCAAACGTTGGATTGCAGATATACTCCTGCGCCGGCAATATTGCCACAGTAGCTACAGGCGAAGCAAAAGGAGCCGAAGGACGTGTGCTCGGTCATCATGGAGGATCGGAACATGTCATAGTGGATTTTGTGCGCGAAGTCAAGGAAAAGCTTCTCTACAGCGATACCATCATCATTCGGGGGAAAGGGCAGGGACTGAAGCTTATGGATTATCCGGATATTATCCTGTTCAATCTCGATCCTGATCTGCTTAAGGTCATGAATATTCGTGAAGTAGAGGGTGGAGTGCTTGAAGTGCCGGTTACAACCATTGTCCCAGCGGTCTGTATGGGATCAGGCATCGGTTCAGCCCATGTGGCAAAAGGTGATTACGATATTATGACCAGCGACGCTGAAACGGTAAAAGAGTATGGTATCGACAAAATTCGTTTCGGTGATTTTGTCGCACTCTTGGATCACGACAACCGTTATGGCAGAGCCTACCGTAAAGGTGCGGTCAGTATCGGAATAGTCGTACACAGCGATTGTATGGAGGCCGGTCACGGGCCGGGTGTCACCACGCTCATGACCTGTGCATCACCTCTTATCAGACCAGTGATTGACCCAAAGGCCAATATTGCGGACCGTCTCGGCATCGGAACGACGTTGAAATAGTTTTGAGTTATAATTATCCGGGTAATATTGTTTATTCATTTCTATTCTGTTCCATTTATGAGGTATTATATCCGGATATAATTGATATAAAAACTCATAAAAGATGAACAGAAAAAATATTCAACATTGCACAGCATTTTGTGGCAGTCGCTGTATTGCAACAGGAAAGCTGGAAGAGGTTATCAAACTGGTTAAAGAGAATATTGATAACGGGGAAGTGCTCTCTGTTTTGATCTTTGACGATATAAGCAGTGAGCTTATTGAAGTAGACTTCCGTGGAAAGATGGAAGATGTTCTGAGTAGATTGGATAATCCAATAGCGAGTGACAACAGGGATGCAACTATTCCTAGGGGACCAGGACGCCCGAAGCTTGGTGTTATTCCACGGGAAGTCACGTTACTGCCCCGGCATTGGGAGTGGCTTAACAGTCAACCTGGAGGTGCATCTGTAGCTCTTCGTAAACTTGTTGAGGAAGCTCGGCGCATGAACAGCGATCGGGATCAGTTGCGTTCTTCACAAGGGGGCGTCTACAGGTTTATGTCTGCAATGGCTGGTGACCTTCCCGGATTTGAGGAGGCGTCAAGGGCTTTGTTTGCCGGAAACCCAGAAAAGTTTAATGAGATAGTAACCACATGGCCTGTTGACATCCGCGACCATGTTCAGAAACTTTCAGTCAATGCTTTTCCGGAATGAGGCATGAAAAAGCATTAAGTCAAAAACAAAAAGCCCTCCGTTTCCGAAGGGCTTTTTGTTTATTTGATCGAACAAGAGTTCTCAGCAGTTGCGAACTGTTGAAGAGTTACGATCCTTGATGGTGCTTTCGTCGAACTCGTCCCAGTTGTGCTCGTCATGCTCACGCTGGTATCCGGCCTCTTTAAGACCGAAGCTCATGTCGGCAACCATTTCCGGGCGCAGTTCCTTGAGGTTCTTTACCTCGTCCTGAGTGAGAATCCTGGACTTGTCGAAGCCAAGATCGACCTCAATCTTGCGGTTTTTGGTTTTGACTCGGTCGATGTCGTAGAAGCGTTTGGTAATGGTAGTCTGGGCGAACGCTTTCAGACAGCCAAGCATGTACTTGCGTACATAAGGGTCTTTTATCCATGGGTAGCCGAAGAAGGTCTTGCGTGCGTAGAAGCGTGCATAAGATTTCAGCACAAGTTTCAGCACATCCTCACGCTCCATGTTGTCGGGCTTGATGATCGGCGTCACAAAATTGTACTTGGAGTAGTCGCGTACCTCCACCCTGTCGCCAAGCTCCTTGAAGAGGTCGGAGAAAGGCCATGGTGTGTAAATGGTCCAGTTGGCCATATCGGGATCCCAGTCTTTACAGAGCTGGTAGGTCTCTTCAATGGTTTCAGGGGTTTCGTGCTCAAGGCCCATAACAAACTGTGCTTCAGCCACGATTCCATTTTTCTGCAGCAGCTTGATTGCAAGCTTGTTCTCCTCAATGGTTGTCTCCTTGCGGAACCGGTTGAGGTTCATCTGACTTGCTGCTTCAGTACCAAGTGACACGTGTACCAGACCAGCCTTACGGAAGAACGGCAGAAGGTCGGCATCACGCATGATATCTGTTACGCGGGTATTGATACCCCAGGTAACATCAAGTTTACGGTCGATAAGCTCCTGGCAGAGAGAGACAAACTTCTGTTTGTTAATGGTTGGTTCTTCATCAGCGAGGATGAAAAAGCCCACTTTGTGCTGTTTGACCAGTACCTCAATTTCATCGACGAAAAGCTTGGGACTGCGTGCACGGTAGCGGCGCCAGAACTGCCACTGTGAACAGAACGTGCAGGTAAAAGGACATCCTCTGGCAAAGTTTGGAACCGCAAGGCGGCAGTTCAGAGGAGTGTAAATGTATTTATCCCAGTCGTAAAGGCTCCAGTCGGGGCTAAGGGTATCAAGATCCTCAATGACCGGATGTGCAGCCGTTGCAAACACCTTGCCGTCGTCGTCAATATAGGCGATGCCGGTAATCTCTCCACGGTTCTGCTTATCGGTTCCAGCTGCGATCTCCTTGATGAGGTTCACTGTCACCTCTTCACCTTCACCGCGAACAATGTAATCGGTTTCAGGTGCTTCGCTCAGTACCTGAGGGTACATAAATGTTGAATGAATACCGCCCATAAGTGTCCGGATTTTCGGATTCACTTTTTTAGCGATTTTCATGATAGCCTGTGCCTTGAAGATAGAAGGAGTGATATTTGTCGTCATCACCACATCCGGCATGTTCTTACGGATGATCTCCTCAATCTGGTCGTCAGGAATGTCATCGGCCATGGCGTCAACAAATTTCACCTGATCGAATCCTGCCTGTTTAAGGGCGCCACCGATATAGGCGACCCAGCTTGGTGTCCAGTTACCGGCAATTTCGGCTCCCCCTGAATGATAATTTGGCTGAACCATCAGTATTTTCATCGGTCTCCATCCTCCAGATATGTTTTTACAAAATAGGGACTGCAGAACAAAACAAAGAAAACCTTGATTTGACTGATAAAAATCCCTGAATTATTAATTTACAACTTTTTTATAAAATTCTCATATGGTATTCACTACAACACCAGTCACTTGTGAGAAGAGTTCATAAGCATGGTATGATAAAATCCCCAACTTATTTTTTCCCGATTTTTCAGTTTCATTCCGGCTGCGCCCATAGCTTTCTGCATCTCCTCCTCACGAATCATCTGGATGGTTGTGCGGCGTTCCTTTTTCGGGAAATAACCACCAAGCCAATGCTGGAAAGCAAGAATGTTATTGTAAGGAGCATAGGTGAATATGACCGAACCTTTTGTCAAACTGCTCAGGTTCCGGAATGCCTGAGAAAATCCTTCAGCAGGGTAATGGATCAGTACATCAAAGCACACCACGGCATCATACGTTCCGCTTACTGATTCAATAGAGTTTACTTCAAACTCCATGTTATTCTGAACTCCCTGTTTGGTCGCTTCTTCTTTTGTTTTAGCCACCATTTGTGAAGCGATATCGACAGATTTCACTTTGTAGCCCTCTTTTGCAAGACGAATACTGAACAGTCCTGTTCCGCATCCGGCGTCAAGAACAGTTGCACCTTTCGGAAGTCCAAGTTGCTGCAGCCAGTCAAATGCCTTGTCCATCATAACGGCATGGCCTTGACGGACAGTATTGCGTACGGAAGAGAGTTTATCGTCACCGTATATTGATGCCCATCGCTGAAAGCCCTGGCCGTCGAAATACGAACGGAGCATTTTTTTGTGTTCTTCAGCATTGAAAGAGGAGCTGCTCATGGTATAAGTTTTTGTCGTTACGAGGGTTGGTGTTATAAAATTTTATTTTGCCAATGCTTCACTGGTGAACCCCTTCAATTCTGGTTTCAAGATCGGCATAGAGTTCCTGAAGTTCTTCAATGGTACTCTCCTCTGCTTCCCAGAATCCTCGAGAGTGAGCTTCGAGCAGGCGTCTGGTCATCGACATGGTTGCGTACGGGTTAAGGGCAGCAAGTCGTTCCAGCATGGCCTTGTCTTGCAGAAAAGTTTCGTTGAATTGATCATAGGTCCACTTTTTAACTGCCGAAGCAGTTGCACTCCATCCATAGGTGTTGCTGAGATGGGACTCAATCTCCCTGACCCCCTCATAGCCGTGCTCAAGCATGGCCTCATACCATTTCGGATTAAGCAGTTTAGTGCGTGCCTCAAGCGAGACCATTTTTTCAAGAGAACAGATCCGCTGCTTTGTTCCCACACCATCGATATCGCCAACCATCACTTTCGGTTTGGTTTTACTAAGGTGTTCCACAGTTTTTGAAACTCCGCCAAGATACTCATAATAATGATCAATATCAGAAATACCGATTTCATAGCTGTCGATATTCTGGAATGTCAGGGTTACATTTTTGAGCGCAGAGCGAAGGGCATCAGGACACTCCTTCCAGTGACCTGCGGATGATACTGCAAAGCTCTTCCGGGAGACAAAGGCTTCGGCAAGCTGGTTGTCCTCTTCCCAGGTGCTGCTTTCAACCAGATGGTTTACATTTGCTCCATAGCTGCCGGGCGCATTTGAATAAACCCTGTTCGAGGCCTCCTCAAAAGAACAGTTTCTCTCAAGCATCTCCTTCTGCACATGTTTTCTTATAAAGTTCATCTCTTCGGGTTCATCGGCTACTGCAGCCAGACGGGCGGCCTTGTCAAGCAGTCTGACCTGCAGTGATAGAAGATCCCTGAAAATGCCGCTGATGGTCATCACCACGTCTATTCGGGGCCGGCCAAGTTCAATGAGGGGGATAAGCTCAACATCGCCTATCTTTCCAAGTTCATCCGTTTTAGCTTTTGCACCCATCAGCGCCAGTGCCTGTGCAACTCCTTCACCGTCGCTTTTCAAGTTATCTGTCCCCCAGAGGATCAGCGCTATGGATTCGGGAAGGGCACCGCTCTCCTTATTGTATTGCAGGAGCAGCTCTTCAGCAGATCGTTTTCCGGCCTGTTGTGCGAAGGATGTAGGAATTGTGTAGGGGTCAAGGCTGTGAATATTCCTGCCTGTCGGCACGATGTCAGGGTTCCTGACCAGGTCATTGCCAGGGGATGGAGGAATGAACTTTCCTTCCAACGCATGAAGCACTGCATTGAGTTCGTGATTTTCAGCCAGATTTATGAGAACGATGTTTATGAAATGCCAGAGGCGCTTCAGTTCTCCCGGTTTTATGCCCGCTGTTCGATGCAGATAGTCATCTGCGGCCGATATTCTGACAGCAAGGCTTCCTTCAAGGAGCCTTGACAGAGGAATGTTGTGATTTTTTTCAGTATCGAAATGACCGGTAAACCGCTTAACAGCCTCACGGAAAATTGCCGATACCTGTTGCCATCTCTCTTGAGCTTCCCGGTTAGTTCCCAATTGATCCAGTATCTCCTGGTAATCGTAGTTCAGGTGATTGCAGATCAATTCCGGGAGGGATTTACCGTCAAGTTCCGGGCGCGTGTGTTGTGCAAGGAGAGCCAGATGATCGCTTACACTTTCAGGTGAAGGGGCTTCGCCCATGATATGCAGCCCAAGCGGAATCATGCGCTCTTCAATCAGGTAAAGCTCACTGTTCAGTGTTGTGATGTACTCCTCGGCAGTCAAATTATTCTGGTCTAAGTCAATCTCAAGAGAGATGGTAAGCTCCTTGACCTCTTCAAGCAGCTCATCTGAGGGATTGCTCCTGTACCCGGCAACCAGATCTTTTAGTTTGCGCAAACCCTTATAGAGGCCGGCATGTTCCAGCGGGGGTGAGAGATAGCTTACCAGCGTGGCGAATCCACGACGTTTGGCAATGGCACCTTCGCTCGGATTATTGACGCAATAGCAGTAAAAGTTAGGAAGAGCGCCTATCAGTTTTTTTGGCCAGCACAAGCTTGAAAGTCCAACCTGTTTGCCAGGCATAAACTCAAGTGCACCATGTGTTCCGAAATGAAGCACGGCATCGGCGTTGAAGCAATGTTCAATCCATGTATAGAACGCTGCAAAGGCATGGTTCGGCGCGGCATCCTTTGCCATGAGAAGCCTCATCGGATCGCGCTCATATCCGAAACTGGGCTGCTGGCCGATAAAAATATTTCCCAGTGAGCAACCGAGAATATGAAAGCGGTTACGATCATTGAGAATTTCGCCGGGAGCGTCTCCCCAGAATGGTTCTATACCCTCATAGGCCGGAAAGAGCCTGCGGTACTCATCAACAGGAAAATGAGCGTCAACATTGCCATCGGTACCATATAACAGGCGATTCCCTTCAAGTAATCGATCTTTCAGTCCTTCAGCAGTTTCCGGAACATCCACCCTGTACCCTGCAGTTTTCATCTCAAGCAGCAACCGGTGCAGGCTCTCAAAAACGTTGAGATATGCTGCCGTACCGGCATTGCCGAGATTGGGCGGGAAATTAAAAAGAATAATTGCAATTTTCTTCTCTTTAGGCGGCTTATGCTGCAGCCTGAGAAACCGTTGTACACGTTCAGAAATAATTTTCACCTCAGCTTCAAGCGGTATCGTCCGTTCACTCCCTGTTTCAGTGCCGGCATAAATCTGGGGTTCAATGGATCCGTCCAGCTCGGTTACCGCAACACTTAAAGCAGTTTGCAGGGGTGTCAGGCCAAGATTGCTTTCGCGCCACTGCTCAATAGGCTGAAATGAAAGAGGGATAAGATTCAGGCAGGGGATATCAAGTTTTTTAAGCACTGCTATCGCTTCAGGGGCCTTGTTTTCAGCAGGGCCGCCGACAAGCGAAAATCCTGTCGCATTGATCAAGAGAGCCGGCTTCAGTGCTCCGGATATTTCGGAATTGAAAAACCGGTCGAGAACCGGACGGAAATCAAGGCCGCCGCTATAGGCGATGCAGCATTTGATTCCCTTTGATTCAAAAGAGTGTATCAGATAGTTAAGGTGTGCCATGTTTTTGCTCAATACTGTTGAGCGCATGGCAAGAATGACTACCAGTCCTGACTCAATGTTGGGTTTATTCTGTTTCAGCCACTCAAGAAAGAGCGTAGAAGAGAAAAAAGGTTCAGTCGCATCAGGGTGGCATATTGCCGCATCAGGGTAAAAAAGAGGATCTTCCTGAGGGAGTTTTCCTTTCCAGCCGGGGACGTAACGGTCAACCAGCAGGGAAAGGAATCGTTCCATATTTTCCTGTGAACCGTTCAGCCAGAACTGGTGGGCGGCAATAAAGGTATGGATATCACGAGCCCTTCCCGGCAGGTACTTCATGATTTTACTGACATTACGGACGAGTGTAAGCTGCCGTTGGCTTTCCCCGTGGCTCTGCCTGGGCATCAGTTTCGAAGCCCATTGCTTAAAAATATTTGATTCCTTTGGTTCCTCTTTTTTACTCTTGCCAAAAGAAAATTTGCCAAGTCTTGTCTGGGTTATCAGCGCTGGATTGCTGGTAATCATACAGACAGGGCAGGTAAGAGCCTCAAGCAGTTTCTCGAGCGGGCGTACAATTTCCTCGCTGAAGAGCATCGATCCGAATACGACATCTGCATTCGGAAGAGTGTTTTCAAGCGTTTCCCAGAGCTTTTTGCTGTTATGAAGGCCAAGACTGAAGACAGAAACCTCCAGCCCGATATGAAACTTCCTGTTCAGCTCATCAGCAGCAGCTTTCAGTGTGCTGTTGTTGGTGGCCTCCATGGTAAGGAACACAAAATGCATACGTGTAACCTGTCAATAAAATGTTAATACCGTCAATCTCTCCGTCGTAGGGTGGAGTGGCCGGTTTAGTGATCCATTAATGGTTCAAGTGGTATTGCACGATAGGTAAACGAATAGCGGGGAATCAGATCAGTAAGACGGGATTTTGCTGAAAGAGGTTGTCCGGCTTGTGCAAAGGGGATGCAATGGAAATAACATTGTTGTTTACATCGCTTCCCCTTTGCTTTATAGAGAGATGCCGGTCATGCGCTACATCAGGGAATGGGGGAGTCCCTGAATGTATTGTACATGATGAAAAGCTTATTGTGTGTTCTGAACTGAAAAAGCTATCGATATGATCAAGATCGGAGTGTAAAGCAGGAGGGGACTCAGCGGTAGAAAGCTCACGATGGGCAGGCATACCGCCGTATTGTGGCTTTGTCTTTGATTTGGAGTTGAGAGATGTCGTTTTGACGAGAACGTTGAAGCCTACAATAGAAATCACAAAAAACAGCAGAACCTCAAGGGATCGGCAGATGCTGCGTATACTATTTCCCTTTCCTCTGTCCATAAGTACATATTTTGTATAATATACCAAACGGATCAGCAAAAAAGAAACTTATTGCGACTGTCATCCTCCATGGAAATTGTCTGCAGTGACCAGTAGATGAAGCAGAAAAGCACGGTGTGAGCCGTGCTTTTCTGCTGTAATTGGGTAGTTGCTGGAGGCTATTAAATCTCGATGCCTTCAAGGCGATCTTCGAGATCTGAATAAATTTCCTGCAGCTTTTCGATCATCTCGGGGTCCGCGCTCCACATACCGCGACCGCTGGCTTCAAGCATACGGCCTACAATGTTTTTGAAGGCTTTTGGATTGACCTTCATAAGGCGCTCGCGCATCTTCGGATCCATGGCGTATGTTTCCGCCGCCTCTTTGTACACCCAGTCGTCAACTCCTTTGGTGACAGCATCCCAGCCAAGCATATACGTAAAGCGGTTGCTGATTTCAGCAGCTCCACTATGACCCTGATCCAGCATAGTCTCAAACCATTTCGGGTTGAGCAGTTTGGAACGGAACTCAACCTTTAAGGCTTTATCAGCATCATCAATTTTCACGTCAGCCGTGAAGGTCTCAACGTAGTTCAGCTTAACATTATCCCCTTTAGGATTGCGGCGTCTGGCAGAAAGCTGCAGTGCCCCTGAAGAAGAGAAGTAGCGGTCGATATCAGTAATGCCGAATTCAGCCGAGTCTACCTGCTGCACAACACGATCAACAGTGCTGAGCAGACCTTTCAGTATATCAGACTGCTGGTCACCGTATCGGTTTCCGCCATAAGCGAAACCGGTTCGTTTGATGAACATGTTGTCGAGGTCCTCTTCAGACTCCCAGGCGGAATCTTCTACAAGTTCCTCAACCTGCGAACCATAAGCTCCCGGAGCCTGGGTAAAGAGGCGCGATGTGGCGCTCTCGAAATCTTTACCCTCTTTCAATGCAGCATCAACATGTTTTTTGATATGGTTCATCTCATGCGGCTCGATTGCTTTTGCAGCATCTTTAACCAGTTTATCAAGATGATCGACAAGAACGCCAAACGTATCACGGAAGATCGAGCTGATCTGGATCAAGACATCGATTCTCGGGCGACCCAGCTTTTCGAGCGGAACCAGACGGTAGTGGCTGATTTTGCCCTGTGCATCGTATGCCGGTTCACCGCCCATAAGGTGAATGATTACCGCAACTGCCTCTCCCTTGCTCTTGATGGTATCAAGACCCCAGAGCACCTGTGCAATTGTTTCAGGGTACTCGCCGTTGTTTTCTTCTGTGTGGCGGTTCAGAATGGTTTCGCCAATCTGCTTGCCGCGCTTGAATGCAAGTTCTGAAGGAATGCGCCACGGGTCTATGGCATGGATGTTGCGACCGGTCGGCAGAATGCCTGCACCGTCACGCACAAGGTCGCCTCCGGAGCCTGAGGGGATGTACTCACCGCAAAGAGCTCTCAAAAAGCCCTTCATCTCATTATGGTTGTCCTCAAGAGCGCGTTTGAGGGCAACTCCTTCCTGAAGGGAAGTGTTGATAGCCTCAGCCATCTCCTGCGATACTTTTGCTCCGCCGGTCATCTTGTTAATCACCGTAGTCGGATTGGTCTGCCCGAAAATGGTCTTTTCAATAAACTCTCTGGTCTGCTCGTCTACTTTTTCTCTCGACCTGAGAGCCTGTGGTTCACCCTTGCGGGCGCGCGTGGCAAGCGAAGCATAATCACCATAGGTTTCGTCCTCACCGATTGCCTGCATGATGATCGATGGAAGTGATTTTTCATTACCGCGCACCTTCAGATACTCTGTAATGGTGGTTACCTGGGTTTCAAGCTTTGGAGTTTCGCCGAAGACATGCAGAGAGTTAGAAATCAGGCGTCCTTCAAGCTCCATCATATAGGTATAAAGGCGGCTGATATAGTCTTGGAATGCCTCTCCTTCAATGCGCGGGCAGTCATCCGTCAGATTGAGCTGCTGCGCTTTGGTGATGATCACCTCTTCCGTCTCAACGTCAACGATCTTCTCAAGCCCACGTTCGCGGTAATCGTTCAGCATCTCCTTGAATGCAGGCAGTTCTTTGTATAGGCCGGCCCTTGCAAGCGGCGGGATGTTATGCGAAATCATGGTGGCGAAACCGCGTCGTTTTGCGATGTTCGCCTCGCTTGGGTTATTGATCGGATAGATATAAAAATGAGGTACTTCACCGAGCAGTGCGTCTGACCAGCAGTCGCCGGTTACGCCAAGCTGAAGGCCGGGCATCCATTCCGCAGTGCCGTGCATGCCGATGTGAACAAGGGCGTTAGCCCCGAATACACGGCTGATCCAGCGGTAGAAGGCTATATATTGATGATGCGGAGTGTTCTCCTTGTCGAAAAGCAGGCGCATCGGATCACCCTGAATGCCAAGACGAGGCTGAACGCCGATAAAAATATTGCCAAGCGTGATGCCGCCAATAAAAAGTCTGTCAGGTTTAATCGGTGCAATGTCGCCGGGAAATCCGCTCCAGCGCCCTTCAATGCGCTCGCGTTCCCTGACGCTGGTGATGCTGTTGAACAGCTCCCTGTCAATGGAAAAGCAATCCTGTTCATGTGCCTGAATTTCGTAATCCGTGGCTTTGTCCAGCATACCAAGCAGCGCTTCCGGTGACTCCGGCAACTCACCAATATTGTACCCCTCCGCGCGAAGAGACAAGAGGATGTTGTAGATACTTTTCGGTACGTCGAGCAATGCTGCACTGGCTTTTTTACCCATACCGGGCGGATAGTCATAGACTACAAGAGCAACTTTCTTCTCTCTGTTGGAAACCTGACGAAGCTCCGAAAACTTTTTGGCAAGTCCTGCAAGTCTTTCCAGACGATCAGGAACAGTTTGCAGGCGTCCGTCCTTTATGGCGCCGAGTACTACAGGGCACACTGCACCGTCCATTTCAGGCAGCGAATAGGTCATGGCCGACTGCAGAGGTATAACTCCCTGCGACTTCCATGAAGCAAAGTCCTGTATAAAAAGTGGTTGAGACACCACATACGGTGCGTTGATTTTGCCAAGAATCTCTTCGCGTGCTGCCGACGATGCGCCAGGTGTGGTTGCCCCCGCAGGACCACCCACAAAACCGAAGCCCATCATATTGATCAGCATGTCTATGTTGTTATGCGTAAACCACTCTCTGGCTGCAACATGGCCTTCAACGCCCATAACGAAAACCGGCAGGGGATTAAGTCCCTTGGCCTCGATGGCCCGGATGGTATTGTCGATATACTCTTTTTCCTGCAGCAAGTGCTTCCGGAAGAAGAGGAGGCCAATATTTCTTCTTTTTGCCGAGGCTTTATCTCGTTTGTGCAGCCACTTTTCATAATGGTGCAAATCTTTCTGGTACTCCGGTGCATCGGGATGGTAAAAGCCCATTGTGGGCACTTCTTGCACCTTATCAGCTTTGACGTCTACCTCAAAGTACTCAGCTACAATATAGTTGAACATCGATGCCAGATTGTCCGTCGTCGGGTTCATCCAGTAGGTATAAACCTGCATCCAGTTCTTGAAATCCTTTGCCTTTTTAGGGATGAGCGGCAACATGGTGCGCATTATTTTCAGCAGCTTCATGTAGCCGTAGAGCGCATCCTCATCGCGCCCCTTCACCAGCATCTTCGCAACTTTTTTAACGATATCAGGCATTCCGCTTCCATCGCCTGAAACCACATAATTACCGACTTTTGTCAACTGCATCACCTCAGGCATCGACTCATAGGCAAAAATCACTTTTACCTTCGATTCTTCGATTTGCTCATGCAGCCAGTCCGCCTGAACCTTGAACTGAATCAGAGTGGTAAAAATACAATCTGCATTGTGGATTGCCTTGGCTGCTTCAGGGTTCTGATGTTCAAGATCCTGATCGGTCCATTGGGTCAATTCAATGTGTGCGGCTATTTTGGAGGTTACCTCGCGCCAGACACGCTGGTTGCATTGCTCCATCCCGACAATAGCGGCAATTCTGATTTTATCGTGCATAGAATTACAAAAAGATGTGCGTTTGTTGTGGTTTTAACAGGATTGGAAAATGTAATAAAATCCTGTGAGGTAAACTAACGATTAAAAAAAGAGCCAGCCCCTCAGTGAGAAGGGCTGGCTCGGGTCATTACGACTTATTGCTGGTGGATCTCTTCAGAAGGTGAAATCCACTCCTGCAACATAATACCGTCCAGGCGCCATGAACCATTCAGCCTCTTGGTACTGCACGTTGCCTATGTTGTTGCAATGCAGACTTGCAATGATGTTTTTATCAATCTGGTACTTTGCTCCGACATTGAACACTATGAAATCGCCAGGGTAGTACAAGCCATCAGGATTAGGGAAGAATGAAATAGCTTTGTACTTGCTGACATACCGTCCGGTCAGGTTCAGAGCAAGTTTATTGACAGGTTTCCAAGTCGCACTTCCCGATATTGTATTTTCAGGGCGATATGGCAGCCACTTCGGGTCAGGGTTCAAGTCAAGCGTCGTGTCTTGACCTTTTACGTACGAAAGGTTTTGTGCATTCATGTAGGTGTATGCCGCATTAAATGCCCAATCGTTGTTCGGTCTGTAGTTCAGGTTAGTTTCGACTCCCCAGATGCGGGCTTTTGTGATGTTTTTGTACTGGTAAGTCAGAGTTGTCAGGTCAATTACAGACTGGATAAGATTATCGTAATTGTTGATAAATCCTGCTACATCAAATGAGACCTTGTCACTGAACTGCTTGTAAACGCCTAATTCATAAGCAGTCATGGTTTCCTTGTCAAGATAAGGGTTTGGTGTTCCTTTAACCATTCCTCCATCACGAACAAAACGTTCTTCCAGAGTTGGCGCACGGAAACTGTTTCCCCATGAAGCACGGAACGAGAGGTCATCCATCGCCTTGTAGTTCAGGGCTATACGGGGACTAATGGCATCAACCGATCTGTTTTCAAGAGGAATCAGAGCCCCACCTGCCGTAAGTTCAGCCTGAGTGGCATCAATGCCGCTCCAGTCATAGCGCAAGGACATCAATGAGGTTATGCTGTCAGTGATTTTCCATTCATCTTGGAGGAATGCTGCTGCATTTTTCTCCTGGATATTATGAAAGGTGTTTGGTATGGGAAACTCGGCAGCTATCTGAGTGGTTCTTACATCGGTTATATTGCCGTCAACGCCTAACAGGAAGCGCTGGTTGTCCGTAGCTCTCCAGTCAAGCTTTGCACCTGCACCGAAACGGTTGGCTATATTTTCATTGAAATCACCAGGGTTTCTTGTTGTTAATGGATAGACTTGGGGTGTGTTAGTAAGGTTGTATTCTATCCGCGAATCATTGTACGTATAGTATACTCTGGTGTCAAGGCTGAGCTTGTCGCTAAGCAGGTTCACATAATTAGCTCCTACCAGAGCATTTTTTCTTTTGATGATGTCGTCAGTGTAGACATCATAGGTTTTAAAATTAGTAAGAGCTCCTGCCGAGTTGATAATCCCCGCCAATGTTGCAGCGCTTAGTCCATGATAAGGGAATGTTGGCCAGCTTGTTAACGAACTTAAGCTAGCTGGTAAGAGGGATCGGAATGCAGGTGAAATAGGCAAACCTTGATTTGCTGTAAGAAATTGAGCAAAAGACGCTGTACTTTGAAAAACATTCACTCTGGTCCATACATCATAGCCGTCTTCAGGGTGCGGTACATAAGTCTGTGTGGCTGCTGACAGGTCATACGGCCAGTTATAAGCATAGCCGCCTTCAGTCTGATTGTAGAAGGCACTGATCTGGATGTACTGCTTTGCATCAATATCGTACCGTGCCTTCAGCTTGATATCGTTAAGCAGTGTCTGGGCGTTCTGGCGGTAACCTTGATCGTCAGCGTGTGAATAGAGCAAGTCATAACTCCATGGTCCGCTCTTGTTCCCAATACCGACATAGCTGTTCCAGAGCCATGGAGTGAAGTTTTGACGATATACGCTTTGGTCACTGGAGGGAGGAGCATCATAAAATCCACCGCTAACGCCAGCCTTTACCTCAAAGGTTTCAGGAAGATGACCGTAGACATTCACGACACCGCCCATAGCTCCTGAGCCATAAAGGGTTGCTGCTGAACCTTTCAGTACTTCAACCTTGTCGGCAGCATTCATGTTGACAGTAGTCCATAAAATCTCACCGCTTTCAGGGTTGTTCATAGGAAAGCCATCGTAAAACCCCTGTACTCTTGTACCTATACCGCCTCCACTAAATGCGTTGGAGCCACGGATCTGTAATGTTGCGGATGCCTGTCCCCCTGCACGCGTGACCACGACACCAGGAACATCTTCGATTACCTGATCAAGGGTTGGGTTAGATTGCTGCTTGATTCTTTCCAGTGATACAACATTAACAGTTACCGGTACTTCAAGGCGGTCCTGTTTGTAGAGTGCAGCACCGACAACAACCTCAGATGCCAAGAGGGTAGTCTGGCCAATGGTGAAATTGGCAGTCGCAGTTTGTCCGGTAGTAACGGATACAACCAGACTTGTCGGGGCGTAGCCTACGATGGAAACTGAGACTTTTTCTTGTTTGGCGGGGACGTTGTAGATGGTGAAGTTGCCGTTAGCGTCGGTTGATGTTCCGATGTTGGTGCCGGCAATTGTTACCGATGCACCAAAAACACCTTCGCCGTCAGCTTTGTCGGTGATTTTGCCCTTAACGGTTCCTGTGTCAGCTCCGTAAGAGGGGAGAGGTACCAGCAAAGCCGCAAGGCTAAACGCCGATACAACAAAACGGACAAAGCGGGACGCTTCTGCATGTTTTGTTTTCATGATTGTGTCATAGTTAGGTTGCAATGATACGAACAAAAAACAGGGATAAAATTCTTATTTCCTTGTTTGCGTAAATAATCATCAGCACCGTATATCAGCAATCAGAACAGAGCGTACATTTAAACTATCAAGTATTACGTAGCTGTTAATTTATTAAAAAAAAATAGAAAGGTGCAACTATTACTCTAACCGCAGAGTAATAGCAAAAATGGTTGGTGTTGGATCAGAGGAAAATCGGGGAACAAATCCCCGGTGTTTGCCGGGGAACTCGAAAATATTCTCTTGTAAGGACTTATGATTCAGATGACCCCAAGTTCCCTGCCGATGGCGGTGAACTCATTAACAACCTTGTCAAGATGTTCACGCTCGTGGGTTGCCATAAAGCTTGTGCGGAGTGCCTCGTGGCCCGGCATGACGCCTGGGCGGATGAAAGCGTTAACATACACTCCGGCATCAAACAGCTTTTTCCAAAAGAGAAGGGTTTTCATCTGATCCTTTATCAGGACTGTAACGATAGCAGTACGTGAAGGCAGAAGTGTAAACCCTGCGTTAAGAAGCCCTTGGCGTACGTAATCTGTATTTGCGATAAGCCGTTCCATACGCTCAGGCTCATTACGGATGATTTCAAGTGTTGTCAGAACGGCAGCAACGCTGGCAGGTGTAGGCGAAGCGCTGAAAATAAGCGAAGATGCGTTGTGTTTGATATAGTTAATGACGCTCCTGTCACCTGCAACGTAACCTCCGAGCGATCCGAAGGTTTTTGAGAATGTTCCCATAATGAGATCAACATCGCTGACAAGACCGAACTCTGATGGGGTTCCCCTGCCGTTTTTACCGATTACTCCTACCGCATGAGCGTCGTCAATAAGAATGCGGGCGTCATATTTCTTTGCTAATGTCACCAGACCCGGGAGATCGACAATTTCGCCTGAAACTGAGAACACTCCATCAGAAACAATCAGTCGTCCTGCATTTCCGGGAATGTTCTGAAGCACGCGCTCCAGGTCTTCCATGTTGTTGTGGTTATAGCGTACAAAATTTGCCCCTGCTCCCTGAGCCATAATGGATGCAGCTACAAGGCTTGCATGGTTATCGCGGTCCGATACAATGTATTCACCCCGTTGGACCAGAGTCGGGATAATGCCCTGCCCTGTCTGGTATCCGGTGCTGAAGAGCAGGCATCGTTCCTTTTCAAAAAAGTCGGCAAGCTTCTCCTCCAGTTCAACGTGCAGATTGACGGTGCCGGTCATATATCGCGAGCCACTGCAACTGGTACCGTATTTGTTGATAGCGTTGATTGAGGCCTCTTTTACCCTTGGGTCAGCGGTAAGTCCGAGATAGTTGTTTGAGCCGGCCATGACCAGTTTTCGGCCTCCAAAAGTGACTACTGGACCTTCGTTTTCGTCTATAGGGTGAAAAAAGGGATATATGCCCTGAGCCTTCACTTCATCGGCAAGGGTAAACTCAATGCATTTTTTAAATAAGTCTTTTGTTTTATCCACAGTAACGCAAATTTACTTCAGCTGTAGCAAAAAAAGCTGGAATTTCGTGTATTTACGGTCGTTTCCTTATCTATTTTCGTTCTCTGACCGGGTTTTAAGCATGTGGGTTTTAGCCAAGTACTCAAATGTATTAAAATTTTTGTTTTTTTGTTTACCGCACGCTCTAGTTTTTTCCTGTTGGTACAACCAGCATGAAAATTCGCATCACGGGAACCTAAAAAATGGGAAATATAAAAGATATGCCTGAAACAATACTTGTGACCGGTTCTACTGGGTTTATTGGTGCGAGGCTGCTGAGCTATCTTGCAAAAGAGGGGGAGAAAATAAGGGTTTTTCTTCGACACGAAAGTTCAGGTGGAGCACTACCGGAAGGAGTGGAGGTCATTCAGGGTAGTTTCAGCGATCCGGCTGCTCTGGCTCTTGCCGTGCGGGGCGTTGACCGGATTGTGCACCTTGCAGGTTTGACTAAAGCTTTGGACGAAGCAGGGTATGACGCAGGTAATGTGATGCCGGTACAAAACCTCCTTGATGCCGTCAGTATGCACAACCCTGACTTGAAGAGGTTTCTTTTTGTATCATCGCTTACAGCTGCTGGTCCAGCTTCTGAAGGTGTCTGTGGTGTCCGGGAGTCAGATATTCCCCGTCCGGTGAGTGCCTATGGCCGCAGTAAATTAAGGGCTGAAGCCCTTTGTCTCGAACGTTCAGCCGATATTCCGGTTACCATCGTTCGTCCTCCCGCAGTTTATGGTCCAGGCGACAGGGATGTACTGCAGGTTTTTCAGATGCTTGCCAAAGGGGTATTGGTAACAGCCGGTAGTGCTGCGCGGCAACGTTTCAGCATGATTTATGTTGACGATCTTGTAAGCGGAATCATGATGGCGGCTCGCTCGGATCGGGCTAAAGGCCGTATATATTATATAACATCTCCCCTGTCGAGCTCTTGGAATGAACTTATTGCCGCTTCGCAGCCAATACTGGGTTTTAAGAAATTGTTCAAGATATCGTTACCTGACCCGCTTGTCTTTCTTGTTGGTATGGTGATTGGTTCGGCAGGTTCCTTATCCGGCAAACCTTCGCTTATCAGTCGCGACAAGGCTAATGAACTTGTCCAGGATTATTGGGTTTGCTCTCCAGAGCGAGCCCTGCTCGATTTTGGTTTTACTGCTTCAAGCTCTCTCGCTGAAGGGATTGCCAAAACCATTTCCTGGTATCGTCAGCAAGGGTGGCTGTAAAGTAAGGATGCGAAAGATAATCGGTCAGCCAAGCAGTTTCTGCATAAGCCGGAGAAGCAGATATTTTTCATCCGGGTAGGGAAGCAGCCCTTTGAGCGCTGCATCTGTGTCTCTCAATGCCGCAATAGCATGTTCACTGTCTTGTAAAGAGAATGATCTGGTATAGGTGAGATAGTTTTTAACGAAGTACTCCTGTTTGCCGAACATGCCGAGAATTTTTGCAATTTCTGCCTGGGGAAGCTGCTTGACGTTGGGAATTGAAAGCTTCCAGAGGCGAATATAAAAGGTGGTGAGAAAGCGGACAATGTTGCCGAGTCCCTCCTTCTGTCCTTCCTGATCCATAATCATGAGTGATATGCCACTGCAGAGTCTCAGGTTTCTGTCTGCAAGGGCTTTTTCAAGTTCAAAGACGTTGTAGGTGCGGGATATCCCGACACAGTCATAAACATCATGTGCTGTGATCCGTTTTTCGGTGTTTCGAGCAGAGGCGTACATGATAATCTTTTCGATCTCATGGCATATTTCACGTGCCGATGGCTGGATATAGGTCGTAAAAGCTTTGAGTGCATCTGGTTCAAAATCCCATCCGGAAGCCTTTGCTCTATTGGTGGCGAAAATTTCAGGAGCTTTTATGACCGGGAACTCATGCCGGTATTTTTTTAGCGCGCTGAACGGGGTTTTTTCAAGATCTTTTTTTTCTACCTGATCAGCATCAACTATCAGAACGGTAAAGTCTGCCGGACTTTTGATATAGTTGCTGAATTTTTCATCGTGCTGTTTCTGCAACTCTTTTGTCTGGGGCTTTTTAATTTTATCAAACTGCCGGACAATGATGAGCTGTTTAGGAGTGAACATAGGGTATTCGGATGCCTTCGATATCAGCTCTCCAAGAGTTAAATCCGGACCGTAAAGGATATGTGTGTTGCATGCGGCATCACTTTCTGATGGGAATAGTGCAGTTCTGATCATCTCTGCACACTCTTCCTTCAGAAAGCCTTCAGTACCATAAAAGAAATAAACCGGTGAAATAGTACCGGCAAGAATGTGTTTTTTTATTGCATCCATGAGGGGTGGGGTGCACCGGAGTGCGCCCTCGACTTTAATAACAGTTTAAAAGGGCAGATCATCTTTTTCATCTTCAAGCAACGGGCCCGAAGGTGGAGTGGAAAATGCAGGTGAGTTGTTCTGCTGACGATCGTATCCTTGCGATGGTCCTTCGTTATATCCCTGTCCGGAAGGCTTTCCATCAAGCATCTGCATTTCGGTGATCACGACCTCAGTGGTGTATTGTTTTACACCCTCTTTTTCCCAGCTCCGGGTCTGCAGCCTTCCCTCAACATATACTTGCGATCCTTTATGTAGATACTCTTTGCATATTTCTGCCAACCGTCCCCAGGCAACAATTCTATGCCATTCAGTTCTCTCCTGCCACTCTCCCTGCTGGTTTTTGAATTTTTCGCTTGTCGCGACGGTAAAGTTTGATACTGTTGTTGATCCCGCCTGACGGCTTTCCGGTTCTCCGCCGAGTCTTCCGAGAAGAATCACCTTATTAACGCCTTTTGCCATAGTGTTTTCTATTCGTTGATCAAAGTATTAGGGAATGATTTCCCGGCTCATAAAAGATATATCTCTACGTTCTATACTACAAGCTGTTTTGCGTCAATCACAGCTCCTTCCCTGCATAAGAGGATGGTTCGAGCGCCCCCATTCGGCGTATTGATTTCAACACTGCATCCATAGCAGATGCCAATACCGCAACCCATCACAGATTCAAGCGAAACATCACATGCTATATGGCGTTCATTGCAGAACTTAGCAAGTGCTTTCAGCATCGGATTGGGGCCACATGCGAAGAGCTTGAGAGTGCCATCATTTTCGATATCCGGGAGCTCATTCCGAAGCAGATCCACCACGGTGCCTTTGAACCCTATAGAGCCATCATCTGTCGCGAACCGGCAGTTACTCAGGTTTTGAGCAAGTAGGTCCTCTTTTGTCCGTCCTCCAATCAGGTTGATCACCTTTATCCCCTGAGCTGCAAGTGTTTTTTCCAGAAAAAGCATTGGAGCCGTGCCGATCCCTCCCGAAACGAGAAGAGCGGTCTTGAAATCATGGTCGGGTATAGTAAAACAATTCCCCAGAGGTCCAAGTACCATCACTGTTGAGCCTTCCTGGGATTCGCAGAAAAGGGCAGTGCCGCATCCGATGGATTTAACCATGATCTCAATAAGGTTTCCCTGCACATTGTGAATGGAAAATGGTCTTCTGAGCAGCGGTTGTGTGCTGGAGTTGACCTTTACATTAACAAAGTTTCCTGGTTTTGCCGTGGCAGCAATAGATGGGCAGTCAAGAGTGATGATGCTGACATCACTGCTGACGCAGCGGGTCTGGACTATGGTCGCCTTGACATCTTCAAATGTGTTTGTTCCGGGCATAACGGGGCTCATCAAAAAAAGTGATAGTGCTTAACTTGAGATGGATTAATTAAACGAGTGGAACGTTCATTTGCAAACCCTTCCACGACATTCCCTTTTGAGATGGCAAAGTCAGTTCTTATATAATATTGCATTTTCTTTAGTTGGGTGCACGCAGGCCTTGTGGCATTGATTGTTGATGCATGTCATTGTGAAGATTCAAACAACACGAACGAGAATGAAATTTTTAACATTGCCAGATGTGTGTATGTTAGATTCCTTTGTAGTGTCCCAAGAGAGTTATATCTTTAACTTCTTATGGTTTTTCCTTTGTATACCTAAATCAATGTTTGGTTCATGCGTATTTTAACGTTCACAGGTAAAGGCGGGGTAGGCAAAACCAGTGTTTCTGCTGCCACGGCTGTCCGCTTGTCGCAGCTTGGCTATCGCACCCTGGTACTATCAACCGATCCCGCTCACAGTCTCTCGGATTCATTTAACCTCTCTCTCGGCGCAGAACCGACAAAGATCAAGGAAAATCTCGATGCAATTGAGGTCAACCCCTATGTGGATCTCAAGCAGAATTGGCACTCAGTACAGAAGTACTACACAAGAATTTTTATGGCCCAGGGAGTTTCCGGGGTTATGGCTGATGAAATGACCATTCTTCCCGGAATGGAAGAGCTTTTTTCCCTTTTGAGAATAAAGCGCTACAAAGCATCCGGCCTTTATGATGTTCTTGTACTCGACACTGCGCCGACAGGCGAAACCCTGCGACTTCTCTCCCTTCCCGATACCCTCGCATGGGGAATGAAAGCGGTGAAAAATGTCAATAAATACCTTATCAAGCCCCTCAGCAAGCCTCTTTCGAGAATGTCTGACAAGATCGCGTTTTTTATTCCTCCTGCAGATGCTCTTGATTCAGTTGATCAGGTATTTGATGAACTTGAAGATATCCGCGACATCCTTACCGATAATAAAAAATCTACAGTTCGCCTGGTGATGAATGCGGAGAAAATGTCGATCAAGGAGACCATGCGCGCATTGACCTATCTGAATCTCTACGGCTTCAAGGTCGATATGGTACTTGTAAACCGGCTTCTTGACACCAACGAGGACAGTGGATACCTTGAAAATTGGAAGGCTATTCAACAGAAATACCTTGGTGAGATAGAAGAAGGATTTTCCCCTCTTCCTGTTAAAAAGCTCAGGATGTACGAGCAGGAAATTGTCGGTCTCCAGTCCCTTGAGATGTTTGCCAAAGATATGTATGGCGATACTGATCCGTCAGATATGATGTATGATGAGCCGCCGATCAAGTTTGTCCGGATCGGTAATGTCTATGAGGTACAGTTGAAGCTGATGTTTGCCAATCCGGTTGATATCGATGTTTGGGTGACCGGAGATGAATTGTTTGTGCAGATCGGCAATCAGCGTAAAATCATCACGCTTCCGATCAGCCTTACTGGTCTCGAGCCAGGGGATGCTGTCTTCAAGGAGAAATGGCTGCATATTCCATTTGATCTCGATAGTCACGAGCAGGGCAAGGTGCAAAAACAGCAAAAGGCGTACGATAGGGGGTAAATTGACGTGTTGGGGAGTACTTGTTTAGATCGATTTTTATGTTTACTTTTTAACATATAATAAGTCTATCATCATAACAGAGGCAGTGTTAAAACAAATGCCTCATTTCCATGGAGAGCAGAATGTCTGAATCGTACCAGAAACTTCGTAAGGATTTCAAAGAGCTCGATTTCACTGATCGCCTTACGTTTCTTGCTGAAAGCGTTCTTTTAACCGGACAGAGCGCTGTTGTAGGTGGGCTGAATATCGCTGGCAATGTGTTTGATACAGTAACAGGCACAGTAGGCGCTGTTATCGATGCGTCGGGTATCGGTAATCTGCTCGGCAGTACAGGCGGTGTTGTTGGTGAAACCATCGACCGTGTTGCAATTACAGTTAAAGATGCGTCAAGAACTGCCAATGAATTGTATGCAAGTGCTGTTGAAACTGTTGAAAATGCAACAGGCAATGCTGCAACAGCAGTTGGCGATGCAGGGGTCTCTGCTTCTGAAGTGGTAAAGAATTTTACCGGATCCTTTCAGAAAGGTCCGATTAGAAAATAGATAAACGTTCTTTTTTGCCTTTTTTTCTCTTTTGGTCTGAGTTTTCTTTTTCTTTTGTTTTTTGTTTATTACTTTAAAACAAAGTAAGAATCCAGTTTTAAATCTTTTGATAACTTTCCAATAATTAAATTCCAAGGAGGAATTATGAGTGGTGGTGGCGTTTTTACCGATATCCTGGCTGCAGCCGGACGCATTTTTGAGGTAATGGTTGAAGGACATTGGGAAACCGTCGGTATGCTTTTTGATTCTTTAGGCAAAGGCACAATGAGAATCAATCGCAATGCTTATGGTAGCATGGGCGGAGGTACAAGCCTTCGTGGATCATCACCTGAAGTCACAGGCTATGCTGTTCCTTCGAAAGAAGTAACTTCAAAGTTTGCGAAATAAGCACCGCAGAATTTCCATTTTCAGGCAGTGAAAAGTATTTGATTTCACTGCCTTTTTTATTGTACATCATTAAGCCCTTCTTTCAGCCCTGCCTGTTTCTTTCATCTTATGCATGATGCAGGTACCTCTGTTTTTTATCTTCACTCTTTGTCGAAATCAGCGCCATCGTGTATGAAGCCGGATGGATTTCGGTTGATCGAGTATTTCTGTTTATTATAAAAATTTAATAGATTTAGTTTCAACGTGCCAATAAGTATTAAGTGAACGAGTGTTGTTAATGGCTAATTTATCTTTGTATATCTCAGGGCAGACTGAACAGAGTGATGTAACTGAGTTTTTTCAGAAAGGCCTCATCAATGCCGGTGAAAATCCTGTTGCATTTTTTGAAGGGGTTTTTTATGAATCACATCAGGAGCGCGTAGGTAATATTGCCTTTCAGGACTACCTGATATACTCCGATAAGGCAGTTTACTTCTGGGCAAGAGGCGCGAGTAAAGACTATCTCGACAGATTTGATCTTGGAGCCGTTTCAGTGAACAGCCGTAATAAAGATCATGATTTTGCAACGCTGAATTTTAAGATTCGTCGTGATGGAAAGGATCCTGTTTATGTGATTTTTGATATGGTGGAGTTGCGGGAAGCAGAATTGATTACCCGCCTGCAAACAGTCATTGAATCAGTCATAGAAGGGCGTCTTGGTCTTAATTATCGTAAAGAGCTGCCTGATGATGTTGCAGACGCCATTCTCCTTGGAGCACGCGGAGTGTGTGTTCCTCAAGTGATATCTCTTCGATTTGATGCTCCGGATATAACGCAGCAGGAAAGTAATATAGGGTATGGTCAGGATCTGCTTGACCAGTACAAAGCAAATATCGGGTATTCGAATCCTGAACAGCAGCCCCCGCAATACACCGGTCAACAGCAAGGTGGGGCGAATGGCGGAGAGCGCCAGAAAGCAGGGTTTTCACCGGCTGATGCTTTAAAGGGAATTGAAAACATCCTTCCCACTGATCCGGCTTCATTGAAAAGAGTCGCAGAGTCAATAAAGGAGATGATTGGAGATGCTCCATTCAAAATTCGTGAACAGCTGAAAAACGATCTTCAGCATGTTCCAGGTATGCTCACAGCCCTCAATGAACTGGTAATCAGTATATCTGATAATCCACAGGCTGAGCGTTTTGTGCTTAATATTATTAAAACAGCCGTGCGTAATGACGGGATGATCGGCTCGGTCAGCAAACTTATGAAGCTTACTTCCAGTTTTGGTGGCGGAGGAAAGAAGTCAGCTCCGAAAAGTTCGTCAAGAAGTGCTGCTCATGAATCAAATGATGATCTGCCGAGGAATCAGCGGCGCCGTGACGATGACGATAGTGAGAGCGGTACCAGAAGAAAGAGTATCAATATTAAAAGCGATGACGAAGCAACATTGAATGATGATTGTTTCGGGAATGATATTGTCGGAAAGCAGGAACATACTGTTTCTGCGGCGTCTGCTAAAAGAATGAAGATTGTCGATGACGCTGATGAAGATGCCGCTCCGAAGCGTAAGAAGATTACTATTAAAGCTCCCGAAGAGAGTACGCCGTCAATAGTGAAAAGTATGATGAATATGGATGACGTTTCCTTTGAATCTGCTGAGCCCGGTATCAAGGAGTCAAAAGAGATTGTTGAACATGAAGTGGATAGGAGTGTCGAGGCTGCACCAAGAAAAAAAATCAGGATTGTTTCGGATGAAGCACCCCAAAATATTCATCCACCTGCTGAGGTTATAAAAGCCATTATGCCGGATGAGCTGCTTTCAGGGCCGGACTCCGTTCTCAATGCTTTAGATGCAAGTATTGATGATGCACCTGAAAAAAATGCAGTTGATGTCGGAAAGTTTACTGGGGGTGAATATGATAAAGAGGGACAAACTCATCAGTAACCCTTGTTCGTTCAAAATCAAGTCTACTCAATAGTTTTATTATCAACATGAGAATTATTCTTTACTTGGGTAAAGGAGGGGTAGGGAAAACTACCGTGTCAGCTGCAACTGCAACAGCAATTGCCAGAAGAGGACAACGGGTTTTGATTATGAGTACCGATGTGGCTCACAGCCTTGCAGATGCTTTGAGTGTCGAACTCTCTTCAACACCTGTTGAAGTTGAAAAGAATCTTTTTGCCATGGAGGTGAATGTTCTGGCGGAAATCAGGGAGAACTGGAGTGAGTTGTATTCCTATTTCTCTTCGATTTTAATGCATGACGGTGCTAATGAGGTTGTCGCTGAAGAACTTGCTATTATGCCCGGTATGGAAGAGATGATAAGCCTTCGCTATATCTGGAAAGCTGCAAAGTCAGGTAATTATGATGTTGTTGTCGTTGATGCCGCTCCAACAGGCGAAACCATGCGTTTGCTCGGCATGCCCGAATCCTATGGATGGTATGCAGACAAAATAGGAGGCTGGCACTCAAAAGCTATCGGGTTTGCAGCTCCTCTTTTGAATAAATTCATGCCGAAGAAAAATATCTTCAAGCTTATGCCTGAGGTGAATTCTCATATGAAAGAGCTCCATGCCATGCTTCAGGATAAAACCATAACGACATTCAGGGTTGTACTGAATCCGGAAAATATGGTTATCAAGGAAGCTTTACGTGTCCAGACCTACCTCAATCTTTTCGGTTATAAGCTTGATGCGGCCGTGGTTAACAAGATTCTTCCTCAAAGTTCATCTGATGACTACCTGCAGAGCCTTATCGATATTCAGACTAAATATCTCAAAGTGATTGACAACTGCTTCTATCCTGTGCCCATTTTCAAGGCCAAGCAGTCAATTGCTGAAATTATCAATACCGATCGGCTCTATGAATTGAGTCAGCAGATTTTCGAAGATAAAAATCCGGCTGATGTCCTTTACATCGATGACAAAACCCAGATATTGGAGAAAGTCGATGGCAAATATGTGCTTAGTCTTTATCTGCCGAATGTTGAAGTGACGAAGCTGAATGTGAATATCAAGGGTGATGAGCTGCTTGTGGATATCAACAACTTCCGCAAAAGCATTATCCTTCCCAATGTACTTGTTGGCAGAAAGACTGAGGGTGCCGACTTTGCTGAAGGAAGCCTTAACATCACGTTTGCAAACTGAGAGAGCGCTGAATGAAATACAAGCAACGTTTTTAGAGAGGTAATAATCATTATTAAAAGAGAGACTGTTTTAAGAGACAGTCTCTCTTTTTTTTATCTCGATAGTCTCTCTTACCCTTATCAGTACAGAACGGTCGGTGCAGCTTTCTAGGAGTTTCAGGATTGTTTGATGCTTTAGAGGGTGCAGAGGATTGGCAATGTCCAGTAGGGGAATTAGCACAAATTTCCTGTGATGCAGTTCTGGATGGGGTATGGAGAGTGTTTCGCTGTAAAAACACCGGTCGTCATAGAGGAGAATATCAAGATCGATGACTCTTGGGCTCCACCGTGGATATGCATCAGGTCGTCCAAGCTCCTGCTCAATAATCTTGCACTGTCGTCGCAGCTCTTCGGGCGGAAGGGAGGTCTCCAGCAGGATAACTCCGTTATAAAACCGGTTCTGTTCAATTTCACCGACCGGTTCGGTCATATAGATTGATGATACGTTCTCAACAGAAGTATGTTCAAGCAAAGCGAGTCGGTCAACAGCTTCCTGAAGATGGCCGAGGCGATTTCCGATATTGGAACCGACCCCTATATAGACCTTGTGCATAGGCATTATTCAGGCACGGCTGACAGAGTAATCGGCCTCAGCATAATCACAGATTCCATCAACAGGAGGGTTGCGCTTGCGAACCTTGATGCTGACTTTATCAAGAACAGGAAAGTCGTCGAGAAGTCCGTGTGCAATTTTATAGGCGACAGACTCAATAAGAAAGTATCTTTTATGCGTCAGTGCGTCCCGGATTTTCCGGTATACCGCACCGTAATCGACGGTTTTCGATATGTCATCGTTTTGTGCGGCATCATTGAAGTCGAATAGGAGTTCAGCATCCACTTCATATTTCGCTCCAACAGTGTGCTCTTCCTTGAGTACCCCATGATGGGCATAAAAAACGATATTTGTTAACCGGACGCATGAAACGGTGTGCTGTGCCATAGTACCTTCAATGAATAAGTTCGCTTAAAGGTAACAATGTTAATCGGAAAAGTCTGCAATCAAAGCTTTAAAAAATAAGGCACTTTCTAAAAAGCGTTGTGTGAGGTTTATTTATCTCTCCGAAGAAAGGGAACTATCGCAAACCAGGAGAAAAAACATGAAGTGGAGATAGAAAAAGGAGCAGGAAGTTGGTTATCGGTTCAATTTGTATCCCCATATCAAATCGTTAATACATTCAGGGCTTTGTTTTTTTGCTGTCGAATTTATTGCCAATAACCTCACATTTTGGTACGCAATACCACAAAAGCATATCAGAGCTGCCATCATTCAGAACTTTAAAACTCCCCGCTTCAAAAACAACCGTAACGATGTAATCTTCCCACTGTAAGAGATCTCCTTCATATATTTCGTGGCCATCCTTGTCATGGAGCCCGCTGAACTGAAGCCATTCAGAATGTTGCTTGAAAGCTAGAAAATCAACATCCAGCCTGTTGACTGTGGAGAATTTCCAACTTTTCTGGCGTGACGCAATGTGCTGAAATAATGCCTTGAATTTGATCTTGTTGATATCCATTTCAGTCCATATCCAACCAGGAAACAGGGCAGGGTTTCGAGGTAATTTCAAAAGCCGGTATCTGCCCATACCGCATGAACAACAATATAATAATTCTGTATCTCGTTATACAATGAGGGATAAAATCATTTTCTAATTGGTGCTCAATGGGTCTTGCTTATGAAAGTTTAATGATCAAATCTTTTTAGCAGGCAATAATTTCACTACCTTCAATGCGAACAGAGATTCTTCTTAATGTATTAAAAGCGGCAATTATGAATAACAAAGCTCGTAACGATTTTTACGAGGGATGCCGTGCAAGGGCTATTATGCTGGCGCTTGAGGAGGATCGCTATACAGGCGATATTACGACGCTGGCGACTATCGAGCCTTTTCAGGAAGGCCGTGCAGTGATCAAGGCAAAGGAGGACGGAGTTATAGGAGGAGTAGACGTTGCCATGCAGGTTTTTGCAGCCTGCGATCCCGATCTTTCTGTTGTGCTGCATTGCAGTGATGGCGAAGCAGTATCCTGCGGTGACATGATTCTCGAGGTTAAAGGAAAGCTTGCGCCGATCCTTATTGGCGAACGTACGACGCTTAATTTTATGCAGCGTATGTCGGGAATCGCTACAAGAACAAGGGCCTATGTTGAACATGTGAACCATACAAATGCTAAAATTCTCGATACACGGAAAACCGTCCCCGGTCTTCGTTATTTTGATAAAGAGGCGGTACGGATCGGTGGAGGAGTGAACCACCGCTTTGGCTTGTTTGATATGATTCTGATCAAGGACAATCATATTGATGCGTCAGGAGGCATTGCTCAGGCAATTCGTCGGGCACAGAAATACAGGGAAAAAAAACACCTTGATGTGAAGATCGAAACTGAGGTTCGTTCCATGGACGAATTGAGCAAGGCTCTGGTATGTGTGCCGGATATTATTCTTCTTGACAACTTTACACCTGATCTTATAAGGGAAGCAGTCGTCTATGTCAAGTCGGCATGCAGCAGTGTGCTTCTGGAAGCTTCGGGCAATATCGGAATGCATAATGTGCGTGATGTAGCTGAGACCGGTGTCGATTTTATTTCCATAGGAGCATTGACGCATAGCGTCCGGGCTCTTGATCTTTCTATGACGATTGAGCTCATTTAAGAGGGGGATGACTATGGAGGTGGGAATAGATATTGTAGACCTGGACCGTATCGAAAGAGTCTATATCAGGTATGGGATGAAGTTTCTCCAGAGGTTTCTTTCTGAAGAGGAAATAGCAGTTTGCATGCATAAACCACAGGTTATTGCAAGTGTTGCCGGTCGGTTTGCGGCGAAAGAGGCAGTTGTCAAGGCGCTTGGAACCGGTTTCTCTGGTGAAGTGCACTGGAAAAGCTTTGAAATACTGAATGATGAACGAGGGCGTCCTTTTGTGCGGCCTGCTGATACTGGTTTTTTCCCTTCCGGATGCTCGATTAAAATCTCTATTGCTCATGACCGCCACTCAGCAGTTGCAACAGCACTGATTGACAGCGTATAAAAAGAGAGTGACAGGGAGATTCCAGAGTTGTTTTTTTTGACAAAAAAAAAGGCAGGAGTGATTATCACACTCCTGCCTTTTTTTAAGATGCAGTGATATCAGGCGTTGTGAGTCGGAATAGGTGTCTCTTCTTCGGTGATGGTGACCTTGGATTTGATGATATCGTAGATTTTGTCTTTAAGAATCGTATCAGTGATATAATCCCTGAACTCTGAAGACATATAGGTGCTCAATAGATCTTCTGCATTAGCCGCACCGCCATTTTTACCGGCTTCTTTTTCTGCATAAGCCTTGATGTCGTCATCCGATACTTCAAGATTGTCAAGTTCAGCTATTTTCTGGCTGATAAGAAGCCACTGGGCATGTCGTATGGCATTAGGTTTCATCGAGAGGCGGAACTGCTCTTCGTCAAAGCCTTTCGGGAATCGTCCACCCATCTGGCGTTTGGCATTTTCAACAAGCATTTTCGAAAACGATGCCACCATTGATTCCGGAGTAGGTATCGGGTTTTCATCAATCATTTTCGCCGAAATGGCTTCAAGCAAATCCTCATCAGATTTTAATAAAAAGTGCTGTTCAATCTGGATGTGCACATCCGCAGTGAAGTCTGCAACTGTTTCAAATTTCTGACCCGTTAACTCTTTGACCAGATCGTCAGTCAGTTCCGGCAGTTCAAGTCGTTTAATCTCGCTGATGTTAACGCGATACTTGGACGGCTCAGCCGCGGAATCTTTCTGATCGTTTTCAATATCAACACTCTCACCGGCTTTTTTCCCTGTAAGCGCTTTACGGAAAGGATTCTCTTCGGGCAGGTACTCAAGAGTGAAATGATGGTTCTCAGTTTTTTCAGCCTCTATTGGTTCACCGGCTTCATCGAGCTTGTATACATCGCCGATCACCGTGTCGGTTGATAATGCAGCTTCATCGATGCTCACCAAGGTGCCATGACCTTTAAGAATCAGATTGATCTCATTTGCAACATCCTTATCAGTGACTGTATATTTAGCCTTTGTGAAAGAGTATTCACTGAAATCTTTCAGATCAAATTCAGGATGAATCTCATAAGAGAGCTGAATGGTAAGCTGTTCAGGTTCAAACGTGAAATTGATTATCTGTGCGCGACTTGCCGGTTTTATTTTTTCAGCTTCAGCAATTTCCCCGAAATATTTTGACGCCAGTTTTTCAGCAATTGTCGCCTCTATAGATGGTCCAGCCAATTTTTTTATCAAGCCTGCTGGAGCATGTCCTTTTCTGAATCCCTTGATCTGTATGCTTCTCTTGGCCTCTTCAAGTTCCTGATTATATTCGGTACCGAACTCTTCCGCTGAAAGAATAATTTCCAGTTCCTGTTCGGTTTCGTTGACGTTCTTGATATTCTTTTGCAAGGCTCTCTCTGGTTAATTAGTGAGTATGAAAAATTAAAAGTTAAGAAGATACGAATTAATCCTCTGTTTTAAAACAGACCTTCTCTTGCATTGTGGGTTACCGTCCTGGTTTATAGATCAGAGTAGAATATGGAGCCTCATGGAGCAGCCGCTTCGCTGCTTCAGCGATATCCTCAGTCGTGACTGACTCGATTCCGGCTGTTTTTTCTTTCGGCTCGACATATCTGCCGAAATAGGATATATCGGATGCCATCTGTGACATTCTGCGTGTCATTTTTTCCATGCCCATGATATGCGATCCGAGCAGTTTGGTTTTTGCAGCCTGAAGCTCTTCCGGGTCTGGATTTTTCAGCGCGTCACTCTGCAGTAACTCCTTGATAAGCTCCATGGTAACCTTCGTCTTATTGCTATCGGTCCCGGCATAAATATTCATCGTGGTCAGATCATCATAAAAAGTGAGCGATGAATAGACGTTGTAAGCGAGCCCCCTCTTTTCACGAAGTTCCAAATTGAGCAGGGAGCTCATGCCATTGCCGAGCATTGAGTTCAGAACCATAAAGCTGTAAAAGAGTGGATCATGCCGGGCGATGGCGGTACCAAGGACGATTTGTGCCTGGCAGACCCTTTTTTTCAGCGTCAGGGCAAAAGGGGTGTAATGCTCTGACCGAAACGGTTGGCGAATGTACTGGTCGCCCGATGGTTCTCTGAGTTTACCCAGAAATCGTTCAGCAAGCCGCATGATCTCATCGTGATCAACTTTTCCTGTAGCCGTGAGCAGCATTTTATGCGGCACATAGTGTTGACGCATGAAGTTTTTCAAAGTATCACCCGTGATACTTTCCACGCTTTCTTCAGTTCCAAGGATTGGTTTACCGAGAGTATGAAGGGGAAATGATCGCAGATCAAACTCATCAAAAATAAGTTCCTCAGGAGTATCGTTGACACTGCTGATCTCCTCAATGACGACCTCTTTTTCTTTTTCGATCTCTTCGGGTGGGAAAACCGGGTCGCAAACAAGATCCGAAAGAAGGTCAAAGGAGGGTTCGAGGTGTTCACTGAGACAGCGGAGGTAGATGCAGGTTTGTTCCTTGGTGGTGAAAGCATCGAGGTAGCCGCCGTTTTTTTCGATATTTCTGGCGATGTCGATGTATGATCGCCGTCCAGTCCCTTTAAAGAGAGCATGTTCTATAAAATGCGCCAATCCCTGGTTCTCTTCAGGGTCATCACGCGAACCGGCATCAATCTGAATACCGAGAGTAATGCTTTGAACATAAGGCACAGCATCGGTGAGGATCTTCAATCCGTTGGCCAGTTCACCTTGATGGACCGATTCTTCTGAAGCTTGAGTCGGAAGATGCCGGAATTTTTCTTTTGACATTACTGAATAATTTTCTAATGCTTATGACAGGAACTTGAATGCAATGTAGTTTTAATTCTTATTTTTGTAAACAGTGAAGCTTTAACGTCATTTATACGTTACTTTCTTGCGGTGATCGATACATAAGCAATATTATACTGAAAGGTTGGAAAAGATGTTTCGGTAAGTTTTACTGCCTGATAAACCGAAAAAAAACGGAAATAGTAAGCCTTTAATGCTCAAATCAACAATTGTTGTAACCGGTGCCACCGGATATATAGGATCCCAGCTTGTGCTTGCCCTGCTTTCAAAGGTATCCGGAGAGGTCAGGTGCAGAGTGATTGCGAGGAACAGTTCGGACTGTTCTTTTCTTGAGGGTTTGCCTGTTGATATCGTTCGTGCGGACCTTCATGATTCTCTTGCGCTCATGGAGGCATTCAAGGATGTGGATACGGTGTTTCATTGTGCTGGCCTGATATCCTATACAAGGAATTTTCGTAATGCGCTCTATGATACCAATGTTCTCGGCACAAGAAATGTTGTCAATGCCTCTATTTTCAACAATGTCCGCAAGCTTGTTCTTACAAGCTCCATTGCGGCCATAGGCGCTACAGATGACGGTACGCCTGCAAGTGAGTCGACATCTTTTCAGGAGTGGCAGCGCAGGAATGGATATATGGAATCCAAACATCTGGCTGAACTTGAGGGATTACGCGGGTTGGCAGAAGGGCTTGATGTCGTGATAGTGAATCCTGGTGTCGTCATTGGTATTGACCGCAAAAATCCTGCTTCTATCAGTTCATCGAATGAAGTGTTGAGCCTTATCTATCGGGGAAAGCTGACGTTTTTCCCTTCTGGAAGCACTGGCTTTGTTGATGTCCGTGATGTGGTCGATGCTCATATTGCAGCATGGGAAAAGGGCCGTTCAGGAGAGCGCTATGTTGTCGTTGGTCATAACCTGTCGTTCCGTGAGCTTTTCGCTTGTATCGGCACTCTGGCCGGCAGTAGTCCACAGCACGCATACATGGTGCCGCATCTCATGGGGTTGATTGCCGGGGTTGGAGGTGAACTTTGGTCAATGCTCTCAAATAGTCCTTCGTTTATCAGTCTCGAAAGCATACGTATTGCATCAAGGCATCTTGCATATAGTAATACCAGGTCAGTGCAGGAATTGAGCTTGAGTTATCGGGATCTGCCTGACACCCTTAAGACCATTATAACCTGAAGCATCTTTCTTTATCCAATTTTATCACTTGTGTTCCTATGGATACTCAAAAAAATGACCAGAAAGCAGTTGCTGTTGATCCGGCAAAACTCAAACAACTGAATCTGGCCGTCGAAGCTCTTGAAAAACAGTTCGGCAAGGGAGCTATCATGCGCCTGGGCGATGATTCGGCGGTAATGAAGGTGCAGTCAATTTCAACCGGATCAATGACGCTTGATTTTGCCCTCGGAGTCGGCGGGCTGCCACGCGGTCGAGTCACGGAAATATATGGTCCCGAATCATCGGGTAAAACAACCCTTGCTCTGCATGTTATTGCTGAAGCCCAGAAAGAGGGAGGTATTGCGGCTATCGTTGATGCCGAACATGCCTTTGATCCTTCCTACGCCCGAAAGCTTGGCGTTGATATCAACGCACTGCTTATCAGTCAGCCGGAATCCGGAGAACAGGCGCTTTCGATTGTTGAAACGCTTGTCAGGAGTGGAGCTATTGATGTTGTTGTCGTCGATTCTGTAGCGGCTCTTGTGCCTCAGGCTGAACTTGAAGGTGAAATGGGTGACAGTGTCATGGGTCTGCAGGCCCGGCTGATGAGCCAGGCCCTGCGCAAGCTTACCGGTGCTATTTCAAAATCGAGCTGCGTCTGTATTTTTATCAATCAGCTTCGCGATAAAATCGGGATCAGTTACGGCAGCCCTGAAACGACGACCGGCGGCAAGGCCCTTAAATTTTATGCCTCTGTGCGCCTCGATATTCGTAAAATTGCCCAGATCAAGGATGGAGAGGAGAGTACCGGGAACCGTACCAGGGTGAAGGTTGTTAAAAACAAGGTTGCTCCTCCGTTCAAGACAGCAGAGTTTGATATCCTCTACGGAGAAGGAATATCGGCTATTGGAGAACTGATTGATCTTGGTGTTGAATTTGGTGTTGTGAAAAAAGCCGGTTCATGGTTCAGTTATGGCCAGGAAAAGCTTGGTCAGGGCCGTGAAACGGTCAAAAAGGCTTTGCGTGAAGATCCATCCCTCCATGCCAAAATTCATGCGGAGGTGAAGGCATTGATGACGGTACCTTTGGAGATCATTAACGGATAGGTATGAAAATCGGAACCATTGATATTGATCGTCCTGTCATGCTTGCACCGATGGAAGATGTGACTGACAGGGCATTCAGGCAACTCTGCAAGCGCCATGGGGCTGATATCGTCTATACAGAGTTTATCAGTGCTGAAGCCCTGCGCAGGGGTGTTGAAAAGTCTGTGCGCAAGCTGACGGCAGATGCTGTCGAAAGGCCTCTGGCTATACAGATTTTTGGCAGCAGCGTCGAGTCAATGATTGAGGCTGCTGTAATTGCCGAAGAGTATAGTCCTGATTATCTCGATATTAATTTCGGGTGCCCGACCAAGAAAGTTGCCGGTAAGGGTGCCGGCGCAGCATTGCTCCGCGAACCGGAAAAAATGACACAGATTGCTGAAGCGGTCGTTCGGGCGGTAAGCATTCCTGTGACTGCCAAAACAAGAATTGGCTGGGACCGTGAGTCCATTAACATTATAGATGTTCTCCATCGCCTTGAGGATGTCGGCATTCAGGCTCTTGCAGTGCATGGCCGCACCAGAAGCGAAATGTATAAAGGCAGGGCAGACTGGAACTGGATTCGTGAAGTTAAAGAGCATGCCCGCATACCGATAATTGCGAACGGCGATATATGGACGCCCGAAGATGCTGTCGCCATGTTTGCAGAGACAGGGGCGGATGGCATAATGATTGGCAGGGGTTCGATCGGAAATCCGTTTATCTTTGAGCGGGCAAAACAATTGCTTAAAACCGGCATCCCCATGCCTTCGCCTGATTTCAGGGAAAGGATAGATGCCGCAATCGAGCATTTAAAACTTTCAGTACAGTTCAAGGGCGAAAAGTATGGAGTGCTCGAAATGCGTCGTCATTATGCCACCTACCTGAAAGCTCTTCCACTGGTGTCGCGGGTACGCAATAAACTTGTTCGCGAAGATGGATGGGAGGCTGTTATCGATATTCTTCTCCAGTACGGCAAGGAGTGCGAAGGATATGCAAGGGAGGGAACAATCCGTGATAATACTGAATCACTTAATGATCATTCAAATAGACTTGAATTAAATTACTAAGCAATAAATATAAAATAGTTTATGAGTAACTCGGATGTTGGCTGTCGAGTAGCGGTGTTTGGTGCAACCGGTCTTGTCGGACGCACAATGCTCAAGGTTCTCGAAGAGAGAAATTTTCCTGTAAGCGACATCGTTCCGCTTGCTTCACCCCGAAGTGCCGGTCAGATTGTGCAGTTCAAGGGGCGGGAGTTTATTATTCAGGTGCCTTCCAAAGAGGCCTTTAAAGGCGTCGATATAGCTCTTTTTTCGGCAGGAGCTGCTGCCAGTAAAGAGTGGGCTGCAATTGCCGCAGCAGAAGGTGCTGTCGTCATCGACAATTCGTCTGCATTTCGAATGGATCCTGATGTCCCTCTTGTTGTGCCGGAGGTTAATCCTGGAGATATTTTCAAGCGAGACGGCACCCCTGAACATATTATTGCTAATCCCAACTGTTCAACCATTCAGATGGTTGTGGTTCTCAAGCCTCTTCACGACCAGTTTGGCGTCAAGAGGGTTGTGGTATCGACCTATCAGTCTGTTACAGGAAAAGGGAAGGTTGGACGCGATGCCCTTGAAAGCGAGCTTGCCGGTGAGAAGCAGGATGAATTTACCCATTTTCATCAGATAGCATTCAACGCCGTCCCGCAGATTGACGTTTTCACGGAGAACGGCTATACCAAGGAAGAGATGAAGATGGTGAATGAAACCAGAAAAATCATGGGCGATAACTCCATGAGTATTTCTCCTACAACGGTACGCATTCCAGTCTATGGCGGACACGGTGAGTCCCTCAATATAGAACTTGAGCGCGAATTTGATATCGATGCAGTGCGTGAGCTTCTCAGTCGCTCACCGGGAATTATTATTCAGGATGATCCTTCGGCGCGCATCTACCCCATGCCATTGACCTCATATGAGCGTGATGAGGTTTTTGTAGGAAGGATTCGACGTGATTACTGGCACCCGCAGACTTTGAACATGTGGATTGTTGCCGACAACCTGAGAAAAGGAGCGGCAACCAATGCCGTTCAGATCGCCGAGGTTGTCAATGCTAAAAGGTTGTAGTTTCTTTTTGTTCAGCAAGAGCCATCAGTGCTGCACTGATGGCTTTTACTGCCGAGGCTGACGAGGCCGGAAAACGTTGTGGGTTGCTGATCGATATGGATGGCGGGATGCTGAGCGGTTTCAGCGCAATTGATGTCTCTTTGCCGATCAGTGCCGTCGTAATCCTGTCAGCCATTGTGCCGGTAAGCTGCACGCCAGTTTCACGGCAGACCGGGTTCTCGACAAGTTCTTTTATAGTGAAGTACTCTCTCTCCTCTTTATTTTTTACCTGATGGAACGAAAATTTTTCAATTTTTCCATTTCTTGAAATCGTCAGGAGTACATAGTTTGTTTCCAGTTCAAGGATGACCTGCGGCTCTCCGGCGAGCTTCGACAGATGAAACAGCGGTAGTTGCGGCGAGCCATTGAACACAATCTGATGATAGCCTCCAAAATGTTCAGAAACTCTTTTACAGTGTTCGTCAGGATAGAAAAGCAGGAGGTGTTTTTTATGAGACCCGTCGCTTACAGCATCGCTGTAACCGGTATGGTCGCACCTGTATTGTTCAGGATTGGCTAAAAAGTAACCGGCTTCAATTCTACAGTACTCTTCACATTCATCCGGGCTTGTATCTATAGGAAAGTATGCCGGCAGGGGCAGGTATTTTCCCGGTTCCACACAGAGCGCAAGGGTTTCTATCCCCCACTCATGAAGGTGACGTTCAATTTTTTTCAGGATGCGCTTTCCTTTGCCTGCAGCAAGGTCGATCAGGCCGAATGGAAGGGTTGTACATCCGCTCAGGATATATCCGCCTCCAGACGTTTTAAGCCGAACAACACTGCATTCTGTAGTGCTGATGGAGCATGCTATCTGGCTTCTGCTCATTACTCCAGGGTGAAATGTTGTTTCAGGACTTCCAGCTTTTTGCTGCTTATCCCTTTGACTTCAAGAAAGTCCTCAAATAGCTTCACTTTACCGCCTTTTTCTGACCTGAAGGTAATAAGGCGTCCAGCCATAACCGGGCCTATTCCTGGAATTTTCTGTAACTGAAGAGTGCTTGCTTTATTGAAAGATAGTGTTCCGGTAAATACTTTTTTCCCTTTTGAGAGGTGTTTCGGTTTTTTTTCAACGACTTCATCCTTTTCTTCAGTGGCAACCTCCCGCGACACATCATCATTGACTTTTGCCTGTTCCACTGTAGCAAGGCTGATAAGGCTGTCGACTTCTGCATCACTGTAGCGGGCAGCTTCAGCCTTTTTTATAAGGAGGTCAGCGTTTTCAACCGAATGTATTTGTTTCATAATAACCCCAAGCATCAGAAATCCCAGAAGCATGGAGACCAAATAGATTTCAGCTTTGGTGAGGCTTATTTTTGTGGCAAGTTTTTCAATGAGATTCATAACAGTCAGGGGTTACTCGTTTTATACGAAAATACGTTTAACCCTGGAAGAAACCGCACAAAGCGTTTCATAGCTGATTGTCCCGGCAATATCTGCAATCTCTTCTGCGGAAGGTCCGTCCCAGCCAAAGAGAACAGCCCTATCTCCGATTGTAACGTTATGCTGTGTACCGAGGTCAACCATGATCTGGTCCATCGTTACCGTCCCTATCTGTTGATAAGCCTTACCGTTGATCGAGACGCTTGCTCTGTTTGAAAGCGCTCTGTAATAACCGTCGGCATATCCTGCGGCAATTGTTGCAATGTGCCGGGGCCCCGGTGCACTCCATGTCCTGTTATAGCTGATCGTGGTTCCTGCTGAAATGGTTTTTATAAAAATGACTTTTGCCTCAAACTGCATGACCGGTTTAACATCGAGACGGCAAGGTGTTTTTTTTGCCGGATGATAACCGTAAAGCAGAATACCGGGCCGAACCATATCAAGCCAGGAGTCAGGGTGGGAGAGGATTGCGCCGCTGTTGGCGGCATGCTTGCACACTGTTCGGCCGGACTCATGCTCGTATTCTGCGGTAAGCGCTTTAAACGCAGTAAGTTGCTTTTCTGTAAAACCATTTTCTGATGAGCTTTCGGCAAAGTGGGTATAGATACCGCTTAGCTCGATGTATGGTGAATGGTCGATCTCCCTGAGCATCTCCATTGCTGTTGACGGCGAAATGCCGAGTCGTCCCATGCCGGTATCGACCTTAACCTGTACCCGCAATGTTTTGTTGTGCGATGCTGCAATTTCCTTTGCTGCCTGAAGCGTTACGGCATCACAGACTGTCATCTCTATGCCGAATTTCAGAAAAAATTCAATATGGGAGGGAAGCGGTGAGGCAAAAGCGAGAATTCTTGCCGGGTTTTTAAGCGCCCCCCCGGTTTTGAGTTCAATGGCTTCATGGATATTCGCGACCCCGAAATCCTCGGTACCCAATGCTTCAAGCGCTTCAGCAATCCTGTGCACATTATGGCCATAGGCATTTGCTTTGACGATGCCCATGATACGTGCCTTGCCGGCTATCCGTTCGCGGATAAGACGTGCATTTGCAGAAAGGTTTTCAAGGGAAATCAGGGCTTCTGTCATGTTTTCGGGAGGTGTTTCTCTTGCAGAAAGGCCCGATTTTGGGTTGTCCATAAAGCGAATGCTGTATTTTAGTTACAGAGGTCTGTTGCCCTGGTTCCGGAACTTTCAGTAAAAAAACATATTTTGTTACTGATTTTCAAACCTGAAAGCCCCTTATTCCTCTGCTATCGTGAATTGAGCAATTAATGTATATTTTCTTGGAGAGTTATCAGGGCTTGTTGTCACTTTAAACAAATATTCAGCTATTACTATCATGTCGAACCACGATATATTCGGGCTTGCTGCATTTACACCGCTGGTTCTTGTCAAACAGATGGCCCGTCACATTCAGCCAAAGGTTATGGCTAAGCTTGAGTATATGAACCCGGCTTGTTCCAACTATTATCGTGTAGCATCTGCCCTCATCACTGATGCTGAAGAGCGCCAACAGATTCATCCGGGAATGACCCTTGTTGACTGGACGTTCGGCAACAGCGGCATCGCCCTGGCCATGGCCGGAGTTCGACGGGGGTACAAGCTGCTTCTGGCGGCCCCTGATAAAATTTCAAGAGAGAAGCAGGAAGTGCTCAGAGCCCTCGGTGCGGAACTCGTCATCACCCCTTCTGATGCCCTGCCTGAAGAGCCGCGCAGCTGCATGAATGTAGCTGAAAGTCTCGTAAAAAGTGTTTCGAACGCCTTTTTTACCGGCATGTATAACAATCCCGTCAGTATCCAGGTGCATAGTGACGCTACCGGCAGCGAAATTTTTCGTCAGACAGATGGCAAGGTTACTCATGTTTTTGTATCTATGGTCTCTGGTGCGATGGCTTCCGGTCTGGGTCGTTATTTGAAAGAAAAAAATCCGAAAATCAGCATCATCGGCGTTGAATCACAGGGCTCTGTTTATGCAAACCTTTTGAATGATGCAAAGCCGGCCAATCCGGTTTTTACTGAACTTGAGGAAATCGGTTCCATGCAGCAATCCTCTCTCTGGGACCCAACGGTTATCGATGATGTTATACAGGTAAGCGACTATGACGCATTTAACTGCGGTCGCGAGCTTTTGCGGGCTGAAGCTGTTTTTGCCGGTGGCGCATCCGGTGCAGTGATGAGTGCAGCGCTTCAGGCAGGAGAAGAATATGGTCAGGACGATTGTGTTGTCGCGGTGATGAATGATTTCGGCGGCTATTACCTGAGCAAAATGTACAATGATGAGTGGATGCGGAAAAGGGGCTTTTACCGCAAGGCGAAATCAGCTCTTGAACAAATTACAGCGGAAGATATTCTACAGTTGAAAGTACGCAGAGACCTGATTTTCGCATATCCCGAAAACACCCTTGCTGAAGTCTTTGAAATGATGAAGCAGAACGATGTTTCCCAGCTTCCCATTGTTTCCTATAACGCACCGATTGGCAGTATCAGTGAGAACAAAATTCTCTCTATTCTTATAGAAAACGATGAAGCGATGAACTCAAAAGTTGTCGGGTTCATGGAACAGCCTTTTTCAGTGTGCAAACCGGAGGCAACGATTTCAGAATTATCCGACAAGTTGCAGCAAAGTGCATCCGGAGTATTGATCAGTCTATCGGATGGGAAGCTTCAACTGCTTACTAAATCAGATCTTATTGATGCATTAACCCATAAGTAAGTGCCCTCAAATTATATGGTTGCTTTTTTGGGGAGATTTACGTAATTAAGGGCCTCTCTAACATTCCGCTTTTTTTTAATGTGCGATACACTATATTGCGCAGTGAAGCTGGAAAAAATGTCAGGTATGGTACACCCCGGCCCATACAATCAATGGATGAAAACAGAATAGATCCCGACGATTGATGAGCGGGTTAACAACCAGCAATATTATATGAAGGTAGAGTCCAGAAAAAGGCAGTTCATTTTAGAGGGTAAGATTAAGGCTTGCTTCTGTGAAGGATGCGGTCAACTTACCGACAAGACGTTTGTTGGCGAATGGATTCCGAGTGATAAACCCAAAGACGACGATTTTCTGACAGCAGTTCAGGTCAAGAAGCCTAAAGAAGGGAAGAATGGCGCAGGCGATGTGCCGCCTCCTGCTGAAAACCAGTACTGGATTCGCTGTTCGGAGTGCAATCAGGTATTTCTGCTTAGGGAATGGCAGATACAGATTGACAGGGAAGTCAGTCCGGAAGAGTTGAAGGCCGAAGATTGTCAGATATACTCACCTCATGGTATTTACGCTAAAGGTGACGCGCTCTTTCATAAGGCGCTTGGTGAAGTTGGAGTTGTCAGGGAAAAACAGGCCACGGGCAGTGGAGCTTTCGTGATTATTGTCGAATTTGCAAAAAGCGGCAGAAAACAGCTTCTGGAAAATGTGCAGCTGGCTTCTTCAAAAGAAAAAAATTCTGAGAGCATAACGGATATTATTAAATTAAAACTTAAACGTTGATCTTTTAAAAGGGGGTGAATTACATTGGTTAGTGTGCAGATAAATGATAATGAATCGATTGATAAAATGCTGAAACGCTTCAAGAAAAAATATGAGCGTGCAGGTGTTTTAAAGGAGTTTCGTGCAAACGCATACTTTGTTAAACCATCGATTGATGGTCGTTTGAAACGCTCGAGAAGCAGGCGTAGAGCCCAGCGGGCAAATGAAGAACGCAATTCATGATCTACTGATCGCAGCAGTTATGCAAAGCAGCTCCTTAACGGGAGTTGCTTTTTTTTGTAAACACCACTATCTATTGGCTCATGAGAGTGTTCAAAGGTGAAGTCACAGCGTTACCGCCCGACAAGTCGATCTCCCATCGTGCGGCACTAATAGCTGCCTTATCAGAAGGGACAACGGAGATCACCAACTTTTCCGGAGGATTTGATAATCAGTCAACCCTCAGCGTGTTGAAGGATGCAGGAATTTCGATCAGGCAGTTCGAGGAGGAGGGAGCATACGGCCGTCGTATTCGCAAAGTGGTCATAGAATCAAAAGGATTATGGAGTTTTAACTCTCCCTCTGCTCCGCTGATGTGCAACAATTCAGGCAGCACCATGCGGATGTTTGCCGGTATTCTTGCAGCACAGCCCTTTGCAAGTGAGCTGATAGGCGATAGTTCACTGATGAAGCGTCCAATGAAAAGGGTGGCTGACCCGCTCAGGCTTATGGGCGCGGCTATTGAACTTTCTGAATCAGGTACTGCCCCGATCAGAATAACAGGTAAAAAAGAGCTTAAGCCTATTGAATACAGCCTTCCTGTGCCCTCAGCTCAGGTGAAGTCGCTTGTAGCATTTGCCGCTCTTCATGCCGAAGGTGAAACAAGGATTATCGAAACAGTGCGTTCGCGTGACCATACCGAAGTGATGCTCGGCCTGGAGACGCTGGTGAATGAGAACGAACGGATTATTGTAGTGCCGGGTAGAAAACGTATTGCCGCAAAACCCTTCTATATTCCTGCCGACCCTTCTGCCGCATGTTTTATCGTTGCGCTTGGGTTGCTTGCGCGCGGTTCAGAAATCATCATCAGGGATGTCTGCCTCAATCCTACCAGGGCGGCCTACCTTGCTATCCTTTTGGACGCCGGTGCTGGTATTTCAATTGAAAATGAGCGAGTGATCGGTGGTGAATCCATTGGCGACATTCTTGTTCGCAACAACCAGGAGCTTGCGCCTCTCGTGATCAGCGATCCGCAGCTGGTTGCTTTTATTATTGATGAAATTCCCATGCTTGCCGTGCTTTCAGCATTTGCATCCGGCCGGTTTGAACTCCATAACGCTGCCGAACTGAGAACTAAAGAGAGTGACCGGATCGATGCTCTTGTGGTTAATCTTCAGCGTCTTGGTTTCGATTGCGAGCAGTACCCTGACGGCTTTATTGTCAAGAGACGCATTGCAACACCTGCAGGATCGATTGTTATTGACAGCTTTGATGATCACCGGATTGCCATGAGCTTTGCCATTGCAGCCAAAGCAACAGGCAGTGAGCTTGATATTACCGATATCAATGTCGTTGGAGTTTCGTTTCCGAATTTCTTTGAAATGATTGAAGGTCTTGAAGTCCGATAGATGCGTGTCTGAACGTTACTTTATCCGGACTTTTTCGATGTGGTCCAGGAGTGCACAGTTGAACTCCTCTGGTTGTTCCATATTCGAAATATGCCCCGCATCAGCAATCAGCCGGAACTGTGCGCCCGAAATTCCGGAGCTTATGCTTCTATTTATTTCCGGAGGGGTTGCTTTGTCATCATCCCCTGCAAGCACCAGAACAGGACAGTGGATGGTTGAAAGGAGTGAGCTTGCGTCAGTTCGCATCATGATTGCCCGCATTGCTGCAGTAATGACCTTTGCGGGCTGTTTTCTGATGATATTCTCGGCTTGTGCAACCAGGTCCGGCCTTGTAGTGTAGGTCGCAGCAGTAAAGTAATTCGGTATCATTCGCCTTATTGCTTCTTCAGCTCCGGCACTATTTACCGCTTTAATGAACTCATCCCGGCTGGTTCGGGCCTCAGGGGCATCAGCTTCCGCACGAGTGTCACAGAGAACCAGAGAGGCGGTTTTCCGAGGGTAAAGCCGGTAAAATTCAAACGCCTGATAACCGCCCATTGAAAGCCCGACAATCGTCGCTTTCTCAATCTTGAGTGAATCAAGAAGTATAGAAAGCTCGTGGGCATAGTCGGTAAAGCTCCAGCTCTCTTTTTCCAGAGAGCCGTCAATGCCAAAGGCGTTAGGCGCTATAACCGTAAAGCCTGCTTTGCAAAGGGCATCAATCTGTGGCTGCCACATGGCAGCAGAGAGAGGAAAAGCGTGCAAAAGCAACACGGCATGTTTTGCCGTGCTGCCGGGTGCTGTGTTATCGCTGATGAAAGTCAGCATAAATCAGTTTTCCTGGGCTTTTGGATATCCCTTGATTTCCTTGATAATGCTGTTTGCCTCGTTGAGAATTTTTTTGGCTTCGTCACGAGCAGTATCGATGATGTCCTGAGAGCGTTTTTTTGCATCATTGTTGTACACGCCATCGTTCTCATTGCTTTCGTACAGTTCGGATGCCTTGTCAAGCGCAAGTTTGACCTTGCCTGAAATAATCTGCTGGGTTTCACTCCCTTTATACGGAGCGAACAGTAATCCCATGATTGTTCCCACAGCTGCACCAAGCGCTGCACCGAAAAAAAGCCCCTTGTAGTATTTATCCTGTTGTTCCATAGTACGATGAGGTTTAGTTTTTCAAATAATATAAAGATTTTACTGCTTTAACATACTCATAATCTCTTCGCGGCATTCTACGATGCGATCTACCAGATCCGGGCGGCAGAGGAGTCTGAATTTTTTGGTATAGCGTTCAAAGGCGAGAATAAAGTCTGATCGGAACACCGACTCGTTCAAATCGTCAAACCGGATGTATTCCGACTCAAGCTGCAGGTTGTAGTGGATGTGTTCAGAACGGGTAGGATAGACCCTGAGCTCTTTCAGATCGGCGTAATCAAAAATATCTTTTTTCGAAGGCGGGTCAATGAGTATCTCGTGACCATGCAGCCCGAGATGGTATTTTGTGTTGAGGAGGTCGCAGATCTCAAGTTCCATTGCCCGGCGCATTGTGCTGTCAGCATTATAGATGAACCAGCGCTCATCAGCCTGAGCAGAGTTATCGAGGTAGGGTTGTACGGTTATTGCCCTCTTGTACACCCTGCGCATAAGGATATCCTCAAGAAGGGTTCCAAGAGGATGGCTTTTTTCCTGTATAAGCCCCCTCAGTTCATGGAGCACGCGGTCATCTGCATTGCCGTAAAAAAGTTCACGCATGGCCTCAGGTGACAGAAGCCCTTCGCTGGCAATATCCTGCAGAAGCCTGCGAAGCATAGCCGATAGAGCCCTGCTGGTATGATGCCAGTAGACGTTGCGCATCATCATGTATTTTGCAAAAAGCAGGCTTTCAAGCGGCGCAATCCCTTTTTCAGTTATGGCAAACCGTTCACGCTCTGGATCGGGCACAAATGACTCAATCAGCCGTTCAATATCGATGCTTCCATAAGGAATGTTGCAGTGGTGTGCGTCGCGCATCAGATAGTCCATTTTATCCGGGTCAAGCGTACCGCTGATAAGTTTTCCGAATCGGGTTTCAGAACTGCCCGTAATGAGCTTAATGACCGATTCTGGTGATACCTTCCAATCCTCCTTCAATATTTCTGCTATTGTCGGGACCCCTTGATTTTTCTCATAAATAAAGCGAGAGCAAAGCTCTTCATGATGTGAAAAGACCGGTTCATTCCCGTACAGGGGAATCTGTTCCTCAATGATATGGGCATGGGGAAAGTGCCCGATATCGTGCAGCAGGCAGGCTGAAAGCAGAACCCGGCAGTTCTGATCGTTGAATTGAAAGTTTTCATCCTGAAGGTTGAGCGCCAGGGGGCTTGTCAGCATACGCTGAAGAATCAGCTTCATCAGATGATACACACCTATAGAGTGCTCGAAGCGTGTGTGGGTTGCACCAGGATATACCTGCTGTGAGAAGGAGAGTTGCCGTATCCCCTTAAGGCGCAGAAACGAGGGGTGGGACAGAATTTTTTTCAGTGGAACGCTCAGAGGAATGTGCCCCCATATCGGGATCCGGATAAATCCTCCGTCAGATTGAAAAAGCAAGTGTTCAGCTATCATGAAATTTCAGGGGTTGCTACGCAATGGGTTCGTTTTTTAAAAAAGATAAACAACAAACCATGTTCATCAAACCGGTTGCCGAAAGTGATGAGAGCAAGTGATCGATTTTGTCAGGCACATGTCGGTCAAAATAATAATTCTGGAAGTTCTTGGTATTAATTTGTATTATAGATGTGATAACAGTGTATTTATTTATCAACTCTATGAATTCAATTGGTATGCAAAAAATTATTATTACCGATTTTACCCGGTTCTCGAATCCGAAGATTGTTGGTACTGCAGGGATTGATTTGACAACCGGCCAATGCATTCGTCCCATGCCCTACCTTAATGCGTCATTCTGTAAAAGTCTGAACATTGTTCCCGGTGCGATCCTGACCGGCGAATTTACTCCGGTTCAAAATCCTTCAGCTCCACATCAGGAAGACATGTCGTATAAAAATCTATCCTGTATGGGGCACTGTACTTCTTCAGAGTTTAAGCTTGCGTTACATGCTGGATTATGTGATACCGTAGAACATGGATTTCAGATTGCATTGGCGGACAAACAAAAGCACATTCCAATAAATCATTCTATAGGCAAGTCTATAATCACAATAAAAATACAGCCGGATAAAATAGATATTGTTGAAGGTGGATACAATCAAAAGAAAATAAAGATAAATTTTACTGATAATTCAGGTCGGGCTTTTAGATATATCTCTATAACTGACCTTGGGTTTCGCGGTTTTGCTGAGAGTATCCATATGTCAGATGGGTTGAATACCCTGAAAGCCTTTATTTGTTCACAGTCTGAAGTCTATTTGCGGTTAGGCTTGAGCAGCCCTTGGGACAATGGCAAAATAAATGGGTATTGGATGCAGGTTAATGGATTATATACATTCCCTGATTACCATCATGAAATCAGGAGTTACCGCTGATTCATGTCAGCATGCTCATTAAGCTGGTGCTATCGAGATGAACGAAATTTATACTATAGGTCATTCCAATCATGACACCGCTGCGTTTATCGCGTTGTTGCGCCAGCATAATATCACAGCCCTCTGTGATGTTCGGTCTCGCCCCTATAGCCGATATGCACCGCACTACTCACGTGAAGCTTTGAAAAATGCATTGGAGGCCGCTGGCATAGCGTATATCTTTCTTGGAAAAGAGTTGGGAGCACGAAGTGACAATCCAGCCTGCTACAAACATGGTAGAGTTCAGTATACGCTACTGGCAAAAGAACCACTATTTCTGGAAGGAATAGATCGCGTTACTGAAGGGATGAAGCGATACCGCATTGCACTGATGTGTGCTGAAAAAGACCCTGTCGACTGTCATAGAGCGCTTTTGGTGTCGCGACAGCTTTTCGATACAGACATCCAGGTACGTCATATTTTAGCCGACAGCTCATTGGAACGCCATGAAGACTTGGAATCCCGTCTTCTTGTGGCTTGTAAACTCCCGGAAGGGGACATGTTTAATACCAGAAAGGATTTTGTTGCAGAGGCATATGTATTGCAGGGAGAACGTGTTGCATATCAGGACGATGCGATGTCCAGAGAAGAATCGTTCACCGTGTCATGAAGATTGTTACTATCGGTATTACGAAAGCAAGTAGAAACAATCCCCACGATTTGACTGCAAGAAGTTACACCGCAGTTTTTCTTGCCTCTTTAAGATGCAGTCTGCAGACTTTGCGGAAGTGGTGGCCATAGATGGCCAGCGTTACCGCATGCGGCAGTGCCCTGTGGCGGTTGAAAAATGTCCATATCAGCATTTTCCAGTACTGATAACGCTCGCGTCCTACAACGCCGAGCAGTACAGTTGAACGGGCAAACGCAAGGATGTTGCTGAAGCGGAAGCTGCCATTGAGGGCAGGAGTCCGGTACTCACGAAGCAGGGTTCGGATTCTTGTATAATACTGTTTTGGAGCGTAGAGCTGCGTCATCATGTCGGTATATCCCTTACGCAGAATCTCCAGGTCCATTTTTGGGATAATGTTGGTATTGCTGTCGGCATTATCTCCGCTTGAGTTGTGCAGTAGCCGGCCCTCTTTTTGCATGCGTTCGTAAAGCTTTGTGCCGGGCAGTGCCTGAAGGATGCCCACCATGGCAGTTACGATGCCGCTTTTCTGGATAAATTCGACCTGCTTTTGAAAAATTGACGGGGTATCGCTGTCAAAACCGACAATAAAGCCACCCTGCACCTCCATGCCTGCCTGCTGGATTTTTTTGATGTTTCCAAGCATGTCTCTTGAAGTATTGTGCTCTTTTCCACAAGCTTCGAGTGCTGTATCGTCAGGAGTCTCAATACCGATAAAGACCTGGAAGAAGCCTGCTTGTACCATGAGCGACATAAGCTCCGGATCATCAGCCAGGTTGATCGAACATTCGGTAAAAAATTTAGTGGTTGATTTGTTGTTTTTTTGCCATTCTATCAAACGGGGCAGCAAATCTTTTTTCAGATAGCTTTTGTGGGCAATAAAGTTATCGTCCACAAAAAAGATGCTGTCGCGCCATCCCAGTCGTTTTATTCCGTCAAGCTCTTCAATAATCTGGGCGCTTGTTTTTGTACGGATTTTATGGCCGAAAAGTGCTGTTACATTGCAAAAATCGCAACGGTAAGGGCACCCCCTCGAAAACTGTACCGCCATGGCGACATACTTCTTTATATCGAGTAAATGCCACTGCGGAGCGGGAGTAAGGGTAATATCCGGAAAGAGTTCAGAAGAATAAATTTTTTTGGGCGACCCGTTCCTCAAATCTTCAAGAAAAGGCTGAAGAGTAAGCTCAGCTTCGTTCAGCACAAAATGATCGACGGTCGGAAAGGCTTCCAGTTCCGACGTAAAAAGTGGTCCGCCCGCTACCACCTTCAGGCCAGCGTTGTTGCACATTTCAATGATTTTTCTTGCCGATTCCTGCTGAACGGCCATGGCGCTTATGAATGCCATGTCAGCCCATGCAATGTCTTTTGCAGTAAGGGTAGATACATTAAGATCCACCAGTTTCCGTTCCCAGCTTTCAGGCAGCATTGATGCTACTGTTAACAGGCCAAGCGGTGGCAGCGATGCTTTTTTGTTGACAAACTTAAGGGCGTGCTTAAAACTCCAGAAGGTGTCTGGGAATTCGGGGTAGATCAGAAGGATATTCATTGCAGCATTGACTCCGGCAGTTCAGTTTGATATAGTCTTATAAAGGAAATTACAAACCAGGATGGTAAGCTTCACTTATATACAAAACACTGAAAAAACGATAGAAAGTTGCATACATAAAATATATAATCCTGGCCTAATATCTGTCAAGAGTAAATTTTTCGCCCAGATACATTTTCCGTACTTTCGGGTTGGAGGCTATTTCTTCCGGGCTGCCATGCATAAAGATGCTTCCATCGAAAAGCAGATAGGCATGGTCGGTAATGGAAAGGGTTTCATGCACGTTATGGTCGGTTATGAGCACCCCGATGTCGCGTTTGGCAAGTCCTTCAACAATCTGCTGGATATCTTCGACCGCTATGGGGTCAACTCCGGCAAAAGGCTCGTCAAGCAGGATGAATTTCGGGTTAAGCGACAAAGCTCTTGCTATTTCCGTACGCCGCCGTTCACCACCAGAGAGTGCATATCCCATGCTTTTGCGAATCCCTGCAATATTGAGGTCTTCCAGCATCATATCGGTTTTTTCCTTCCTTTCGGGTTTTGAAAGGGAGGTGAATTCAAGCACACTCAAAATGTTTTCTTCCACCGTCAAGTTGCGGAAAACAGAGGCTTCCTGGGGGAGATAACCAATTCCAAGCCTTGCCCGTTTGTACATGGGAAAGCGGGTGATGTTTGTCGAATCAAGAAACACATCACCGCCGTTAGGACGTACAAGGCCGACAATCATATAGAACGTCGTGGTCTTGCCAGCGCCGTTCGGCCCGAGAAGCCCTACAATCTCACCCTGCTTGACCTCTATGGATGAGCTTTTTACAACTTCCCGTTTGTTGTAGATCTTTTTCAGTTTACTGCAGCTGAGGGTAGCTTTCATACCGATGCTTAAATGGTATTGTTTGGTGGCGCTATGTCTCCTGTTGCAGACGGTAGACCAATGCTACAATGTACAATTTATAGAAAACATTGCATGGCAAAAGAGCGTGCGAAAGGGGAGTGGTGAGGAGTAATAATGGGGAATAAAAAAACGAGGCTTAAAGCCTCGTTTTTAAAGGAAGATCAGGCGATTGTCTCTACTTAATCGTTGAATCGTTTTTCAATGTCTTTGCCTGGCTTTGCATAACCGGCCACCTCAGGTGAAGAACCTCTTAACCCTGATGATGCCGATGCGCCTCCGTAAATGAAAGGATATGCATTAACGAGCAGACGTTTTGTTGTTTTTCCAACGTTCTCCAATGCATCACCAACTACCCACCAGTGTCCATCGATGAAAACTTCCAAAAATTTTCCGTAGGCTTCAGCCCCGCCGGTAAAAGCTCCAGATATATTGCTCATGGCCACGTGATTAAGGGTTGATTACATTATTGATTGAATTTAAGTAATCCTGCCATTATAAAAAAATATTTTTATGTTCCTGCCCGTTGCTATGTTTTGCCTGGCTTCTATTCTGCGTCGGAGGATTTTCGGGGTTTGTTGCTATTGAAACATTTTTTGTTTTAATAGCAACAGGTCGTTATATTCTTAAGAAATATCAGTACATCAAATGCAGGGGGGGGAATGGGTGCAATGCTTGAGCCTCAGGTGCTCGCATCTAACGATCGAGGCGCTTTAGCCAAAATGGTTTTAACGTTGTTCGACCACTGGAACCTGACTACAGAGGATCAGGCAATGCTTTTAGGGCTTGCCTCAACTAACCGGGCGGCGTTATCTCGTTACCGCAAGGGTGAACCGATAGGAGCCAGTCGTGATCAGTATGACCGAGTCGGTCATTTGCTGGCTATCCATAAGAATCTTCGCTTGCTGTTTCCAAAAAACCGGGAACTCGCTTATCGCTGGATTTCGACCCGGAACAAAGCTTTTGATAATCTTACTCCTGTGGAAGTGATCAAAGAGTGGGGGTTCGCAGGTCTTTTGCTGGTGCGCTCCTATCTGGATCATGCGAAAGGAGTTTGACTGTTATGGACCAGTTATTTTCACATCTCTCTATAGCTGATATTCATCAAAGCCTGTTCCGTAACATCGTTTCGCTGAGAGAGAGTGTTGATCTATTCGACGATTTGACTGATAATCCTGAGGAGCGCCTCATGGCCGAACAGGTTGAATTCCATTCGAAACCGCAACCGTATCAATCGAGCTTTCCGGCAATCAACCGTCCATTTGAAGATGCTCTATGGTTCAATGCTATAACCTGGCCATTCAAAAACTGGCAGGAGAGCCGTTATTCTGATGGTTCATTCGGTGTCTGGTATGGTAGCGATACGGTAGAGACGACTGTCTATGAATCTGCGTATCACTGGTGTTCGGGATTCCTTCGCGATGCAGGCTTCGACAAGGAAGAGTGCGTCGTTATCGAGCGCAAGCTCTACAAGGTGGCATGCGATGCGGCACTGCTGGATTTTCGCGAGGTCGCTCACCGCTATCCCGGTTTTTCGCATAAAACCGATTATAGCTTTACTCATGCAGTCGGAGCAAGGATCCATCGCGAAGGTCATCCCGGTCTGCTCAATATGGCGGTAAGGCATGAAGGGGGCGTGTCGTATGCGATTTTTAATCCCAATGTCCTTTCCAGTCCTCAACACCATAGCCAGCTCACGTATCGTCTTCAAAACGGATACATCACCGTAGAAGAAACCCCCGGAAGTACATGGTTACAAATAAAATTAGAATAAGAGTTGTTCTTGTTCGCCTAACATCCTCGAGATGTGATGGCGAAACCTCTTCAAATCTCATGCACCAAACGGCCAGTTCTTATTTTCCGATCACAAACGGATACTCCCCGAGGTCATAATGTTTTTGCCTTGCCTTGTTCAGGCAACTGGTGTCAGGTGAAGGGGTAGATTTTTGGCAACCCTATGGAAAGACTGAACCGTTTAGTGTGTTTCAGCCTGCAGCCAAAGTTTGCCTTCCATCTCTTATCTCAGCAATAAATAGAGGTGCCCTTATGAAAGAAATAGGGTGCCAGAGATCGGATGAAAAAATAAATAAGACCTTCACCGTCCCATCCATCAACTCCAATAGCTTCATAACAAAGCCTTAAATACAACTTAAGTATAGGTATATCAAGGCGCTATATGATATATAGTGTATGAACGAAAAGGCGCTATGATATTATATAATAATACGTTATATTGATATTTCAAGATCGAAAATATTTGAAAATTTCAGTGAATCCTTGATCAAAAGCGTAATAACCCCTGATTATAAGCATTGTTGACTG
>CAINOC010000102.1 GCA_903851385.1 uncultured Chlorobiaceae bacterium | reverse complement strand
TTTCAGTCAACAATGCTTATAATCAGGGGTTATTACGCTTTTGATCAAGGATTCACTGAAATTTTCAAATATTTTCGATCTTGAAATATCAATATAACATATTATTATATAATATCATAGCGTCTTTTCGTTCAGACACTAATTATCATAAAATACATTATCGGCATTAAAGTTGAATACGAAGAGGATACTCTGTGAGCTTTAGGAAAATTTCAGATTCAGCGGTTACTCACGAGGCCGGCGGCAGTTTCATACAAAGGGATCACTTCTTTTGCATCTGTTGGTGAGCTCCGCTGATTGAAAAACGAGTCCGATTTACCGGATAATTCGACTACACGACTTCTTTTCGTAATGACATTATCTAAACTGAATTACAAAAATATCGTCCAAGTAAGTGTTTCGATTTTGTTGAATCCTGACTGATTATTACGTATTTTATAAATATAAGTTGTCTTTTATTTCCTTGATAACGATATCAATGCTGAATAAAAAGAAAATACAGGTTTTTCTGAGTTACTCTCGAGATGATAAGAAAATTGCTGACCGTCTTGGCTCGGATCTTAGTTCACATGGAATAGATATTTGGATTGACGATAAGAATATTTCTTTAGGCGAAAGTATTTTATCAGGTATTCAGGAAGGACTTAACAGTTCAGATTATTTGTTGCTACTATTAACACCGAAAGCAATTGCTTCACAGTGGGTTAAGACAGAGTGGCTAACGAAATTTTCAAAGCAAGTACAGTCTGGCTCTATTCAGGTAATTCCTCTTATGATGGAAGATTGCGAACTTCCTCTTTTCTTGCTGGATAGGAAATATGCAGACTTTCGGAAATCTTATGAAGACGGTCTTTCAACGCTGTTATCCTGTCTTAATGAAGTTAAGATTGTGACAACAACTGCCGTTGGAAATGTTTACGACTATACGGTTGATCTACTTGAAGATCTAAAGGGTGAATTTATATCCCTACCATCATATAGGCGGTTATGTATTATTAATATTTTAAAAAAATTGCCTCGATCGGGGAAGAAAGTACGATTGGAGTCTTTCAAGCCAAAAGTTCCCATTAGATCTATCTACGATCATATTCTTTCCATCGCGCATTCTGCTGATTGTCTAATGCCGACTTTTAATCATGGATTACCTGAAGAAGAAACTAGCGAACTAGCGCGTTGTATAGCATATCACGAACTTAATGAGGTTATTCTGGGAGATATTCCAGTTTATACTAGCTTATCCTTAAAAGAGAGAAAAACTGCCAGAATTCTTGCTGAAGAAAGACTTCGTACGGTTTTACCAAATGAACGAGAGCGAATTGCTAATGAGTTTATTTGGATGTATTTAAGCGACCAAAATAGAGCGTCTATGATGCAGTATATAGAAATGAAAAAAAATGCATCTCAAAATATTTATCTATTCTTTCATTTATTGGATAAAATTGATCCGATTATTGCGGTTTGGCGTTACTTGTTTTACTTTCGAGGTAGGCTAGAGGGGGGCGGATCCAAAGTCTTTCTCCGAAAACTGAAGCATTTTTTTGAAAACCCAGAAGTAAAAAAAATAGTTAACAATTTTGGAAAAGATGATAGAATTCTTCAGTTGGTTACTCTACTGCAAGACAGATCAAGAGCCATTCAATATTATGAGTCTCGAGATGAATTCTACAAAAATGAAAATCTTTTTGGGGTGCCTCTTCAAGTATTTAAAAAACTTATAGAAGGGAGAGAGCTGATCTTCGTTGAGCAAGGTCAAATATGACTGCTGAGCCTAATAAAATGCAAGGCTATACAGCATATGTGCGATATTGACTCATTGTTATACATCACTCTATGAATCAATTTAACAAGATTCTTTACTTATTTCTTTCGCAGCAGGTTCAGTTTGAAAACTTAAATTATATATTATTGCAGAGTAATTATGGTCAATGTCCGACGTAAATGTTTTATTTCTTAACATCAAGTGTATTGCTATTCTCGATGCAGCCCGTATCCATCAACCGCTCAATCGCTCATAGATGCAATTGAGAATGCCTATCAACGAAGGATTACACTCGAGAAATTTATCAATAATCTTCGTGACTATATGAAATATAACAACCAATGCTAGCCATACTTGTCGCTACAGTTGCGACTACAGAGCTTAACAAGTCTGTGAATCTAATTGAACTTACACTTAGCGATTCACTTGATTTTAAGTTTCATGCTGACTCGTTGGTTGTGAGTGGGATTGGAGTACTCGTTGTACTCATCATATTTTTTCGGCTTATCGGATTACCTAAACGCTTCTGGAAATCTTATGAAATCAACGAGGCGGAATTGGGTCTTGGTGATCAGAAAATTAAATTAAAACCAAATCTAACTGACCAACAAATTGCTTACAAAATATGGGTTGAATTAAGCACAAGAAAAATCGGTCTTCCCATTGATATGTCTAATGATCTTATTTCAGAGATTTATGACTCTTGGTTCAACTTTTTTACTATAACCCGGGAGCTTATCAAGGATGTTCCTGTGCAAAAGTTTCGAAGAAAAGACACTGAACAAATCATTCGCTTATCTATTGAGGTACTTAATCTGGGTATCCGCCCTCATCTAACGTTGTGGCAGGCAAGGTTTCGTCGCTGGTATGAAAATCAATTGAAGTTGGAAGTCAATGTAAATATTCACCCACAAGACATTCAGAGAATGTTTCCTCAATATAACGAACTGGAGCGTGACTTATTGGAAGTCAACAAGAAGCTTATCAATTATCGACAGAAGATGTATGAAATCATTACAGGCTCGTAGGTAGAGTCTTCAGGATCTGGCTTATAAATCCTGTTAAGATTTCCATCAGCGGTAATATCTGGTTGGGGTAAAAAAGTTGTTATTTGTAGCAAATATGTGCGATGTGTTTATCTGTCATGCCAGTGAAGATAAAGATTCTTTTGTACGTCCTCTCGATGTGACGTTGAGATCTCACGGATTAAAGTGTGGTATGATGAATTTGCCATATCACCTGGTGGCAGCCTGCATCAAAGCATTGAGTACGTAGTAGCCAGTTCAAAACAGGGTATACCTGTTAATAGTCCATCTTTCGCACGGAAGATTTGGACTGAAAGAGAAATCTCTCTGCACTTTTTACTTTAGAAGATGAGTCTAATAGAAATAAAATCATTCACCCGGTTTGGCATAATATTGATCTACCTGCTATACGTAAACACTTTCCTCTGATAGCGGATATTGTGGCGTTCAACATCTTAATACAAACATTTTCCGAAATAGTTGAATAAATGTTTTTGTTATCGGGGTCACTTCAGAATTCGGAAATAATAGCACGTTAAGAGGTCAAAAATGGCTGTTATATGCTAATTTAATATAATGTGTTATAATTTTAACGATTATTATCGAAAAATCAGTCACTTTCATTAGACTATGAAGTGCTGCTACCTTAGATCAGGATTAAGTATTTTTTTAAATAGTTATTTTGCAGTACTTTAAAGGATTATTTCTGCTTTTTCATGAGGGAATGTTTAGCGATAGTAAGCGCTTCCAGTGCTTAAATTTCCCAATTTTGAGGAGCCCCCTTTATTGACTTTTTTTATAATTATCTATTAACCTCTGAATTCTGAGCATGATTTCTTCGACGTCCATTTTCCTAAATCTAAACGCGTATAATACATTACTTATTTCTTTGTCCTGAAGATAAGGAAATTTTATTTCAGCATCAAGATAAGTTAGTGCAATAAATATTGCAAATAACTCATTTGCACAAATCATCTGCAAAGATATTGTTGAGTCATCAATATGAATTATTTGTATTGGGCGGAACATGGCAATCCACTTTGCCATTATAGCAGCTTTCTTTAGTCTCCCAATTAGTTCCAGATTGTACGAATTTTTAATAGTATCCATCTCAAATATCGCAGATTCAACACATGTAAATAATATTGGCAAAGACATCTTAATACCACCGGTCCTATCAACAAAGTACTGGCCTATTTCAGCTAATGTATTAAAATAAGACATTATCCGATTATCAGTATTCTTTTCATTTATTAAAGGCGACTTTTTAATTTTATCATATTTAAAATCACTAAAATTCAATGACTCAAAATCATCTTCTTTTTCTTTAACCGAATTCTTTATCAAAGAAAACAATATTTGTTGAGCAATTTTTTTGGGACCAATATTCCAATTGCATCCAAATCTCCCTGCAAGTATTGGAGAGTACTTTAAAACTTCTTGTACTGTTACATTATGCCAGATTGGAAGAATTTTATTCATCTCACTAGTTTCCAATGAAAAAAGTATATCTAGCTCTCTTTTTGGCCACTTTTCTTTAGCAAAAAATTTATGACTTAATATTACAACACCATATGTCGATAAAGAAAGGCCATCTTCAATTTTTTCTCTCAAAACATCACCAATATGCAATTCATTTTCATCAATCCATGTTTTCACACCAATTTCATTAAGTGCGGTAACTAGTGGTATCGCAACATCAGCTTTATCTTCTGAAGCATGGCATATAAAAACATCCCACATAATATATATCTTGCTTAATATGGTTTTAATGACGCATTACATTTTCCGTCACCGCTGACCTTATACAATTTATTCGCAATGGTAAGCGCTCAAGCTGATTATGCTAGTTTAATAAGATAATATAAATGAAATATATCACTAGTGTCCGGTTATAAGTCAAATAAATTCAATTGGTTAGAGATATAGGTGTCTTCAGTTATGCCGGTGGAATTCGTAACTAATTGTAAAATATCGACTTTCTCGAAAACACTGACACTCAAAATCTGTAGAAAAGTGTAGAGAGTGATATCCAAATTCATACGTTTTTTCACCAAAGCGATAAGAACATAGACTGATATTGCCGTCCATATTTGTGTTTTTACTGCGTTTTCCGATGTACCGTAAAAGACCTTGATTCGTAAATGTTGCTTGATCCATTTGAAAAACAACTCGACCTGCCAACGGCATTTATAGAGCTCGGCTATTACTTGAGCCGAAAGCGTAAAGTTATTGGTTAAGAAGACGTAATGCTTACCTGTTTCTGTGTCAGTAAATTTGATACGTCTCATTTTATCAGGGTATTCTCTTGCAGCCTTGACAGCGGCAAGCATAATGGTTTGATCACATCGAACACCAGTCGATTTATCGACATGATGTGAGTATCGACGTTTAAAACTTAAATTTGATTTCGCTCTTATAACAAAAAATCCTTGGGACTGATGGATATGAAATAATCGGTCAAAATCGATATAACCACGATTCATGATATAGAAAGAACCCGGATCAATCATGAGAATATCCAGGATATTGACATCATGAACCTTGCCATCCGTAATGGCAATAAACGACGGAATATTGCCCCGTAAGTCCAAAAGAGTGTGCATCTTAACAGCTCCCTTATGGGTTCTGAACTTTGCCCATGGAAACAGTGCTAAACAGAGATTGATCGTAGTCGAATCCAACGCATACACCGTTTCCTGTAATGTGACGCCAAACGAGTCTTTGCTATACAGTTCTCTGGCATGATGAATCAGGATAAGAGCAAAATCCTGATAAATTCGCCAGTCTCGTTTCTCATTGGCATCCGCAAGAGTACTTCGAGCTATTGTGCCTCGTATGCCCATGTGATAGAGTTTAGTCTGCATACCGAGCAAGCAGGTCGTAATATCCCTGAGACTTTCTCTATAGGTCAGTTGTGCAAAGAACAAACACAGATATTGATCAAGACAAGTAAACGATTGCACCTTATGATTGCCACCATAACGCTTCACACACTGGCGAAATTGATGAAGCGGCAAATGTTCTTGCAGTTGTGCGAAAACGGTTTTTCCAGTATTCATCAATCATTTCTTTTTTATGAATTATGAAATGATGGAAGATAACAGGCATTTTCAAATCGATTGCGCTCAACATTAGCTGTAACCTATTGTATTATTGATTGTTATAAGGAATTATTTTTTCAACAACCGGACACCAGTGGAGATATATTAATCTATCCGCTAATTCTTTATTTTGAGAAATAATAAGAATCACCTTTGCTACTTGCAGATTCAGCGTTTCCTCACTGGCCAGTCTACAGTTTCCTGCAGGTACTTTTCCGACAGCTTCACAAAAAAGGATTACTCCTATTGCATTTGTCGGAGGACTCCGCTGACTGAACAAGGTGTCCGTTTTACCAGACATTTCATCTACACGACCTCAGGTCGTACTACGCTATCAGCGTTAAAATTTAAAGCAAGTAGCTTTCTGTGAGTCCCTCATACTGTTTTCGAATTATTCCTCTTCCGGTGTTATTAATTACGCATAAACATTGAAAAAAGTAAGAGATTAACTACATTAAAAAATGGTTATGAGCTTAGAAAAAAAGGGTCTAACGCAAATGATAAATAATAACTGTAATGGAGTCTCCATCTCTAAACATGCGAACAAACTACTGCGTCACCGCATTCGTATCACTTGATTAGAACCGAGTTCTCCTCAAGCGCAAGAAAACGAAACCCCAAAACCACTTTCGCACCATTTTTCACGATCTGATGACCGCGAGGATCCGCATTCATCAATTCGATTTCATCAAGGCGAAATCTCAACAGTAGCTAACTTTTCAAGCTGACAAAAAATTCGTGAACTTACTGACCTGAATTATGCAAACTCAATCATACGCTGCAACTCCAAAGAGGAAGGTGTTTATAAGCTATCACCATCGGAACGACCAAGCTTACAAGAACCATTTACTAGAGTTCAATCTTAGTCATGGCATTTTTATAGATGCTGCTGTTGACACTGGGGGCATCGATGAGAACCTTCCGAGCCGAGATATCCGAGAGAAGATCCGGGACGAGTATCTAGCAAACTCTACGGTTACGATCCTACTTGTTGGAACAGAGACCAAGTATAGAAAGCATGTTGATTGGGAACTGTATTCCAGCATGTTTGATGGGCGCATCAACAAAAAGTCGGGGCTCCTAGTCATCAATCTTCCATCGACTAATTGCACCTTTTTTAAGGTGGCACATCCAGAGGAAAAAGAAATCGTTCATCCGGAATGCAAATCTTGGACCAGCGTCACCACTCGTAAGGAATATGAGCAGCTCTACCCATATATGCCAGATCGGATTATTGATAACCTGCTCAAACCTGAAGCCAAGATTTCAGTCGTTCCTTGGGATAAGTTAACAAAGGAACGATTGGCGTTTTTGATTGAAGCTACTTTTCAGGACAAAGATAACTGCGCATACGAACTGAGTCGAGAAATGAGACGTTCTAACCACAACCCTAATTCTTAAAGCCAGCATGAAATACTTCAGTAGCACTACGGCCGAGTTTCAAAACCTTGGCAAGGGGGTACTGGTCGAGGGCCATTATTTCGAGAAAAGAGCTGGGGCTTCAGGTCTGGTCGTTTTCCTGTCTCATTCATCAACAGACAAAGAAGCATTGCCTCAGGTGATAGGATTTCTTGAGAATTTTGGTGCCAAGGTATATATCGACAAGACAGACAAAGAACTCCCAAAAAAAACATCGGCAGAGACAGGAGTGAAACTGAAGGATCGAATCTCACAATGCAATAAATTCGTCGTGTTAGTTACTGCGAACAGCAAAAATAGCCGTTGGATACCTTGGGAATTGGGGATTGCGGACGAGAAGAAAAAACTGCCGAATGTTGCCATATTACCAGACGTTGGCAATCAATCAAATGCTGAATGGTCAGAACAGGAGTATTTAGGACTATATCCAAGAATAGTAAATGCCACTTTTAGTGGGCACCCCAACCCAGTGTGGATGGTTTTAGATCATCAAAACAACACGGGGACTGAACTGGGAGAGTGGCTCAAGCGACGAAGCTAACAATTATTTTAGCGAGCTAAAATGTTTTACGAATATGGTGAAAAAATACATTAACCCCCTCTCAATATTCTTTGTCTGGCACCCACTTGATCAATGGCTGGTTGAGCCGATATTTCAAGAATGCTTTGCATGTCTTCGGCGGGATGTTGATAGGCCATTTTCTAGATCAGTGAATATTCCTGTGTTTGTGAGAACGTGCGAAGATGATGATATTCCAGGAGAAGTTGTTGTGTGTTCAAAGCGCGCGATCATTTTTGCCTTCATCGGAAAGAACTGTATGAGTGATGACCGATGGGTTGAATACCTTCAAGTTTTGGCAAAGACGGAAGGATCCGACATCGTTCCTGTCGCACTTGATAATACAGCCTTTAATTTTTCCGATGGTATCGAACAGGTGAACTTTGTCCGCACATATGAGTTTCCGAAGGTGACATTCAAGGAGCGAACCTGTTTAGCGATATTTCATGAGATTTATCGCTACGGGCTCAACGCATCGCGCAAGGAACTTGATCGAGGCAAAGGCAGTGCGTTGAAATTGTTTCTGAGTCACGCAAAAGACGGTGCACAGGGAGTTGCTGTGGCCATTGCTTTGAAAGAATTGATCGAGAAGGGTCCAATGCAGGATTTTTTTGATGCTACCGATATAGCGGCAGGTTACGAATTCGAAGCTGAGATTTTAGCCCACATCGCTGACTCTACTCTCGTTGCGATTCATTCAGATTCATATTCCTCGCGCTATTGGTGTCAGCGCGAGATCCTCGCAGCGAAGGACTCTGAGCGTCCAATTATTGCAGTCGATCTGATCGGGAAATTTGAAGATCGTCGGTTTCCTTTGGGGGCAAACTTGCCAGCTATCCGGATCCCGGTTGATGCAGAACATCAGATCAAAGAGGTACACCTTCTCGCCATTCTTCAGGCCGCTCTATTGGAGTCGATTCGCTTCTTCTATTCTAGGGAAACTCTATCTGAGTATCGGGCGGCTGGATGGTTTCCTGCCGATGCTTTCCTGTCGGCGAGACCCCCTGAAGCTTGCGTCTTGGCTCGCCTTGCCGCGAAGAGTGAAAAAGAAGACGATGGTTCCCTGGATTTCATCTATCCCGACCCCCCGATTTATCAGGAGGAGGCGAGGCACTTCGAAAAGTTCGGATTGAAACCCTACACGCCACTCACAAGCGCAATGCTTGATTTATCAGCCAAGAAAGTGGGGGTTTCCATTTCAGAACCGTCTGACCTTGAACTGCTAAAATTAGGTCAAACCGCTCAACATCTCAGACTCTTGATGCAGGACGTCGCCCGTTACGTACTTGGCTCTGGAGCTGAGCTGATCTATGGAGGTGACTTGAGACCTGGTGGATTTACAGAATTCCTGTTTCAAGAAGGTCATGCATTGCAGAGCAGATTGAAAAGTCTCAAGGTGCATCTTACCAATCACATAGCGTGGCCAATCCATCTTGCTGATACAAACGACCTTCGTGACTGGAAGGCCAAACACCGAAAAGTAGCAACAATGGTTGAGCACGACATTCCCGATGATGTGCGTGACCTTGTCGCCTCTACTACCCAGTTCTTGAAACCGTCGGACCCAAAAAATTCGTTTGTCTGGAGTAGGTCTCTCACTGAGATGAGGAAGGCCATGATTGGAGGTTGTGACTTCCGCATTTCTGCTGGTGGACGGCTGATGGGTTACAAAGGCTGGATGCCTGGAGTTTTGGAAGAGGTTGTGCTAGCCATAAAGATGGCGAAGCCGATATTTTTGATTGGCGGCTTCGGTGGTGTGACTCGGAGCATATGCCGATTAATTGAAGAAAAACTGGTGCCCGAAGAACTTACTTTTGCTTGGCAGTTAAAAAATAATCCTGGACTTGAAGATATGATGACCTTTGCAGCTTCGAGGGGGATAGACTATGAAGAAAGGTATCAACAGGCACTAAAAATTGTGATGAATACGGAACTGCAAAACGGATTGAACCAAGTGGATAATGCCAAACTCTTCGAAACCCCATTTACTGACGAAGTGATTCATTTGATATTAAAGGGGCTTGGACAGTTTTAAGAACCGGAATGGTAAATTTCTCTTATCATTTTTTCTCTATTACAAATGCCTACACACAGAGATTATAAAACCGTCCAAGCCCGAATCCTCGAATCATTTTTTCTACATCCAAGTGGTTCCGTTTCATGATTTACAGGGGCGAGTGTGTTCGTGTCCTGTTAGACCCTTGTACTACAGAATAATTTCTTATGAAGCGCTTATCAATTGTTTGGTCAAATTTAAAATCGCTGTTTCTCAAGTGTTTTCAGACCTTCTTTATTTTTTTTTAACCGGACACTACTGACATTGTTTGATTGATGAAGTAGTAGAGAGGAGATATCATGTTTGATTTGTTCATTTCGCACGCATCAGAAAATAAAGAAGAAGTGGTAGAACCTCTTTACTTATATCTTACAGCAAAAGGCTACAAAGTGTGGTTCGATAAATATGAGATAAAGCTTGGGGATTCAATCAGGTCAAAAATTAATGCTGGTCTACAAGAGAGTAGATATGGACTTGTTATTTTGAGCCCAGATTTTTTTAAAAAGAAATGGACGAAAGATGAATTGTCTGCTCTTTATTCTCAGGAAGAAATTGACGGTAAGAGAATTTTACCGGTTTGGTACAATATCAGCGAACAAGAGATCAAGAAATACGATTCAAAGTTGGTTTGTAAGTTTGGAGTAAAGTATGAGCTAGGTCTCGATATTGTGGTGGAAAAAATCGCTGAAGTGGTCGGAAAGCCAAAAATTCCACCCAGGCCAGAAGATTTACTAAAACTTTATATAAGTGCTTGTTATGATGTCGAAGCATTCAAAGAATTTTGTTCTGATATTGTCGAAAAGAATGACTTTAGAATAAGCACCCCTACTGAAATAGTAGATAAGGTACCAATTCTTATTCAACAAAAAATTATATCAAGATTGATCCCGATCGTAAACCAAAGTCACTTGAAGCTTCTTTTTACATTGTGTTGTCTGATTTATGACAAGTCAGAAATTAGTGATGATGTCCTGTCAACAATTATAAGTAGAGGATTATCTGATGAAGAAATCTTGGATACCTATGCGTACATTCCCCGACGAGCAAGTAATTTCTTGTGTAAGAAATTTCTAAGGTCAATTGAGTGTAGCACTTCAGTTTTCACCCCAGTTCAGTTCGAGACAATTTGCCTTTCTGGTGCATTTCTAGATTACTGCTTAACTAAAGAAAATATTGTTTTCTATAAAATTGTCTCTAGATGGGAAAAAGATAATTTCACGGGGGTTTATGTTGGTGATGCTGTTCAGTTTATTGTTGGAGCTTATGAACGCGTGAAAGATATCAAAGAGAAGTACAAGCTAAAAAGAATCGTTGTATCATGGGATGATAGACACTTGCTCGATGATTTCTTTGAATCTGAATCTAAAGAAAATAATATATATAGAATGGCAGCTTGGTTTTGTCTTGATAGGGGAAAAACCGAAAGAGACAATTGGCCGAATCAATAAGGTATGCAAATCGACAATCTAACATCAAGTTCGAGCATGACAAGGCTATGTCACGGATTTGCAAGCGTAAAACCCGCGCCATGGATGCGTTGCGGCTCAACTTGGCATTCAAGGTCTCATGACTATAAATGCCAAAACGCTTTGTTGTATAACATTCAATATGTAAAGCTAAGTCTATTATTTCTAGAAATTAGCTACTGACTGCCAGGCGAGCCTAATCCCCCCTTCAGCCTTCCCTTCGCTCAGCGCCCTATCAATCTTCATTATCTGGCAAAGAGCAATCCTCACCAGCCGCTTATTCATTCCTGTCTGCGGCCTTGCTGAGTTAATAGGTAGTTATTTTCCCTCAACATTAGCGTTCAATATCCTATTGGAAAGACTATAAACCCACCATCAGCAGCTGGTTACTCAATCCGAAAAGAGAACAAATTCTTATCTTGATAAAAATAATAGTCATTACCCTCCATGAGCAAACGAATTCTTGTCGTTCTTGGGCACCCGGTAAAGGAGAGCTTTTGTAGCGCACTTGCGGACGCTTATGTGAATGGCGCCAAAATTGCAGGCAACGAGGTGCAATTAATCTCTCTCAGCACGCTCTCTTTCGACCCGATACTCCACAATGGTTACAACTCAATTCAGCCGCTTGAGCCTGATCTGCTTTCTGCCCAGAAGGCAATGAAATGGGCGGAGCATCTTGTCTTCGTTTACCCCATCTGGTGGGGAGCAATGCCCGCCTTGCTGAAAGGATTTATTGATCGGGTTTTTCTTCCCGGATTCGCCTTCAAATTCAAGGATGGATCGGCAATGTGGGACCGCCTGCTCTCCGATCGCTCGGCGCATCTGCTCGTCACCATGGACACCCCGCAATGGTACTACAAGTTTGTCTATCGGATGCCTGGCCACAACCAGATGAAGCGCACCATCCTTAAATTCTGCGGTATCAAACCGGTAAAAGTTTCAAGTTTCGGCCCGGTAAAAAATGCAACCCTCCAAAAGCGTGAAAAGTGGCTCGCCAAGGCGCATGCATTCGGCAGGGATACCTGACCATCTTGTTATTCTGCTACGATAACCGCTCACTACACTTTAAAATCGCTATGAATTGTAGTGAGTGGTTTGACTTCGAGCACCGACCAACGCAGTAACCGTGTACAGCCCACAGCCCAAGGGGACATCCTCCATTTCAAAGGGTTAAAATTCAATTGACTCCCTTTTATAATTACCATAGGATATTATGAATCGTGCCCATCTGAGTACAAGCACTATATAACGTTCATGACTAACTGTATTTAATGGCGACTTAGGTGCGTTTTTCAATAGCGGCAATAGTCAAAATGCAGCTATAAAGACAGACGGGATGTTCAGGATATTGGCAATGCTCACAAATTGAGCACACCGGAGTATAGTGTACCACCTCTACCGGAGAATAGTGTACCAGCGATTCCGGAGCAATATGTACCACCCGTATCGGAGTAAAGTGTACCAGGTATTCCGGGTGAAAGTGTACCACCCCAACAGGCCGGATTTGTAACATCATAAACAGTACCTTCGGTGCAAAAACCGGAGGTATTACCATGGCAAACAAAGCCTTGACTATGTTACAGATTCGACGTATTCTCAAACTCATGATGGAGGAGTGTTCCCTACGGGAAATCCATCGAACTACAGGTATTCACCGGCTCACGCTTAAGAACTATTCACATCGGTTCAAGAGCAGCGGCAAGTCTTTTTTAGAGCTTTTTGCACTCTCTGATCACGATCTTTCGGTTCTGGTTCATCCACCGCGTTCCACCAAAGATACTGACGAGCGGTATGCTGATCTCAGCACCCAGCTGAAGCGACTATCTGAAGAACTTGGCAAGAAGCACTCTCATATCACCAAGCAGGTGTTATGGGAGGAGTATCTTCAGGATCGCACTGCAGGGTA
>CAINOC010000101.1 GCA_903851385.1 uncultured Chlorobiaceae bacterium | reverse complement strand
CAATAAAGTCAAGGCATATTACGACGAAGCTTATCCACCGGTACCGTCCAAAAGCACCCTTTACTGGCGGAAAAACCTGCTGTGGCAGCTTGTTCGCTTTATAGTGTTGAATGTTAAAATTATGCGAATTGTTGTCGGCGGACACTCGTAGTTGATCAGTAGTATACCATGGCGTAGAACACATTCTTTTTGATCTCGTTCATGACAAACTGATAACTTTTGTCGTTGTTCCACCAAAGCAGCGGGTTCCACCATGTCGGGTCAGTTGGTACAAGGATAAATTTTTTAGACGATCCTTCAAATGCTTTGCTCCACGTATCTTGAAGACGGAGCAGGTGAGGGGGGTCGCTGACGACAATTGCACTTTTCCACCCCTTTTCTTCCATGGTGTCCGATGTGTTTTCAGCTTCCTCCCAGGTCGTGGTAGATATGGCATCGACCTTTATCGAACTTTTCGGGATGCCCGATGCTATCAAGCGGCGTTCCCTCCAGTTTGGATGACCTGGATTGTAGAAGCGCTCATCAATGCCGGTTAAAATAATGTGTGGCGCATATCCTGCTTTATACAATTCAGCACCTTTGCGCACCCTGAGTCCGTTATCGCCCCCCAGCACAATAATGACATCTGATTTTTGAGGAATCCCAGCATGTTGTGAAACAATAAAGCCAAGGCATAAAAAAACGATTACAGCCGCTGCGCTTAAAACAAGAAGAAAATTCACTATCAATTTAAACAGGATTTTCATAGACTCGAATGGCGGTTATTAATCTTGCCTTGCACTTGCATTGCTAGCCTTTAAGTCGGATAATAATCATTTTTGCGGAAACCTTACTGCAGCTTTAGGGAGAGGGGAGGTTTGTTTTTTTTGAAGCCGCTTGATGTGCTTCCATCTAAAGCGGCAGGGCAAAAAAAACAGCAGGCAGCTTTGTAATAAAAGCGCCTGCTGCAACCGAAAGTTTTAAATATCCCTAAAGGATTAAAAGCCGTACGCTAATCCTATAGAGAGAACAGGATAATACTTGAATTTATCTGTCTTGTCCTTAAGATCAGAGATTTCCTTGTTGATGTCTGTCTGGAATGTAGGGCTATTTTGTATTGTGGGGTTGCTGGCTGCAAGTGCAACCTTGGGAGTTCCCTGGAACATGACGCCAAGATCAAAAACAAAAGAAAGACCCCCATTTTTTCCAACAGCATTTCCCCATCCAAGACCCAAATAAGGAACTGTCTTGTCGAAGTCAACACTACCTGTCAGAGAGCCGATTTGAGTTGATGTATATGTATTTACTCCAAGAGTATAACTGCCACCTCCTGTTGGTGTGCCGGTAGCGCTAAGCTTGTTGTTATTGAAAATAACGCCGGGGGATAACCTGAACCCTGAATGTTCAAACGGGTACCAGTCGAGCATTACAGGAACTGATCCCAGTGATAGCTTGTAATCATAGTTAATCTGATTTTGCGAGGTCGAGCCGCTGTAATTATACCCGTTATAGCCAGCTCTTACATTAAAGGAAGGGGTTAATCCAACAGTAACCTCCCCTCCAAAACCGAGCGTGGATGCTTTAGCTCCGATGGCTATATTCCCCGTGTCGGCAAAAGCGGATGATGCACATCCAAAAGAAACCAAAGAAGCAAACAATGCTAGTTTCAGATACCGGTTTTTCATGACATATCCTTTATTAATTGTTATATGCGCTATAATCACCAAGTTATGAAAATACAAAATTACGTAAAAATAGAAAATAGCCATCGTAGTTTCATGTTTCGATTCTCAACCCTCAGTCAGCCATGTTCATGGCGCGAACTGAAGTGGCCCCCTGCCTGGTAGCCGAAAAAAGGGGCGGGTTTACGTCGGTAACCACCAGTTCATGCACTGGAAAGGGAAGATGGATCCCTCATGATATTCTGGATGACAGAGGGTGATGGGTTGGGATGACACAAAAAAATATTTGGATTCTTTGTAGGCTTTTTATTAGCTTAATATTAAGATATTTAATGTTGTAATGATTGATATGCTTAATGGAATTGTTTCATATTCGGATACTGAAAACAGAGCTTTGAGTGCTTATACGAAGTTGATGCGGGCTGCTGAGTCGGTCACTGGAAGGACAAGCCGTATTTTGGCTGCTTTTAACCTGACGGTGAGTCAGTTTGGAGTACTTGAGGTTCTTTTTCATAAAGGTTCTCTTTACCAGAGTGAAATTGCCACCAAGATTTTAAAAAGTACGGGCAATATTACCATGGTTATTGATAATCTGGAGAAGCGCAACCTGGTGAGACGGGAACGTGACCTGGATGACAGGCGTTTTATCGCTATTCATCTGACGGAATCGGGGCATGTGCTGATTGAACATGTTTTTCCGTCTATTATGGCGGCCATTGTCAAAGAGATGAGTATCCTTCAAGAGAGTGAACAGGATGAGTTGTCACGACTGTGCCGTCTCATTGGTCTGCAGGAAGAGAGGTGTCTGGAGAGTTGATTTTTTTTAGCCATATAGTTCAACGTTAAATAACTTTACAATCAATCAAAAGAAAAAAAGGAGAATGAAGATGAGAATGAACATCACCAAAACCTTGCTCACTGTTGCAATGATGGGTGCACCTGCACTTGCAAATGCAACACAATGGAATATTGATGCTGATCACTCGAATGTCGGGTTCAGTGTCAGTCATCTTATGGTATCGCATGTAAAGGGCAACTTCAACAAGTATAACGGTGTTGTTGATATTAATGATAAAGATATCACGAAATCCAGTGTGAACGTCACTATTGATGCCGCGTCCATCAACACGAACGTTCAGAAACGTGATGAGCATTTGCGGAGTGCAGATTTCTTTGATGCAGCCAAATACCCGACACTGACCTTTGTTTCAAAAAAATGGACACAGGCAGGCAAAGGCGCTTTGAAGGTTACCGGAGATCTTACGATACATGGAGTCACCAAATCGGTAGTGCTTTCTGTTGCTCCGTTTTCCAGGGAGAGCAAGGATCCATGGGGTAATATGAGACGCGGAACTTCGGCCAGCACAACCATCAACCGCAAGGATTACGGGCTGGTCTGGAATCAGGCATTGGAAACAGGTGGAGTGGCTGTTGGCGAAGATGTCAATATTTCGCTGGATGTTGAAATGGTCAAAGCGAAGGTGAAATAGTTGGCAGTCAGCAGTCAGCAGTCAGCAGTTGGCAGTTGGCAAAAGAAGTGCTGAGTGAACAGTATTGACTGTTGACTTACGTGTGAAATCTTAAATGGAGACATGAAATGGGAGAGGTAATGCCGGCTGTTTTTTTCGGGCATGGCAATCCGATGAATGCGATTCAGTCGAATGCTTACACTGAAGGATGGCGCAGGTTCGGGCAAAGCATCCCGCGACCTGAGGCGATTCTTGCCATATCTGCTCACTGGTACGGGCCTGACCTGGCGGTTTCAGGAAGCGCCTCTCCCGAAACCATCCATGATTTTTACGGGTTTCCCAGGGAACTGTTTGAGGTGACCTGGCCGGCCCCTGGAAGTCCGGAACTCGCTGAGCGTGTGCGTAAGCTCCTTTTGCCGATTGAAGTGCGTTTCGATGCTCACCGGGGTCTTGATCATGGTGTGTGGGCAGTGCTGTGCCATCTCTATCCGAAGGCTGATATTCCGGTTGTTCAGCTCAGCATTGATAGCAGGAAGCCTCCTCGGTTTCATTATGAGGTCGGCCGGCTTCTTCAACCGCTTCGGGATGAGGGGGTACTGATTGTTGGAAGCGGCAATATTGTTCACAACCTTCGTGCTTATGATTGGGAGAATGAGAAAACTGCACCTTTCGACTGGGCTGTTCGATTTGAATCTGCTACAAGAAAACTTATGCTTGAGGGGAAAGATCGTGAAGTCGTTGATTACACTATCCAAGGAGACGATGCAAGGCTTTCGGTGCCATCTCCTGACCATTTTCTGCCTCTGCTCTATCTGCTTGGGTTACGCAAGGAGCATGAACAGGTCAGCTTTCCGGTTGAGGGAATTGTGGGAGGGTCGCTCTCTATGCTGTCGGTCAGGGTAGGATAGTGCTGAGTTAAGAAAGAGAGTTGGCAGTGGGCGGGAGAAGATAGATCCCTCCTTTGTCGCGATGAACAAAAGAAGGAAGGGATCAGGATGGTTCGGTCTGGTCGGTTGCGGCTTCGGGCTTGGTTGAGGGATTTGGCAGCTTGTCTGATGGGACGTTAAGCAGACGCACAGCTCCAGCAAAGCGCTTGTCGAAGTAGCTTTGTTTCAGTCTATCTTCGGTGATGCCTTTTGAGAGTGAGGAGTGAATAAAGGTATCGTTGCCGATAAATATTCCTACATGGTTGATCTGGTGGCCATGTGTCTGGAAAAATACAAGATCGCCTGGCTGGAGCTCATTTTTTTCGACTTTGTTGCCGATAGCTGACATCTCTCTTGAAGAACGGGGGAGATGCATGTTAAATGCCTTGTCATACATGAAGCGTACAAAGCCTGAGCAGTCAAATCCTTTGGCTGTTTCACCGCCGAACTTATATCGGGTTCCAAAATAGTGGACGACATTGCTGAAGAACGTTCCCATATGCCCAAAGGTCTGAGGGGAGTGTTCGGAACTTTGTGTTGTCTGTTGATCCTTTAATACTGCATTTGCAGCAGGTTCACAAAAAGCTGTTGCTGGTTGTGCAAATTGAAGTGATGATAGAGTCAGGCAGAGAGCAAAAAAACGGGATGGTTTAAATCTATTTTTTGGCGCAATATTTAAACGCAGTGATTGGCCGGGAGTTTGCTGCAAAGGCATAGGCGCTGTTTTTTTTTAAGAGGTTCAGGGCTTCGTCTTGCCAGTAAAATTTTATTTTAAAAGTATAAGAACATATCGGGAGATATCCCAATGTTTTTACGGATAATAATGAGTTTTTCCTTTTATATCAGCATTGCTTTTCAGGATGAGCCGAAAGATAGTTACTTTGTTGAAGTAAGGAGGGAATCTTGTCATATCTTTTGTTTCACCTTTAAACACATTGTCTGATGGCCGAATTTGATGGCCTCAACGAACCGCTTGGCGTTGAGGATATGCTTGTTCTTGAAGCGTTTCTGACGTCAGAGCGATCTTCAGGCAACGCCATGTCGATCGATGCACTGGATGGATTTTTTACCGCTCTTGTTATCGGGCCGGCAATGGTTTTGCCAAATGAGTGGATTCCGTTTGTTCTTGGAGCAGAAATGGACGGGGTATTTTCATCGATTGAAGAGGCTCAGGATATCATGCAACTGCTTTTACGCTATATGAATTCGATTGCAGCTGCTTTTCAGGGTGATGCAGACGAGTTTGTTCCAATTTTTGAATGTTGTGAGTTTGAAACCAGGGAGGATGAAGATTCAGCAGCTACCTCCTGGGCTCTTGGATTTATTTTGGGCATGGAGCTGCGTTTTGATGAGTGGCAGCCGATCTTTGACGTGGCGGATGTTGATAGTGAAGATGATGACTTGATTCTTGCTCCGATTCTGCTTCTTGCGGGCCAGGGGGACGAGGTACATGAGCTGACTGCTGAAGACAGGGATATACTTAAAGGGCTTGTGGGCGAGAGCGTTATGAATATTTTCAGGTTCTGGCTGCCGTATCGTGAACAGGCTGTTCCTCCGCTTCAATCCAATCCCAAAAACCAAAGGATTATTCCTTTTGACGAGAATGCGTCACTTTTTGGCCCGGAGGGTCAGTAAAACAGAGCCTTCTTTTTTTCTATCGAGGAGTTTACAGGAGTAAACGGGGAAGTGCCGGAACAGAGGCAAGATTGACTGTTACGATCGTGTGGAATTAAAAATAGTATGACGGATCTTTCTCTGGGAGTTGTGATAACAGGCGGGAGTGCCGGACTGGGATTTGCTCTTGCTTCAGCCTTTCTTGCAGCTGGCGATCGTGTGGTTATTTGCGGTCGAAACCACGAGCGTCTCGATGGGGCGTTACATTCGCTCAGTGAGGGATTTCCCGAGGGAGAAGTGTATGGAATAAGGTGTGATGTTGGTGATCCTAAGGGTGTCGAGATGCTTGCCGGGTTTGCCGCAGATCGGCTCGGAAGGGTTGATCGATGGATTAATAATGCCGGTACAGCGGGTCAGCTGAAGCGTCCGTTATGGATGCTTCGGTCGGATGATATCCTTGAAACAATTACGACCAATCTTTCAGGCTCAATATTGCTGTGTGCTGAAGCTGTCCGGCTTATGGACAGCCAGCCGTCGTCACCGGAAGCGATCTACCATATTTTCAACATGGGTTTTTCGTTTTCAGGTGCAGCTTTTTCGCGCTCTGCAGTGCCTCATAAGGCATCAAAAAGGGGGGTGGCGGAGCTGACACATTTTCTTTCAAGGGAGTTGAGGGATGCTGGAAAAACCAGTATAGGAGTCCATGAGCTGAGTCCGGGTCTTGTGTTGACCGGGCTGCTTCTGAAGGATGCTTCGCCAGAGGCGATGAGGTTGTTCAAGGTAATTGCAGAGCGACCTGAACATGTAGCGACTCGACTTGTACCGAAAATCCGATCGATTACCGGCTCACATCGCCATATCAGGTATCAGCCTTTTGTAATGACGCTTTTAAATGCGTTAACCGGAATTTTCCGTAATAGAGGGAAGAGATAGGCTTTTATCTCTGGGTATTAAGTTCTGAGCTCAGCTCTTTCCAGAGGTCGCTGTATGCCTTTGCTGCAGTGGAGTTTGGCAGAACGGCATTGAGCGGTGCACGATAGATACCCATTTTTTCCACTTCAGAATTATAGGGAATAGTCTGGGAGAGGAATCCCGGGGTATTTCGGAATTCATGAATGATGTCGTGATGCATTTTCTTTCTTTTTTCAACCATCGTGAAAAATGCACGGATTTTTGAGCTGTCAAGGTTGTTTGTCTCAAAAAATTCTTTCAGCTGAACATAGGTTCGTATTGAAAGCGTTGTAGGAATCATGGGTACAAGGATAATATCTGAGGCAGCAAAAACACTCTCAGAGAGAAGGGTAAGGTTTGGGGGGCAGTCGAAAAAAACAAAGCGGTAATCTTCGCTCAGTTCCTCAAGGTTTTTCTTTAGCTTTTTTCTTGGTTTTTTCTCATCGGAAAGTTCAATATCAAGGTTTCGGTATGAAAAGTCTGAAGGCAGCAGGTCGAGGTGCTCAAAGTCGGTTGCCTTGATATTGTTATGGATTTTCTTGCTGCCTTTGAGAAATTTGTCGCTGTTGAACTTTTTTGAGGCGGTAATCCTGAAATAAAAGGAACTTGCTCCCTGTGGATCGAGATCGCAGATCAGCGTTGGAGGGGAGCAGAGGGCCGAGAGATAAGAGAGGTTGACTGCTGTAGCGGTTTTTCCTACTCCTCCTTTGATGCTGTAGAGCGCTATTGTTTTCATTGTAACCGAAGTACCCGTTGGAAAATCTTGAAACAGCTGAAATTTTTCTTTTACTAATATAGGAAGATATGTTCTAAATGAGAGGTTTGCCGCCTCCTTCAGCTAAGAGATGATGCTTTTAAATAGAGAGAGTTTTTCATAAATTACGAGACAGCATAATTATAACAGAGAGTCTATAAAGCTTCGCTCAATCTATTTTCAACAACCTGTTCTCAACAACCTGATGAAGCATCCGGTCTCTTATCTTTTGTTATTGTTGTTCCTTTTTGTCGGTTGTTCCGGAAAATCCGTCGAAAAAAGAGGGAAAGAGGACTCTGTGAAGAGCAAATTAAAGATTGGTCTGGTTTTTGATGTTGGTGGAAGAGGCGATAAATCATTTAATGATTCTGCCTATAACGGTCTGGAACTTGCCAGGCAAAAGCATGGGGTAACTTTTATTTACCTTGAGCCTCAGGGGGAGGGCGCTGATCGTGAAGCAGCGTTGCGACAGATGGCTGCAGATCCTGATGTTGGATTGATTATCGGTGTCGGTATGCTGTTCAGTGAGGATATTACTGCAATTGCTTCTGAATTCCCTGATAAGAAATTTGCATGCATCGACTACATCAGTAAACCAGGAACCCGTGTCCCGGACAATCTTCAGGGAATTGTTTTTGAAGAGAAAAAAGGTTCATACCTCGCCGGAGTTCTTGCCGGGCTTGTTACCAAAACAAAAACAGTTGGATTTATCGGGGGGATGGAATCGAATATCATCAAAAAGTTTGAGACAGGTTTTATTGAGGGTGTTCACGCAGTAAATCCCGGTGCCAGAGTGATTTCCGGTTATGTAGGCATGACTGGTGCTGCGTTTGCAAATCCCGCAAAAGGCAAGGAGCTTGCGCTTGGCCAGTATGGCAGGGGAGCCGACATCATCTATGAGGCGGCAGGTGCTACCGGGCTCGGGGTCATTGAGGCGGCGAGAGTAAGCAAAGGTCTTGTTATTTGCACTGATCGTGACCAGGAATCAGAAGCTCCCGGTTTTGTATTGTCAAGTATGACCAAAGCGGTTGATCGGGCAGTTTTAAAAACTGTGGAGAATGTACTGGATGGAAGCTTTAAGGGTGGACGCGCTTCGGTATTTGGTTTAGCCGATCGTTACACGGACTATGTTTACAATAGTAAAAATGCATCGCTGATCGGCATTGAAAATCATGAGAAGGTTGAGGATATTCGCAAAAAAATAGTTGAAGGGAAAATTGTTGTCAATGAGACCGCCGTTGGACAATAATGGTTGCATTACCGATCATGGATTACTATGAATGGTCTTTGCGGTGAGCGGAAAATTGCAGTGATTGTTAATTGACTGAAGGTATATTACTGGTGAATAAAAAAATACTTGTAACCGGCGCAACCGGTTTTATTGGTTCAGCTCTTGTGAAAAAACTCGCGGTTACTTCTAATGAAGTTTCAATTATTGTCCGCAAAAGTTCAGATTTGACCTCTCTTGAGGATGTTCTTGACAAGGTCAAGCTTGTCTATGGTGACATTACCGACAGAGCCTCTCTTGATTCTGCCCTTCAGGGTATTGATTATGTTTATCACTCTGCCGGCCTTACCTATATGGGTGACAAAAAAAATGAGCTTCTTTACAAAATCAATGTTGAAGGGACTCGCAATATTTTACAAGCTTCACTTGCTGCGGGTGTAAAAAGGGTGGTGCATGTCAGCTCTATCACGGCGGTTGGCATTGCCTTCAATAAAAAGCCGCTTAACGAATCCTCTGAATGGAATTTCAAGGCTATAGGTCTTGAATATGCAAGGACAAAACATATGTCCGAAATTGAAGTTGCTGAAGCTGTAAAAAAAGGACTTGACTGTGTTATCGTTAATCCTGCATTTGTTTTTGGCGCTGGTGATATCAATTTCAACGCTGGACGGATCATCAAGGATATTTACAATAGAAAGCTTCCGTTTTATCCGTTAGGAGGTGTCTGTGTTGTCGATGTTGAGAATGTGGCCGACACCATTATTACCGCTATGGAGATAGGAAAAACCGGTGAACGCTATATCATAGGTGGTGAAAATGTGTCATACAAGCAGCTTGCCGATACGATTTCACGGATAACCGGGGCACCGAAAGTACTCTTTCCACTTCCGTTCTGGATGGCAAGAATATTGCGGGCAATCCTTGACAAGTACAAGAACAAGAACCGTGTATCGAAACTCTTTAACCTGTCAATGTTCCGGGTTGCCTCAGAGTTTCTCTATTATGATTCATCAAAGGCGACCCGAGAATTGCATATGCGGGTTGAGCCCCATGAAAAGAGCATAATCAATGCCTTCGAGTGGTATCGCGAACGAAATATGCTTAACTGACAACCTGGCAGCTCAGAGGTTTTTCGATGCAAGTGGTTTCTGAGAGAAGATCAGCATTCGTGGTGAATCATTTTCCGCAAAAATGTCGCCTTGATAGTTGCCGGCGATGCTTGTGACAGAAAATCCTGCCTGTTGCAACAGGGTACAAATTTCTTCTTTCGGGTAGAGCCGTACTGACTCACTGAAGTTGAGTTTTTCGCCGGTTTGGGAAGTAATGGTGATGGTTTTTGTAATCTTATCATCATTAAAGGCCCGCTCTTCAAGTATCGTAAGGTTTTCGGATGTCCGCCTGGTCTCGGACACAAGGGTTCTCTTCAGATGAACGGGATTGATAAGGTCGAGTACGTACCATCCACCCTGTTTCAGTGCACTGTAAACCTTGCCGAGCACCACCTGGTCTTCCTCTTTTGCATCAAAATAGCCGAAACTGGTAAAGAGCTGTACGACAAGATCAAAGCGATCAATGTCGGTGATTCGGCGCATATCGCAGCAGGTAAGTTCGAGTTGAAGCTTGCAGTTCAGTGCTTCTTTGCGGGCCTCATCAAGCAGAAACGGCGAAAGGTCATTTCCTGTTACACAGTAACCGAGCCGGGCAAGTTCGTGGGCATGCCTTCCTGCTCCACAGGCTATATCGAGTATTGCGATTGTGGCAGGATCTTTATGGTCCAGCTTGGATAGAGAGAGAATTGTGCGAATGCAGCGAGCGGCTTCATCCTGATCGCGGTGGCTGTATACTTCAAGATAGAGGGGATTGTTAAACCACGATTCAAACCAGTGAAGCGATTGGGTGGCTCCTGAACTATCGGGACTTTCTGACATACTCTTGTGAATAGAAAGGGGTGAAAGAGGCGGGGGAATTCAGGGCATTGCATAATGCCCTGATGAAGCATCCGTGCGGTACTTATTTCGCGTAATCAGAAATTGCTTTTGAAAGAATAACCTGATCATTTTCGCCGTTTGGAATGCGGACGTTTTTCTCGATGAATTTCCATGCGTTGGTTTTCTCTGATTTAACAGAAAAAATCACTTTTGCACATTTGAAATCACTGGAACCTGATTTTTTGCCTTTATCTGCAAACGTTTGTTTCTTTGCCATGACTCGTGAAGTAGTTCTTTTGGTTAAGCTGCTGTCCTATTGTTTTCTACTCAAAATGAACATGAAAGTAATAAAAATATATCCGATAACCAAGTAATCTCATCATGGAATTACTTCTATAGAGAGCCTGATTCATGAAGTCTTCCCTTATGGAAGATTGCGCGTGCCCTGCCTTTCAGAGATCGGTTGAGAAAGGGAGTGTTTGATGATTTGGATTTCAGTGATTCCGGGGTAACTGTCCACAGGGTGTCTGGATTGATGACAGTGAAATTAGCCTGCTCTCCCTTTTTGAAAAGTATCGGTTTGAGATTAAGGATTTTTCGTGGGTTGACCGACAGCAGTTCAATGGCCCGGGACAGGGTAATCACCTTTTTATCAACCAGTTCGGTTATGGTGAGGGCAAGCGAGGTTTCAAGCCCGATAATGCCGAATGATGCCTGATCAAGAGGGCACTCTTTTTCGTGTGAGGCATGAGGGGCATGGTCTGTAGCTATGGCATCAATGGTTCCGTCCCGAAGTGCCTCCAGGATGGCATTACGGTTTTCAATGGAGGAGAGTGGCGGCTTCATGATATAATTGCCTTTCTGGTCGGCACTGAACAGATCTTCATCACTGAGGGTGAAGTGGTGCGGGGTTACTTCACAGGTGACCTGAAGTCCGTCAAGTTTTGCTTTACGGACAAGGTCAAGTGCTGCTTTTGTGCTGATATGGGCAACATGGTATCGCGGCCTTTTGAGAGGCTCATGCAGTTTGTGCTTTTCGAGGTAGTGCATCAGCAGCAGATCTCGGCTGAGCGTTATGGCTTCGGAGACATCCGGAATGCCTTTCAGGCCGAGTTTTGTCGAAAACAGCCCTTCATTCATGACGGCTTTTTCTGTAAGCGATTTTTCTTCACAGTGCTGAATGATGAGGATATCAAAGTTTGATGCGTACTCAAACGCCAAGCGCATGATCTGGCTGTTCTGAATGGCTGAACCGTCATCCGATACGGCAGTGACTCCGTAAGAACGGAACTTTCCAAAAGGGGCAAGGTGTTCGCCTTTGCTTCCTTCTGTCATTGCACCTATCACTTCGAGGTCTACAGGAAGTGTAGCGGAGTGATGGCGGATATAGGCTACACCGAGCGGGTTGTCTATGACCGGCCTGGTGTTGGGCATAAGGGCAACACCGGTGAACCCGCCTGCTGCGGCAGCATTTGAACCGCTTTCAAGGGTTTCCTTGTACTCCTGACCGGGTTCCCTGAAATGGCAGTGCATATCAAAGAGCCCCGGAGCAAGTATCTGGCCGTTCAGATCAATAATCCGGTCGACAGGTGAGGCCGCTATAGTCTCTTTGCCGTAAACCACAGTTTCGATAATCCCGTCATCATTGACTTTTATGGAACCTGTCGTATCGAGATTTTCAAGAGGATTAAGCAGACGGCAATTTTGAAATATAAAGCTCATAGTGCTGAAATAATTATAGCGTTAGATAACTCGTGCTAAAAGGTGTACAAGCTCCCTGCGACTTTGATCTCCATTTCCAGGTATTGAAAGCATTGCTTTCAGGGTATCTCCGGAGGAAACTTTGCCCACACCAGCGGGAGTTCCTGTAAATATAAGGTCACCGGGGCGTAATCCGTAAAGATACGACAAATAATGAATAAGCATGGCTGGGCTATGGCGCATTTCCGTAACCAGACCCTGTTGAACCCGTGAACCGTTAAGCTCAAGCGATATTTCGAGATCCTCAGGAAATAGTGGATCATTAAAAGGAATAATATCAGAAATCAAGGCGCTTTTTCTGAACCCTTTGCTTTTAAGCCATGGGTTTCCTGATTTTTTTGCTGCAAGCTGAACATCCCGGAGTGTCATGTCGAGACCGGCTCCAAAGCCTCTAATGTATTGTGGTGCCTCTTCAATGGAGCATCCATCGCTTGATTTTCCGACAAGCAGAATAATTTCTGCCTCATAGTGCATGTTTGCAGAAAGGGGACGACCTTGAAACATGGGCATGGAAATCACTCCTTCAGTTTCAATGGCAGTCGGCGGTTTCATGAAAATAATCGGTTCAATGTCATGTTCCGGGCCTGCTTTTGAGGTCGCTCCTTCAAGCAGCTGCATTTCTCTGGCATGTTCATGGTAGTTTTTTCCAACACAATAAATAGCGCCCGGCGCGATAGTTCTGCGATCAAGAAGGGTTTCCATGTCGTATTTTATTATTTTAGCTAGACGTAATGTACTGCATCTGTTCAATAATTTTTGAGGTGAAATTTATAGGTTTGATGTTAGGGAAGAGCGGATAATGCCATACAGCATAATGGATAGCAAGATTGACGGACTTGCCATGACCTTTATTGAAATCATTGGATCTGCCATTAACTTGATATAATCTGAAACAGGGCCCCACTCCATGAGTAAAAAAAGAGCCCCGAAAACCCCGCCTTCCGCTCCTTTATCCGGGGAAATGCTTCATATGGCCCAGGAACTTGAAATTCATCAGATTGAGATAGATATACTGCAGAAGGAACTCAGTCAGACGAGGGATGAACTGGAAAAATCCCGTAATCGATACATTGTTGATATAACCGATCTGAAAAATGCCGGGGAAACAAGCAATAAAGCGCAGGATCTCAATAAAACCATTATCGACAGTATTCCCGGTCCGTTTTATTTAATCGACACAAAAGGATTCTATGCCGGTTGGAATGCGTTCGACCGAGACGTCATTGCCGGTAAACCGGATAGCGAGATGGCGACTATGCAGGTGATTGAGACTGCTCATCCCGAAGATCGGGCACTCATACAGGAAAAGATTACAAGTGTATTCGAGCATGGTATTGATGAAAGTGTGGAAGGGAGAATACTTCTTCGTGGCGGCCCGGAATTTCGTTGGTTCGCAATGAGCGCGAGAAGAGTAATAATTGACGGCAAACCACTTCTGATCGGCATAGGCACCGATATCACAGATCGTAAAAAAATCGAGGATGTCCAGCTGTTTCTCTCTCATACGAGCTACGTTTCGCAGGATGAGCCGTTTTTTAATGCCCTTGCCCGTTATCTTGCCGAGTGCCTCGACCTGGAAATTGTCTGTGTTGACAATCTTGAAGCAGATGGTTTGACAGCAAGAACCCTCGCCTTCTGGTGCGACGACCATTTCGAAGATAATGTGAAATATCCCTTGAACGATACGCCCTGTGGTGATGTCGTCAAAAAGGATGTCTGTATTTTTCCAGCAAATGTCTGCCAAATATTTCCACATCACCAGGCACTTCAGGATCTGCAAGCTGAAAGTTATGCAGGAATTACCCTCAGAGATCACTCCGGGCTTCCGATCGGGCTGATTACCGTCATCGGACGACGTCCGCTTGCCGATCAAAGGATGGCTGAAGCTATTCTGAAAATGGTTTCAACCCGTGCTGCCGGCGAACTGGAGCGATTGTTGAACGAAAATGCATTGCGGGAAAGTGAGAAAAAATATCGGGACCTGTTTGAAAGAGTCCCTATTGGGCTCTACCAGATTACATTGGACGGAAAAGTAATCAGCGCAAATCAGGGGTGTCTTGATCTTAGCAGATGCCCGGCATCTTACAGGGACGCATGGTTTGAGCATGATACAAGGAAATTCTACGTTCACCAGGAAGATGCAGTGCGACTCAGGGATTTGATTCTGAAAGAAGGTTATGTGAATAATTTTGAAGCAGAGTTCCTCCGCATGGATGGCTCTACTGCCTGGCTCAGCAATACTGCAAAAATTGTGCGAGGTGAAAACGGACAACCGAATTTTATCGCCGGTTCATTAATCGATGTCACGAAACGCAAACAGGCCGAGGATGAACTGAAAAAGCTAAGTGTCGCTATAACGCAAAGCCCCGCAGTTGTTCTCATTACCGATCCTGAAGGAAATATAGAATACGTGAACCCTGCATTTTCGATGCTGACAGGGTACAGTATTGAGGAGGTTAAAGGAAAGAATCCTAGTATTCTGCAATCAGGTATGATGCCGCAGGATGTGTATAAAAATCTCTGGGATACAATTCTTTCAGGTGATATCTGGCTGGGCGAAATGCACAACCGGAAAAAAAACGGCAATCACTACTGGACACAGGCGGTCGTTTCGCCAATCAGGGATGAACAGGGAAAGATCACCAATTTTGTCGCGGTCAATGAAGATATTTCTGAAAAGAAAATTCTGTGGAACGACCTTGTTAAGGCCAAAGAAAAAGCCGAAGAGAGCGACAGGCTGAAAAGTGCGTTTCTTGCAAATATCAGCCATGAAATACGGACCCCTATGAACGGCATTCTCGGGTTTTCAGAACTGTTGCAGGATGCAAACCTTTCTGGAGAGGAACAGCAGGAATATCTCGACCTCATCCAGCAGAGCGGTGAGCGCATGCTCAACCTCATCAATGATCTCATCGATATTTCCCGTATTGATGCCAAGGAGATCGCACTGCATATATCCCGGATACCTGTCAACAAACTTATTTATGATCTTTATGCATTTTTTAAACCTGCTGCTGAAAAAAAAGGGTTGCGACTGAACTACAGCTATGGACTTCCTGACAGCGAAAGCATCATGGAAACCGACGCTAAAAAACTTGAACAGGTACTGACAAACCTTGTCCACAATGCTCTGAAATTCACCGATCAAGGGTGTATCAATATCGGCTATGAGAGAAAAGACGGTATGCTCGAATTTTTTGTGTCAGATTCAGGCATTGGTATTCCACAGGAAATGCAAGAGAGTGTTTTCGACCGTTTCAGGCAGGTTAACAACTCTCTTTCCCGTATCCATGAAGGGGCAGGCCTCGGTCTGAGCATTTCGAAGGGATTTTTTGAATTGCTTGGAGGCGAGATATGGGTTGAATCGATGGATGCCGGGGGAGCCAGATTCATGTTTACTCTTCCTTATAATCCTTATGAACCGGACAAAAAGCTCCAGTCGGATGCTGATCAGGTGATTCCTGAATCTCTATTATCGGAGCCAGGGCTGACAATCCTGATAGCTGAAGATGACGAGATAAGCTGCATCCTTTTGAAGAAATTCCTGAAAATGGAGAATGTCACGCTCCTGTCTGCCGGAAACGGAAGGGAAGCAGTAGAACTAGTCGGGCAACATCCGGAAATAGATCTCGTATTTATGGACATCAAAATGCCGGTTATGAACGGATATGATGCGACTATACTTATCAAACAGATGCGTCCGGACTTGCCAGTTATTTTTCAGACAGCATTTGCCTCGGCAGATGAACGGAACAAAGCCGGAGAAGCCGGCTGTGATGGATTCATATCAAAGCCGGTCAAGAAAAATGAGCTTCTTGTACTGATAGAATCTCTGCTGAAGAAGTAAATCGGTCGGCGTGTGATGCTGCTGTGACTCATCTTTTAATTCCAGCATGGTTCTCAATGATCCTTGGTGCAGTGCGCCTCCATGGGTATTTGTTACTGGCAAAGAAAACAGTCAGAAAGAAAACGCAGAATTCAGCAGTGTATCGACACAATAAATGGCTGCTGGCGCAATAGTTCTGCGATCAAGAGGGGGTTCCGTGTTGTATTTTATTATTTTACGCTAATGCATGTTAGGGTCATGTCGTGTATGTTCAATATTTTTTGAGGGTTCAATCTACAGGTGTGATGAGGGACGCAGAGAGTAAACCAAAGTCGGGTGCTGTGGTGCGGGGTGCCGGCATTGCTGAAGAAAAAGCTGTTCTCAGGGCCAGGATGCTCGCCTTGAGGCGTTCAATTCCGGAAAGTCTGCGCATTGACATGAGCATGGCTATTGCCGGGCATGTTATTGGTTTACCTGAAATTATTGATGCTCACCATATTCATCTTTACCTTGCCATTTGCTCTTCTGCAGAAGTGGATACCGCAGCCATTATTGATCGGCTTTCAACTATGGGTAAAGAGCTGGTGGTTCCGGTTGTCATGGATGGCAATCTCGTTGTTGCGGCTTTTCAAAATGGGGATCCGGTTGTGCCTGCACAATTTGGACAGCCTGAGCCTGAGGTTGTGTCGGTTGTCGATGAATCACTGATTGATGTTGTGCTGATCCCTCTCCTTGCCTTTGATGGAACAGGATATCGTCTCGGCTATGGCAAAGGGTTGTATGACTCGTTTTTGCATCGTCTTTCAGTGAAGGGACGAAGGGTTTTCCGTATAGGTCTTGCATTCAGCCGGCAGATGGTTGATCGTGTTCCTGTCGACCAATGGGATGCTGGCCTTGACGCAGTTGTTCATGAGAATGGAATTATTCGGTTTATCTGAACATTTGTAATCGCATATGCTGACATTGATAGAAAAAAAAGGAAAGATATCGGCACCGGCACCGGAGTTAAATTTTTTTGATACTTCCCTGTATGTCAACAGGGAGTTGAGCTGGATTGATTTCAACCAGAGGGTGCTTGAGGAAGCGCTCAATCCTGAAGCGCACCCGCTTCTGGAACGGGTGAAGTTTATCTCGATTTTCAGCTCAAACCTTGATGAATACTTTATGATCCGGGTTGCGGGTATTGAGGATCAGTATGAGGCCGGCCTTCAGGATCGAACAATCGATGGGCTTACTCCTGCTGAACAGCTCGAAAAGATCCGCACGATGGTTTTGCGGCAGCTCACCGAGAGT
>CAINOC010000100.1 GCA_903851385.1 uncultured Chlorobiaceae bacterium | reverse complement strand
CCTTCTGTTGGAATCATGGAAATAATCGTGATCGGCACATGAAACGAATCATTATCATCGGCACAGAACCTCTCATCATAATTGAAATACCTTATTATCATATTGTTCCTGCACGCCCCACCGGCAACCGGTTGCAGCAAGCAAAAAAGTGTGCGCCAAGTGTGTCGGCCCCTTCCCTCATCCCCCTGGCTCTGAGTTCGAGCTGGAGAGCTTACTCAGTATCCTGATGCGATGAAGATGCATCCTTGCTCTGCATCATGTTGCTAAAAGCCGCAAAAGGAAAAATCATGGCGAGAATACCACTCTTGAAAAACGTTCTTGAGAGGAATTCGGTCAGACCAATCAAGAAAAAAAGAAGCAGATACGAGCCCCATCCCGTGAGGAAAAAACTGGCGATGAACAGCACGGTAATCATCAGCACCCCGGCTATGACCGGTCCGATTTTGTCGAGTTTTTTCTGGACTGTTATCATGGTCACGTTGCCGTTTTATACTCCATGAGGAAATGGGTGATAACGGTCTCACCTCTGCTGGAATCCGACTCTATGCTTGAATCAAGGGTAGTATGAGGATGAATTGGGGCGCTGGTTCTCTTGTTGCGACTACCACTGACATGCCCGTCATCAACCTCTAAAATGACACGATGGCTTTACACGGTATAAAGCCTTTTTGTTTGAAAAGTATGGGAGAGAGTGTGGATTTTGGTATCAACACCTGCTGGCCGGCTCTCGAAAAATGGAGATGCTGTGTGAGAACATGAATCGGGCTACAAATCCAACCTAAGAATATTTCATTAATATGCAATCGACAAAAAAATGCTGAGCGCTTGAATATCGCACTGATAAAACTGGTCATTTGCGCCAATAAATGACCGTTAGCGGCCATAGTCAGAAAAAACAAGGCCGACGCACACCAAACCGCGATTATGTAAAAAAAGCCTCTCTAAGCACGCTTAAGAGCATAAAAAGAACTCCCACTCCCCTTTCATCTTTTTATCCAGCTTGTTTGTTTGCTGAATCTGAAGAGATTAATCAGAACCCACGGATACGTGGAAACATCTCTTAATGGTGGATTTCAGGTGTGTTTTGAGATTTCCGTGTGAAGATATGTATTACCTATCATATTTTACAATAGAGAGTTATCTAATATGATGGTGTGACCAACTGCCCGTTGATCGTATATTTGAGAACATATTGAATGCTCATTGAAAATCTCGTAATGGATCATTCCAGTCATTTGTTTTCACTGAGAAGGTCATAACGCCGATCAAGTGGGATATATGTATTCTTTATCCAGAGGTGTCTAAAAATCAGTTATTTATAATAATATCAATATGTTACACCAATAGTATGTGTGACCAACTGCCCGTTGATAACTCATAGTACAGAAAACTCTTAGTAAGCAAACTTTCATTCATTAAATCATTTAGTGATCAAATATATAAACAGTTATACGATATTTGCCTGTGACCAACTGCCCGTTGTTATCTGTGTTGCAGGATGATTTTTACGGCATGAAACATAAAGTGTTCCCTGGTAGGTAAAAAATCAAGTAAATACTAATAATACATAGACATAATAAATATTTACCTGTGACCAACTGCCCGTAAATATCTTGATCACATAGGTATTTTATTTGCTGAAGGAACGAAATGATATTTTTGAGATGGAAGATGAGATAATATGAAGGTATTTTTTTATGCGGTGACCAAGTGCCCGTGAAAAACAGCAAGAGCATAAAACAACCTATAGATAGGTTTATTGATGTAAATATATAAAAATAAGAAGGTTAGCCTGAATCCCTGTGTGACCAACTGCCCGTGATCAATGACTAAAAAACGCAATAATCCTGTGTCATTGATAAGAATATTTGGCAGGAATAAAGAAATCTCAGGCTTGAAACGAATGTATCAGTGATTATATCGAAAAATGTAAAGGCATAAACGGGTATTTTTTTCTGTTTCCCTATAAAAATTTTGTTGTTGAGATATAACTACAGGATTAGCTATAGGTAGTATACTATAGGATTGTGTGACCAACTGCCCGTGGATTTTAAGCGGTATTTGTGACCAACTGCACGCGAAAACATTGACCAAGTGCCCGTGGATAACTTGCGTTATCCACACTTAAATGTTGATAACTTTTCAGGTGACCAGGAACTGTCTTTTTCCTATTGGCGGAGGGCTGTTTTTCAGAGTCATACCGGTTCCATCGATGTCAAATTTAGCTTCCGGATATTGGGAATGTACCATCGTAAGAATATCACGGAAGGCCATTTTAAAATCAATAATGCGACCATAATTGTATCCGAACTGATCCTGAAGGGCAACCCAGGTGATGAATTGTGGTTTTGATGCAGTGACCCGGTGAAGTCGTTGTGCGAGCCAAGAATAGACATCCAATCCCATTGGAGAATGTGATAGAGCAGCCAGTGCTCTTTCGTCAAGCGGTACGGCATGTTTTACCAAACTGTTGTAGTAATCCTCGCTAAGTTGGATGGTAGAAGGCCACAGAACCTTCTGGTTATCGCCTTTTTCAAGCCAGAGGTCAAGGGCACGAACGATTTGGGTATTGACCTGCAAAGCATGGTTTCCTTCAATAAATCCAAGACGTATAGTCGATGCTGAAAGCCTTGATAGATGGTCTTTTATGTCTCTTATGTCTCGTCCGTTTCCATTGACACCAAGTCTTTTTACAAAAGCAGTCAATGAAGACTCAACATCAATAATGGGAGATCCTGTTTTAAGGGCTTCACTGTTAAGATGGGTCAAAATAAGTCGAGACTTTGTCCCATATGGTAGTCCGATGTCAATGAACTCGTTCGTTGCAGGATTAAGAATTCTTCCCGCTTCAAGTGCGATGCGGGCTTTTCCTTGCTTTCTGTCCCAATGTCTGATATGGTTGCCAGGGTTTTTGTACGGAAGACTGACTTGGCATAGCACACTGTGCTGATAGGTGATACCATCAGGATCATTCATCACGATATCATGACTGGAGTCAATCAGCCTTCTTTTTATCACTGAAAGATCACTTTCAGGAAAAAGTGCTTCCGTTTCAGTCGTGATTTTAATCGGCTTTTTTTTCATAATCACTCAAGAGATACGACTGGTTATCTTTTGTGTTCTATTTTGCGCCGGTCTTTTCACGAACCCATAGCGTTATAAGATCTCTCATTGTACTTCCCTCTTCGACTGCTTTAAGCTTCAGGGTTTTATGCAGGGATTCCGGAAGATCAAGCGTCAATCTTTTAATCGGTCCTTCTGCATCAGTATAAGTTTCCTTTCCCTTGGCTACAAATGCATCGGCATCGTCGTTTTTTATCGGGTTTTTAAACCCTATGGTTTTAGTCATATTTTTTAAGGATTTCGTTGGTGAGTGTTTGAATTTCCATG
>CAINOC010000099.1 GCA_903851385.1 uncultured Chlorobiaceae bacterium | reverse complement strand
GGGGTAGCCAAGAACAGTGGTATGAAAACTGCGATTGAACAGGCATTGAAAGTCACTATTGTTAAACCGGAAATTGATCCACAGCTTATCGGCGCTCTCGGCGCAGCTGTTATTGCACGCAACTTCTCTAAAAAGGAAGGGTTATGGGCTTGAAAACACTTGATAAGATCACGGCAGCCCTTGAGAACCGTCCCGCTGAGCTTGAGCAACTGCGCAAACAAGGGAAGAAGGTAGTTGGATGGTTGGCATATAATATACCCGAAGAGATTATCTATGCGCTTGGTCTGATCCCAATCAGAATAGGGCAGGGGGGTGACGGACGCCTGGTGGAGGTAGGAGCGCGGCATATTTCCACAAAGAACTGTGTCTTTGTTCGTCAGGTACTTGGCCAATTTGCGGAGAAAACAGATCCATATATCAAACAGCTCGATCTTGTAGCTATTGATGCTACTTGCATCCAGCTCTATCGATTAGAGGAACTCATTAACTTCTATTTCGACTATAACACAATAGTTTTAGGTGTTCCTCGCAATTTTGCCACAACTGAGGGCCATGAGTATTTCCGGAAGGAAGTTGAGTTTTTTACGAAAAAGCTTGAACTCTTTGCCGGAGCTAATCTGGAACAATCCAGACTTGAGGAGGCGATTAAGATTTATGACAATATCAGGGAAGCAATTAAAACATTGTACCGATATCAAGGTCTTGATAATGCTCCTCTGAGTTGGCGTCAGGTCTCCAGTGTTATTAATGCGGGTTACAATCTAGACAGATTGACCTATCTGGAATTGTTACAGGAACTCATACAGGAAATTGAAAAGAACCTTTCAGAGGTGACTGGAGTTCGTGAGATTGAAGCTAGGATATTTCTTTCCGGAAGTCTTATTCCTCCTGGCGATACCAAGCTTATCGACATCATTGAGCAATTAGGTGGCAGGATAGTGGGCGATGACTTGTGGTCAGGGTTTAATTTTTTCCTTAACCTGAAAATAACAGAGCCGACACCCTACGGCGTAGCTGATGCCTATCTCGATAGGGTACCGCATGGATCGTTACCATATCTCGACCTTGCTAGTGACGGCAGGCTTGCAAATTTGAAACATCAGATAAAAGAGTTTAATGCGGATGGGGTGGTCTATCATACTCTTCGTTATTGCGATGCATTTACTTTTAAAGCTGGTGAAACAAAGGATGTTCTGGGGAATGTGCCCTTTTTGGAGATCCATACCGAATACTCCGGGTCAGATATTGAAGCCATTCGCACAAGAGTAGAAGCGTTCATTGAAATGATAAAGAGCAAAAAAGAAATTGCTGAACTCGTATAAGTAATAATAACTGAGAGAAATATTATGGCAATCACGGCACCATTCTCATATCCTGAATCGATAAAAGAAAAATTTATTGCAACACCCGGCCTGAAGTTCAAGGACGGCTCAACAGTCAGTTCTGCCGAGATATGGGAGTTCATGACTAAAGAGGCTCCAAGGCGGTTTCCCTATGCATTTGATGCCGGGGCCAATAACATGGGGCGGTTTTCAGATGACGTCAATTTTCTTTCGGGTATCAAAAGAGGGTACTTGACCTTAACCCTGAAGGATAGGATTATGAAAGAGCATGCGGCCGGGACCCCAACGGTTCTCGTTCAGGGCGGTCAAGCCATGGACGCTTATTATGCAGCAGGCGGACTTCCTGTACGACCGGGATTAGTCATGCAATGGGCTCGTAATATGGAAGAGGGACTTTCACTCCGTCAGTCAGAAACTTTGGGTCTTAACATTCTCGAGTCGGGAAGGCGAAAAATAAGTATTGATGCCTGTAATCAGATTGCGGCGCACGCTGCCATTGACAATAAGGTTGTGCCTATAGATCTAATTGCACCATTTCTCTGCCTTCGGTGTTCGGATATGTCATTTCTTGTTGAAACGCATCGAAACAGAGAGCATGACATTCCACGATACCTCGTTGATTATCCTGTTGATCATGAAAACAAACCATGGGCGGCAGAGTACATTGCGACCGAATTGCGTGAACTTATTTCAAAGATTGCAGCTCTTTCTGGCAGAATTATCACTGATGAGGTGATATTTGATGAGATCAAGCTGGAGAATCGAGGCCGCAGGATTGCAACTGAAATTGCCGATCTGTGGTGGGGTGCCGAAAATCCGCCAACGAATAGTACAGACTTTTTCGGGATTGCTTTTCTGGCCAACGATTTCGTCGGTGACCCTGTTGCAGCAGTGGATCTGCTCGAGCAAAGTAAACTTGAGATCGAAGAGCGGGTTCGCAATAATGTCAAAGGTTTTGGTGTTCCTGATAATGCTAAACGCCTTTATATCTGTGGCTCTTGTGTTGGCCCCAATGCTCATCATGCACAGACTGCCGGAGCAATTTTTGTAGGGCGCGATGACAGTTGGAGCTGCATTTCGGTGCCAGTTGAAGAAGAGGGTGACCCCTACTTAAATATTGCTAAATCAATGCTGGCTTATCCTTATGAACAGCGAACTGAGAAACGGGCTGAATGGACCGCCGAGCAGGTAAAGCGTTCGCGTGCCGACGGTGTTATTTTCATGTACCAGTGGGGTTGCAACTATCAGAGCGGAGTAGCTCGCATGATTTCCGATATCGTCAAAGAAAAAGCTGGGGTGGTGACAACATTTGTTGAAGTTGGCGAATTGGGAAGATCTGAGGCTACTGAACAATCAACAAACCGCGTTGAGGCATTTATAGAAATGGTATAAGGCTCTCACGGTGCTGATAACTCCTCCGGAAGATAACCTTCACAAGGCATTCCGGAAGAGAGATTCAAAAGCGAGATTAATAGTTATTCAGAAATTTAAAATCCGGTTATTTAAGGCTTAAGGCAATGATCAAAAATCTTTTACACCGGTTTGCGTTGAGGGATAAACTTTTGGCATTAATTGTTCCTCTCCTTGTGCTTACCCTATGGCAGAGTGTACTCTCTTTGCATTTATTTTCAGATCTTATTCTGATTCCTCCGTTAACGTTGGTCAGTACCTTTCTTGAACTGGTCGGTTCGGGTGATTTAGCTAATAATATTCTTGCCAGTTTGCAAAGAGTCATGGTAGGTTTTTTGCTTGGAGGATCTTTAGGGTTCATATTCGGAGTTGTAACTGGGTTATCGCCCTTTATGAATAGAGTCTTGACGCCATTGATAAAGGCACTTCAGCAGGTTCCTGAGTTTGCATGGATGCCGTTGATCATATTGTTGTTTGGCATTGATGAACTTGCCAAAGTTGTATTTGTATCGATAGGGGCGTTTTACCCAATGCTCTTTAATACCTACCTCGGTGTGAGTGGTGTGCCGAAAAAATATCAGGAATTAGCATGGGTTTTTGATTATAGGCGGTTTCGGTATCTGACAAAGGTGATTATTCCGAGCGCCTTGCCTTCTATCATTACAGGTATTCGTCTTAGTCTTGGTCTGTCCTGGATGTTCGTTGTTGGGGCCGAGCTTTTTGGAGCTGATTCAGGGCTTGGTTATATGATGACATGGGGTCGTCAGCTATTTCAGATAGATATTGTTATGGTTGGACTGATAGTTATTGGAGCCATAGGTTTTGCCATGAATTCATTGCTTCTTATAATCGAAAAAAGGCTGTTAAGCTGGCGCGTTTCTTTTGATGGGAGGACATTATGAAGAATATGCTGATCACCAGGAAAACTAAATCCCGACTCAGCAGTTTTATTTTTCCCATTGTGTTGCTGCTTTTATGGCAATTTATTTCTTCAGCGGGGTACGCCTCTTCAGCGGTTGTCCCTTCACCAAAAAAGGTTCTGAATACATTCCAGATTCTGTTTACCCAACAGACTTTCTTTCTCAATATTACTGCCAGTTTAGAGCGGGTCATGATTGGGTTTTTGATTGGCTCGTTGACTGGTTTTTTGTTTGGATTGCTTATGGGGTTATCAAGAACTGCAGAAATAATTTTTGCTCCTTCTTTTCATACTGTTCGACAAGTACCGATGATAGGTTGGATCCCGTTAATTGTCATGTGGTTTGGAATGACTGAACTGCCTCGTATCCTTATTATCTCTATTGCTGCTTTTTATCCGATAACCCTCAATACGTTTGCTGGAGTAAGGAGTGTGCCGAGAGAGTACCTGGAGCTTGCTTCCGTCTATGGGTACAAAAGATTTAAACTGATCAGGCGAATCATCCTCCCGGCTGCGTTGCCTTCAATCATAACTGGTTTGACGCTCAGCCTTGGAATGTCTTGGGCGATTTTGATGGCAGCTGAAATATTCATACAAACAGAATTTGGTATTGGTACGCAGATTCAGATGGGACGTCAGAGATTTAATATGCCTTTGGTTGTGACCGGAATTTTAACCGTAGGACTGCTTGGGTTTGTTATGACGATGATGATCGAAAAATTAGCCAGAATCGTTGATCGGGGAAGAGCGATTGGTAATGAAAATTAAAATCAAGGAAGATTACAATGACCGTTGAGAAAGGTACTCTTGAGATCAAAAACCTTAGTAAAAGCTTTATTGTCGATAATAACCCTTTGCTGGTACTGAATAATATCAACATAAAATTTCCAGCATGTGCGTTTATATCTATTATTGGTGGCAGCGGTTGCGGAAAGACAACCCTGCTTCGAATAATGTTAGGTCTTGATACGAGTTACGATGGTGAAGCGTTGATGGATGGAGAAAGGATTGTGGGTCCTGGGTCAAATCGGGGAATAGTGTTTCAGGATCACCGACTCCTTCCTTGGCTTACAGTCGGAGAAAATGTCGCTTTCGGTCTTGACCGGCTTAACCGCAAGGAGAAGAAACTTCTTGTGGATGAAAATCTCAAGCTGGTAGGTCTTAGCGGATTTGAGAGTGCCTATCCATCTCAACTTTCAGGAGGAATGGCCCAGCGGGTTGCTATTGCCCGAGCATTGGCGAACAAGCCTGAAATACTTCTTCTGGACGAGCCTCTCGGAGCATTGGATGCTCTCACCAGAATTCATATGCAAAAAGAACTTGAGAGATTATGGCTTCTTGAAAAGATTACTATGATCATGGTAACACATGATGTAGATGAAGCGATATACCTGAGTGACAAGGTAGTTATTATGTCTTCCCGGCCAGGAGTTATAAAAAAAATAATTGACATTCCATCTTCCAGGTCCCGCGACAGGGCAAGTTCTGAATTTATGCAGATAAAAGCAGAGATCTTGAAGGAGTTCCATCTTGGAACGGAATATCCCTTTGCTTATGCCATTTGACACTACGTCATGAAATTCGCAAAGCACATCATTATTCGCTAAGGGTAATTTCCTGAAGCGTTTTTACGAAATCCTGATGAAAAAGTTGATCAAATACCCCGCAGTTTTGCTGCGGGGATGTTTTGTTTCAATAATCAGCAAGCAGCATCCTTTCCAGAGAGATGTGGCTTTGTCGGTAAGATATCCTTGATTGCTTGTCAAATGATAACCTTATGGAATCCAAGAGGTATGAAGAATATTTTTAGGCTGAGTTCTTTTGTAAAACCCTATCGAAAAAATTCGTTTGTCTCTCTTGTTTTGCTCACAGCAGTAGTCGCAATGGATTTGAGTATTCCCCGTTTAGTTCAAAAAATCATCGATCAGGGTATTCATCAGCACAACCTGCAGGTGGTTATTAATACAGGGTTGCTTATGCTTGGCATTACACTGATTAGTGTTCTTTTTGCGGTCAGTTCACATATTTTATCGGTTAGAGTCGGCGAAAGTGTGGCTCGTGATATTCGTGAAGCCTTGTTTTTAAAAATTCAATCCTTTTCATACGGAAATATTGACCGCCTTAATACTGGCCAGCTTATGGTTCGTCTTTCCAGCGATATTTCAGCGGTTCAGCGTGTTGCCCAGTTTTCCTTGCGAATTGGTACACGCTCCTTTTTACTGTTGATTGGCAGTCTTATCCTGATGATCAGAACAAGTATAGGCCTGTCACTCGCTATGCTCCCGTTACTTCTTATCACAGCTGTTCTTATCGTATTCTTTGTGGTAAAAATGGAGCCGCTGTGGTACGCTGTTCAACAACAGCTTGACAGGCTCAATACAGTGTTGCAGGAAAATATTGCAGGTATTCGCCTGATAAAGGCATTTGTAAGAGCTGACTTTGAGTTCTTTCGGTTTAATAAGGCTAATCAGGCTTTTACACGAGACTCAATAAGCGTTATGAAATTTATGGCGAGTATGCCGCCGATTTTGACCATGTGTATTAACACCGGTATTGTTCTCGTTATATGGGTTGGTGGTCTCAGTACTATTCGTGGCGAGCTTACGATAGGGCAGGTTGTAGCGTTTACAAATTATCTGCTCACAACTATGGCTCCGATGATCTTTATGGCGAATTTGACGAATGTTTGGGCTGCCGGTATCGTATCGTCAAAGCGTGTTGTTGAAGTGCTTGATATTATCCCGGATATTCAGGACGCTGCTGTCGCAAAAGAGATGTTTGAGCATACGCCGGGAGGGATAGTCTTCGAAAATGTTTCTTTCCGTTATAGCAATGCAGGCGGCGGGATGCTCCTTGATGATATCAGTTTTACAGTCAAACCGGGAAAGACTCTTGCCATCCTCGGTGCCACAGGAGCTGGAAAATCAACGCTTGTCAACCTCATTCCCAGGTTTTACGATCTTTCATCAGGCAGAATCCTGATTGATGGGGTAGATATCAGAGAGGTAACGCAGGACTCTCTGCTTCGTAGAATTTCAATTGTTCCTCAGGAAACTATTCTGTTTTCAGGCACTATTCTTGACAATATTCGATATGGTGTACCCACAGCAAGTCATGAAGAAGTAATACGAGCGGCTAAAGTTGCCCAGGCTCATGATTTTATTCTCAACCTGCAGCATGGGTATGATACCAGGGTTGAAGAGCGGGGTGTTAATCTTTCCGGGGGTCAGAAACAGCGTATTGCCATTGCACGGGCGATGCTTGCATCCCGTCAGATATTGATTTTTGATGATAGCACAAGCGCGGTTGATATTGACACCGAAACCAGAATACAAGATGCTCTGACTGCAAAATATTCAAGCTGCACACTCCTTGTTGTTGCTCAGCGCATAAGTTCGGTACTGAATGCTGATAAAATCATAGTACTTGACAAAGGTCGTGTTGTTGGAGAAGGCCGCCATGCTCAGCTTATGCAGAGTTGTAAGGTCTACCGCGAAATTTATGATTCACAGTTGGGAAGTGATAAGTCACAAGACAAAGTCAATACGGTAATGGAGAGCGAGGTGTTACGATGAGTCGTTACCAGCAGAGTGGGCGGGACAACCACAAACATATAGGGATCGGTAATGCCGTTCAACCTGGTAAAATTGAAAAACCGAAGAACTCGGCTGCTGCTGTTCATCGATTACTTCGATATCTCTCGCCCTTCAGGTCTGAATTATTGGTAGTTGCCATTTTGGTAGTACTCTATTCTTTACTTGGTTTGTCCGGGCCTTACCTTATCGGGCTTGCAATAGATCGCTTTATGGTCGAAAAAGATATTGCGGGACTTGAAAGAATAGCGCTTTTGATGCTGTTGGTTTATCTGATCTATAACCTGTTTCAGTTGATTTCGGGCTGGATTATGGCAAAAGTCTCTCAAACTGCCCTTAGGCAGTTGAGCGGAGATCTCTTTACGCACATACAGACCCTACCTGTCAGTTATTTTGATCAAACTTCGCCAGGGAGTTTGATGAGTAGGCTGACGAATGATACCGATGCAATTAATCAGGCGATTTCCCAGAATGTTACCTCTTTGGTTGCCAGTGTTCTTTCTCTGCTTGGTATCATGGTGGCTATGTTTCTGCTGAACTTTTGGCTGGCTTTAAGCGCACTGCTTGTTATTCCAGTCATGTTCTGGTTTACACAGTTTATTGCACGGAATACACGCAAAGGGTTTCGTGAGCTTCAAAAACAGCTTGGTGAAATGTATGGTGTCATGGAAGAGTCTATCAGTGGTCTGAAAGTGATCAAGGCATTCCGGCGTAATGAAGAGGTGATTGAGCGGTTTCAGAGTCAGAATGATAAGGTTTTTAAGGCTGCAGTTTATGCAAATAGCTACGCAATGATGCTCATGCCGTTAACGAACGTTCTTGGGAATCTTTTTGTCATTGTTATTGCATTCGTTGGTGGATGGATAGCACTCAAAGGCATGGTTACTGTCGGGGTTATTGCAACATTCATTATCTATGGACAGAATTTTATTCAGCCCCTTCGCCAGCTTGCGAATATGTATAACATCATTCAGGCTGCGCTTGCAGGGAGTGAAAGAATATTTGAAATTCTTGATATCCCGTCGGAAGTTGATACAACCGTTGCAACACTACCATCAACTATCCCCGGAGCAATTCGTTTTGATCATGTGAGGTTTGGCTATCAGAAGGGTATTTCCGTGGTCCAAGATATGACTTTCGATGCTGCACCTGGTAAAACCATTGCCTTGGTTGGTCCTACAGGGGCAGGAAAAACCACTATTATCAATCTTCTGACCCGCTTTTATGAAATAAGCAGCGGGTTTATCACTTTAGCTGGAAAGGATATCCGTGATTACAGCAAAGCTGACTTGCGTCGGAAGATTGGGCTGGTGTTGCAGGATACCTTTTTATTTTCCGGTACAGTGCTTGAAAATATCCGCTTTGGACGACTTGATGCGACTGATTCAGAATGTCACCAAGCTGCAAAACTTGCCGAAGCAGATGAGTTTATTCGCCAGCTTCCTGAGGGGTATAATACCATCCTGTCGGAACGGGCAGGCAATTTGAGCCAGGGGCAGCGTCAGTTGCTTGCAATAACCAGAGTTATTCTTGCAAACCCTGAGATCTTGATTCTTGACGAAGCAACAAGCAGTGTCGATACCAGAACCGAGCTTCGTATACAGAAAGCCTTATTGACACTGATGAAGGGACGGACAAGCTTTGTTATCGCTCATCGGCTCAGTACCATTCGCGATGCCGACCAGGTTCTTGTTATTGACCGGGGGACTATCGTTGAAAAGGGAACCCATCAGGAACTTCTCGACCAGCAGGGGACTTATGCCAATCTTTACTTAAGCCAATTCAAAGGGCTGGCAATTTAAACTTTTGCTCCATCCTTTTTCCAGCAAGCACTGATTAAACCCTTGAATAATATGTGGTGGACTTACGCGTTATTATCTGCTGTGTTTGCAGCCTTTACTGCCATTCTTGCCAAAATTGGTATAAAAGGGGTTAACTCCGATTTGGCAACTGCGATACGAACGGTATTTATTTTATGTATTGCATGGGGGATTGTCTTTGCCCGCAAAGAGGTAGATGGCATCCATCTCCTTTCAAAAAACAACTGGGTGTTTCTCGGTCTCTCGGGTGTTGCAACCGGTTTGTCCTGGATTTTCTATTTTAAGGCGTTGCAGTTGGGCAAGGTTTCACAGGTTGCCCCTGTCGATAAAATGAGTGTTGCCATTGCAATCATGTTATCAGCATTGCTCCTGCATGAGGTTCTGACATGGAAAATCCTTATGGGAGCACTCCTTATTATTGGGGGTTCTGTTCTGATTATCTTGTAGTGGATGATGGCGCAAAAGGGGGCGAATTTAATACCAAAGCTTTGTTTGTAGCCCCATGCAGCAAAATAGACCCAGCGTGCGCCACCTCCAGTTTTCAGGTTTCGTGTGATGACTGACAAACTAAGGCGTGGGGTGGTTGTCGCGTCGGGGCTACACTCTTTACGGTATAAATATTACCTTATAAAGGGGATTTACTTTGAGCTGACCCTGTCGGATATTAAAGAGGTGCAATCCTGAAAGATTTTTTTGAGGGATCCCACAATCCACTCTCTAAAGGAATTTCTTTCCGATTTAAACTAAAAAAGGAAACACATACATGAGCAATTACCTGACATTCTCGACAAACGGGGCCAGCGAAAGCGCAACAAAGTTTGTGGCAAATTCACGAACATTCAGTTTCATCGTTGATGAACCGCCAACGCTGGGGGGAACTGATCATGGCGCAAATCCTGTAGAGTATTTGCTGGCAGGCTTTGCAGGGTGCTTAAATGTTGTTGCGCATTTAGTGGCCAAAGAACAGGGTATTAATCTCAAATCCCTGAAGATCAGTGTTGATGGCGATATCAATCCTGCAAGACTGCTCGGATTGTCAACTGACGACCGTGCCGGTTTTCAGAGCCTTCGGGTACACTTGATTCCTGATACTGATGCTACACCTGTTGCGCTTAAAAAGTGGCTTGAATCGGTTGAGGATAGATGCCCGGTTAGAGATAACCTTGCAAACCATACGCCATTGCATCTTGGGGTACAGCATGTTCCCGCGTAACCCAAAATCAATAATCGAATTACGGGATAGAAAATGCCGTATAAGAGGTATTTCGAATCCGGCTATTATTGATGACTTTTAATTGTGAAAAAACAAATTGCTCTGTGATCTCCAGATAACTAAACATTATGAGCTATGGCACAAAGTAAAGTCTAATGGTTCAACGATATAAAAGGTTATGGCTTTATCGTCAATCCCGATGGGGGAGATGACATTTTTGTTCACTATTCCAATATTGATTCACATCATCGTTTCAAGATTCTCAAGCAGGATGCCGAAATGCATTTTGAACTTGACAACAAAGGGAAACGATTGCAGGCTAAAAAAGTTCGTGAACTCGCTGTTATTGCAAAGCCTTGATAAAACAAAGAAGCCATCCCTTTTATTGTGACGGCTTCTTTGTTCTCCTGGGTCTGCAATGATTGTCTTTATTATCGTCTCTGGATGTGATTGATCACCTCCGTCAGCCGGTCGATTTCATCCTTGGTATTGTAGAAAGCCAGCGAAGGCCGTATTATGGTTCCTTCAACGCCGAATCTCCGTAACGATGGCTGTGAGCAGTGGTGCCCGGTCCGGACAGCAATGCCCTCAAGGTCAAGCAGCTTGCCGACCTCTTCATTGGGAAGATTGTTTAGCACAAACGAGACCCCACCACCCTTGTTGCGTGCGGTACCGATGATACGCAGTCTTGGAATCCTGATGAGTTTCAAGAATGGAGTGCAAAACGACTGTCAGAAACTCCAGCAAGAAAGCGTGCCACCTCAGACTAGCCTTAGTAGTGTTATCAGGAAGACGAGGTTAGGTATGTCATCAAAGCGTTTACAATTCTTGGCGATAATCTTTGCTGACATGAAGATTAATTGAGATTTATTAATTCTTCATATGGGGTTTGGCTGGAGCAGAATAGTATGGAGATAAGGTTTGTTGTGATTATCTTTTGCGAAGAGAGTCGCATAAATATCGCATCTTAATAGCTAACTTTAACTACCAGTAATCTAATAACTTGTGGTATTTTTTCTCTCATTTGTTTGTTTTTTGGTGAATAATTCAGGCTATAAAATCATATAAAAGGACCATACCTTTAAATATCATGTCAGGGAAACCATTACCAAGAAAGCTGTTCGCTACGCTTTTTGTTATATCGCTCTCAAGCATTTCGCCTTCCTTATCACAACTCCATGCGGCTGAAACTGTTGCTCTTGTGAAAGAAGTTTCCGCCGAACTCGATCTCGCTGCCACCAAAGCCCTTTTTGACAGTCATTCGGCATGTTTTGTCGATGCACGTTCCGAGTATGTCTATTACAAATCGCATATCAAAGGAGCCATTTCTCTATCGAAAAGCAGGTTTGACGAGCAGTTTCCTGATTTCAGGCAAAAACATGCCATTGAAACCTTTATTGTGGTCTATTGCACTGAGGACAGTTGCGGAAAGGCCAGGAATGTTGCTAGAAAACTGATGAAAAATGGTTACAAAAATGTCAGGGTTTTTTCAGGCGGTTTGATCGAATGGGCTCATGCAGGCTTCCCGATGGAAGGATGAACTTCCGTTGAAGCAACGTTTTGCCAAGTCATAAACAAGGAAATGTAAGAACACCTATGGCCCAGAATGTCTTTCCATCAGCATTAATCACAGCCCTGAGGCTTGTGCTTGGCGCTTTTTTCATCATGTCGGGATATGAAAAACTACTGGATCTGAAGTTTTTCGGTCTTATCATCGCTGAATACCAGATTCTACCCTCATTTCTTATCCCCGCCATTTCACTCCTCTTTTCCCTTTGTGAACTTCTGTGCGGTACCATGCTTTTCATCGACCTGTTCTCGCGGTTCAGTTCATCGGTAATGCTCTGCATGATGGTTATCTTTATCGCTGCTATGATAAACAATGTAATGAGAGGACTCGAGCACGACTGCGGCTGCGTCAAGTTTCTTTCCCAATGGTACGGACTGAAAGAGGAGATCGGTATCGTTCCGATTGTTAGAGACATACTGTTTTCCATCCTGTTATTGCCAATCGCGTTGCTTGGCAGCAACAGAATTCCCTGGAAAAAAGACCGGAAATGAACCACTCTTCTGATCTATTACTGTTCCATAGATGTAACTCCCCTCACTTTCGCCATTCGTGCCGGAAGTTTCTCTGTCCATGAACCATAACTCGCCATAGTATGGTTTCTATGGCATTCCCCATCGTTCAATAGGGTTTGTTTCCCGTTTATTATTTAAACTTACACCTTTATAATGCTCTCTCCTGGGCATACGTCAACACATGCTGGTTCACTATGATGGCCGACGCAGTCAACACAGAGAGTTTCATTGATGATATAGCTATCTTCTCCTGGAGAAATAGCGTTTACCGGGCATTCAGGTTCGCAGGCTCCACAAAAAATGCAGGTATCGATAATGCGATGTGCCATAAGTAACAGATTCTTGGTATGATTATGAATACAAAGGGTTTAAACAAACAAAAAGCGTCATGCCTTTTACGGTATCAGTATGGCATTTCTTGACCTCATTTCATAATTGAAAATTGGATTAACCCAAAAGAGCCATCCCTTTTCTTGAGATGGCTCCTTTGTTGTCTTGGGTCTGCAATGATTGTCTTATTATCTTCGCTGGATATGATTGATCACCTCTGCCAGCCGGTCGATTTCATTCTTGGTATTGTAGAAAGCCAGCGACGGCCGTATTGTCCCTTCAACGCCGAACCTGCGTAACGATGGCTGTGAGCAGTGGTGGCCGGTACGGACAGCAATGCCTTCGCGGTCAAGCAACTTGCCCACCTCTTCATTAGGGAGATTGTTGAGCACAAACGAAACTACACCCACCTTGTTGCGGGCAGTCCCGATAATGCGTAACCCCGGAATCCTGATCAGTTTCTCCGTAGCATATTCCGTCAGCTCATGCTCGTAACGGGCGATGTTATCAAGCCCGATTTTACGCACATAGTCAAGCGCTGCTCCAAGCCCGATCGCATCACCGATCGATGGTGTTCCAGCTTCAAACTTTGCCGGTGCCTCATTGTAGATGGTCTCCTCAAAGCGCACATCCTGAATCATGTTGCCGCCACCCTGCCATGGAGGCATAATCTTAAGCAGTTCACGTTTTCCATAGACCACACCGATACCAGTAGGAGCAAAAATTTTGTGCCCTGAAAAGACAAAGAAATCGGCATCAAGATCCTGAACATTGACCGGAATATGGGCAACCGACTGGGCCCCGTCAATCAGCACCTTTGCGTCAAACCGCTTGGCCAGCTGTATCATCTCCCTGACGGGCAGAATAGTTCCCAATCCGTTCGATGCCTGCGTCAGTGAAACAAACTTTGTGCGAGGTCCTAACAGTTTTGTGTACTCTTCCATGATGATCTCGCCACGGTCGTTCACCGGCACAACCTTGATGCGGGCGCCTTTCTCTTGAGCCAGCATCTGCCATGGAACAATATTGGCATGGTGTTCAAGGATTGAGAGCACAATCTCATCACCCGGCTGTATAAACTTCCGTCCCCAAGTCTGGGCAACAAGGTTGACGCCTTCAGTAGTGCCTCTTACATAGATGATTTCCGATGCTGAACTGGCTCCAATGAACTGCCTTATTTTCTCACGTGCACCTTCATAGGCATCGGTGGCACGGGCAGCAAGGGTGTGTGCACCGCGATGGATGTTCGAATTATCGTTTGCGTAAAACTGGGCAACAGCATTGATAACGCTGAGCGGCTTCTGTGTTGTTGCAGCGTTATCGAACCAGACGAGCTGTTTGCCATGAATTTTCTGGTGAAGGACGGGAAAGTCCTTGCGAATGGTAAGGACGTCAAAGCCTTCAGGCTGGTGAATCGGAGCTTTTGGCTCACGCAAAAAGTAATAGGGTTCTTTTGGAACTTCCGGCAGACTGAAAGGCAGAGCACTGCTGCCAGGTGTCTCAAGACCTCCATTTGGCCATACAGGAGCAGGGGCTTTGCCCGGAAATTCAGGCACTCCTGAACTTCCCCATTGCTGACTGCCAACTGCCGACTGCCCATTGCCCACTGTGTACTCCCCACCGCGTAGCGCCTGAAACACTGCCTCAAGATTCGAACTGCCCTGTTCCTGTTCAAAGGTTCTATAAAGCTTTTCAGCATAGCACTCTCCATCCAGAGGCCCACCGGTTGAACCCGGTATCTGTGGAAACTGCTCCTGCAGCTGACTCGCGGAAAAAGCTTCAGGGCTAAGTGGCTGAGAAGGTATTTCCGGCTGCCGACTGCCCATTGCCGACTGCCCACTGCCCACTGCCAACGGATCTTGAGCTGCAGCCAGAAGCACTCTGAAGGAAAAATCGTCTTCAGAAGGAAGTCCGCCATTCAGTGTGGTAAAAAACGGAGCAATGCTTTCTGGATTAGCTTCTGAAAAACGCTCACCACTTTCCGGCTTTGGAGGCAGGCTACGGCGGATAAACTGGTCGAGTCCGTAAGAACCATCCGTGTTTTCCGAATAGTTCTGCTGTTCGGTCAATTTATTGGCATGATGTCCCAGCGGTTCCTGTTTTTTTTCAGCTTTACCAGGCAGAAAATAAAAATCATGCTCAGCTTCTTCTGGTAAAGCTTCGGAAATATATGGAAGACCGGACTCGACCGGTAAATTTTGCTGCTGAATATTGGTCGGGAAGTTCGCAGCACCAAGTTCACCAACAAAAGCTGTTTTATCATAGGCAGTCTCGGCTAGTGCCGAGGGTGCTCCGGTGGCATCGGTTTCATATCTAGGCACACTGCCAGCCTCAGGAACTTCATTGAACAGGCGGCTTGCGATCTGTGCAATGAGCACCGGGTTCAGCGCTTCACTTTCGATCCCCGGAATATTCTGTTGCTCATATTCTCTCGGCATAAGTACAATGGTAATCTATAGAAAGAGCCTTTTCATGCATGGCAATAAAGGCTCTCTCTATAGCAGTTAGTCTCTGATTTATTTCGTTTTGGATCCAGACTGCCGATGTTCATAATCGTGATAGTAACCCACCTCTACATTCTCAAGGATAGCCAAAGCATCATCGGTCAGAACGGCAAGTGATGAATAGAGTGTCAGGAGATATGAAGCCACACCAAGCTTGTCGAGTCCCATCAGCCTTGCAGAGAGGCTCGGGCTGATTTCACCCGGAATTCCGGCCTGATGCAGTCCAACCACACCCTGCTCATTTTCACCGACACGAACGAGAATAATGCTGGTTGTTCCGTGGCTGGACTTGTTGTTCTTCTTGATTTCAATTTTGTCACTCGGAATAAGTGGTACACCGCGCCACGTCAGTACAGGAGTTCCAAAGAGATTGATGGTGGCCGGAGGCACGCCGCGCCATGTGCATTCACGCTCAAAAGCGGCAATGGCTTTCGGGTGGGCGATAAAGAAGGCTGGCTTTTTCCACACTTTGGTGAGCAGATCGTCAAGGTCATCAGGGGTTGGTGTACCGTAGCGGGTGCTGATACGCTGGCCGGGATCTGCAGAGTGAAGCAGACCGAACTCCCTGTTATTGATGAACTCCCACTCCTGACGCTCTTTGATGCCCTCGATCGTCAGGCGCATCTGCTGCTCTATCTGGTTGTAAGGTTCATTGTAGAGGTCAGAAACGCGGGTATGGACACGAACAACAGTTTGAATAGCCTGAAGCGAGTACTCGCGCGGCTTGTTCGAGTAATCGACATAGGTTTCCGGTATCTCTACATTTTCAGCGAATCCTGCGACAAGATCAATGTGCTTTTCGCCGTGAGTGTTGACGGTGGAACGTATTTTCAGATACTCTTCGACTGCTTTTTCAAATGACACTTTTAATACAGGCGATTCCTTGAACAGCTTTTCAATATCGATGCTTGAGAGGGAGAAAAATGAACCAGGGGTAATGGTGCGGATGGTGACCGATGAAGGCTTTTCCGAAACCAGATCTTCCTCACCAAAATACTCGCCTTCAGAAAGCAGGGCAATACGGAGATCTTCTCCATGGAGTCCCTTGCTTAAAATCTCAACCTGACCGTGTGCGATGATGAAAATCTTGTGACGATCTTCGCCTTCAAGGATCAGGGTGTTGCCGAGTTCAGCCTCTTCAAGCACAAACTTTTTGGCAATGCTGGCAATAATATCATCCTCAAAAGATGCAAAAAGAGGTATGTTTTTCAGGGATTCAGGCTTGAATGAAGGGGTGCCTTTGTGAAAATTAATATCAATTCTTTCGGGTTTCTGCAGTTCAATTTTTGTGCGGTTGACGCGGTAGGTGCCCGATGAAACATGAACCCAGGGAAGAAGCTTCAACAACCACCTCGGGGTTATCGACATCATCTGTGGTGGGGTCTTGGTAGTATTCGCCAGATTTCTTGCAACATGGGTCGTTACACTGCGCTGTAACAGACTGCTGGGTTCCTGTTGTGAGTTTGACATGGTCTTTTCGAATGGTTTAATAGTGATCTGTAAAAAATATTTTTTCAGGTCGTTATGATTCGCTTTAGGTTATCCTCACGATCATAAGTCTTTGAAGAACAATAGCTTATTTAAATAGTAACTGCTTCATCATCAAACTGGTAGAGCAGAGTTGAGAGGTATCGTTCGCCGGTGTCCGGCAGTATAACAACAATACGTTTTCCCTCATTTTCTTCGCGCTGTGCAAGTTCCAAAGCGCCACATACAGCTGCTCCCGAAGAGATTCCGACGATAAGTCCTTCACTGCGCGCCAACTCGCGTCCGGTACGCATGGCATCTTCATTTTTAACCTTGATGATCTCATCAATAATTCCGGTGTTCAGTATTTCAGGAACAAAGCCGGCACCGATACCTTGTATTTTATGAGGCCCGGGCTTGCCGCCGGACAGAACCGGAGAATCGAACGGCTCAACAGCCACAATTTTTATCTCAGGGTTCCGCTCTTTCAGTACCTCGCCAACACCCGTTATTGTGCCGCCGGTTCCCACGCCACTGACAAAAAAATCAATCTTTCCGTCAGTGTCCGTCCATATCTCCTCAGCAGTTGTTGTGCGGTGGATTTCAGGATTTGCAGGGTTTTTAAACTGCTGCGGGATAAATGAGTTTGGATATTGCAATTTCAGTTCATCGGCAGTTCTGATAGCGCCAAGCATCCCTTCCGACCCTGGTGTCAGAACCAGTTCAGCACCCAGAGCTTTAAGCATGTTCCTGCGTTCGAGGCTCATGGTTTCAGGCATAGCCAGAATCAGACGGTATCCTTTGGCCGCGGCAATAAATGCCAGGGCAATACCGGTGTTGCCGCTTGTCGGCTCAATGATCACTGTCTCTTTATTGATGAGTCCTTTCTTCTCGGCATTTTCTATCATTGAAATGCCGATACGGTCCTTGACACTTCCACCGGGGTTGAAGTATTCAAGCTTGGCAATAATTGTGGCTTGGGTGTGATGCTGTTGGTTGAAATTTCCAAGTTCAAGTAATGGGGTATGCCCGATCAGATCGGTAAGCTTTTTAGCAATATTTGCCATGTGTTGAGGTTTAAGGAGGAGGCCGCTAATGCGGATACTGAACATTAATGCCGCATTTACAGCGCTAATTTATACCATAAATATGGTATATCCAATGCCTGATGGCACAATTTTTAACAATTGTTAATAATAAATTTAGTCCGTAAGCAAAATCGTTTTTGCACCTCTCTACAGCTCTGTTATACCATCCCCCTTAACTACCTGTTTGATCTCATCTTCAGTAAATTTGTTCATGGATATCATCGATTGATGAGACGACTGCATTTACTGATGAAAAGAATGCATGATGAAGAAGTCTATCAGTTCTTTTTCAATCGTATTTGTGGTAGTAAGTATACCGTATTTATGGTATTTGGAATGATGCTTTTATTGAGGACTTTTAAGCACAAAAAAAATTACAAGCGATTATTTACTGATACTAGGTTCTTGATGTATGGCTAAAAGTAAGGTAAAATGGTTTAACGGAAAAAAAGGCTACGGCTTTATTGTAAATCCTGATGGGGGTGACGACATTTTTGTTCATTACTCTAACATTGTAGTAGAGCAGGAATTTAAGTCTCTCAAGCAGGGTTCAGAAGTTGAGTTTGATCTTGACAACACCGGCAAAGGATTGCAGGCAAAAAATGTCCGCGAAATTTCTTCTTTCCCCTGGCCTTGATTCTTATTTTCTTTTTCGATAGTTCATATCTTCCATTCATCTGGTTTCCCCGCGCTTGATAATCCCTTTCTGTCCGAATGAGGGCATCCATTTTCCAGAAAGTGACTACGTAAATATTAAGATGATCTCTATGGCATCTAAGAAAAAACAAAAGAATACCGAACAGAGTGAACTCACCTGTTCCGATTGCGGCGTCCCGAACTGTTACCGTCAAGACCGGAAATATCCAGATTTCTGTCTGACCGAAGCTGTTGAGCCCGTTGAGCTTGATGGTATTACAAGCCAATATCGTGGTGAAGGTATTGATGCTCGGATAGCAAGGGCCTCCGCTGAGGTTGAGGGGACCTATTATGGTCAGTTGACTCGTGTCGAGGAAACTATTGCGTTTGCCAATCGTATAGGAGCGAAAAAAATCGGACTGGCCACATGTATAGGTCTTTCAGAAGAAACCAGGATTCTGGTCAAGGTTTTAAAGATTAACGGACTGGAGCCATACTCTGTCATTTGCAAAATTGGTGCTGTGGACAAGAGCAAAATCGGAATTGAGGATGACTTTAAAATCCAGAAGGGGAGTCATGAATCCATGTGCAATCCAATCCTGCAGGCCAGACTGCTGAACGAACAGCACACCGATCTGAATGTCATTGTTGGCTTGTGTGTAGGTCACGATTCGCTTTTTATCAAATATTCAGATGCCCCGGTGACCACACTTATTGCCAAGGACAGGTTGCTCGCTCACAATCCTGCGGCCGCACTCTACACAAGTGGATTTTATTACAAGCGGTTATTTACTGAAGGTCGTAATTTATAAGCCAGTTGAAACACACTCTGTAGCTCAATACTATAACGTTCAATAAACGAGACGTGCCCGAAACTAGTCAACGCACAAGCCATTTTACAGAATCCATCATACGGAGAATGACCCGTGTGGCAAACTCCTGTGATGCTGTCAATCTCTCACAGGGTTTCCCTGATTTTAATCCTCCTGAAGCACTGCTCGCTGCAGCTGAAAAAGCAGGGAGAGAGGGGCCGCATCAGTATGCGGTGACGTGGGGTGCGCCGAACTTCCGGACTGCATTTGCCCGCAAACAATCTCGATTCATGGGCATGTACGTTGACCCTGAAACCAATGTTGTTGTCACCTGCGGCAGCACCGAGGCAATGATGGCCGCCATGATGACTGCATGCAATCCTGGTGACAAGGTTATAATTTTCTCTCCCTTCTATGAAAATTACACCGCCGACACCATCCTGACCGGAGCCATTCCGGTCTACGTCCCGTTGCGTCCACCCGACTTTGCCTTTGATCCAGTTGAACTCCGGCAGGCCTTCGAGCAGCACCGTCCAAAAGCATTGATTCTCTGCAATCCTGGCAACCCGACAGGCAAAGTGTTTACCAGGAGTGAACTGGAACTCATTGCCGCCCTGGCCTGTGAGTTTGATGCATTTGTCATTACCGACGAGGTCTATGAGCATATCGTGTACGCTCCAAACGTGCATATAAGCATAGCAACGTTACCCGGTATGTTTGAGCGGACAATAACGTGCAGTTCGTTATCAAAAACCTACTCAATCACTGGATGGCGCCTGGGCACGGTGGTGGCCGCACCTCACGTTATTGATGCCATCCGTAAGGTGCACGACTTTTTGACGGTCGGTGCAGCTGCCCCCCTTCAGCAAGCAGCCGTTACCGCGCTTGAGTTTCCGGATTCCTATTACCGGGAGATTCAGGAGAGTTACACTGCTAAACGGGATATTTTTCTTGGCTGGCTCAACAAGGCAGGGCTTTCCTATACGACTCCCAAGGGAGCTTACTATGTGATGGTAGATGTCTCTGAGTTTGGAGTAACCGATGATCTCTCATTCTGTGAGTGGCTGGCACGCAAGGTAGGAGTTGCGGCAGTTCCAGGATCCAGCTTTTTCCGTGAACCCGTTCATAACCTCATAAGGTTTCATTTTGCCAAACAGCCCGAAACCCTCAATGCAGCCGGTGAGCGCTTACTGAAGTTACGTTCTCATGTCAAAAGCTTCAACATAGATTGAGATTAGCCCTCGGACTACCAGAAAAGGCCGCAATCGCAGGCACAATATCAAACACGTTGTGTTTTCTGGGTAATTGGTTTCTTCTTTTGTGATTCCTTTTGGCGAACTAACATGGCTTTTGTACGTTTTTGCCAAAACTCCAGTTGCTCTTGTTGCGTCATGTTTGCGATTAATTTTGCAACATGCTCAGCACCACGTCGCTTCAATATGACACATTCAGGTTCACGAATCATCACTGTCATAATTAATAACCTCCATCGGGTAATAAATAAAAAGATAGTTAATGGTTGCGACTGTTCTATGACGAAAAAAAGAAGAAAAATCAAGCCATTATTCGGTAATCTCCTTCAACACAATTCCGCTATAGCTTTTTTTTCTTGGCAAGGATCTTCTTTACCTCCTCATTTCCATACACTTCCCCTGATTCTGCTGCAGCCAAGCCGCCTTCTACCGATTCAGTAAATTGTTTACGGTAAGCCAAGGCATCATATTCAGCAGGCGAAAGAAGCACTCCTGCCGGTCGGCCGTTTTGGGTAATGATCAAAGGCTGGCCTGTAGCCTGAACCTTTTTCAGGCAGGAAGAAATTCCCGCCTTGAACTCACCCAGAGGAATGATGTCGCTTGAGATATGGATTATTTTCATAATAGCAGTCTTTTTAAGACCTTAATTAAAGCCCTTATTTAGTACTGAATATAACTATTCTTTTCTTGAAACTGCCATGTCCACGTATCTCCCTTCCTTCCCTTGAATTCAGCAAAATATGGCCGTTTTTAGTACCATATTCATGGTATTTTTATGGTATATGCTTGCAAATAAACAAGATAAACGCCTCATTGTTAACAATCGTTATTCAAATGACGCTCGTATGAATGCTCAAGACATATTCTATAACGGATTTTTCAGCACTTCATCATGCTGTTGTTGTCTCTTGGTGGTTGCTGATATACCGGATACCGGATTAATGACATAGATGCCCTGTTGATTCGGGCGGAATGTTTCAAAGCCGGCTTTCAGTATCAGAGCTGGCTTTTTTTATGAATTTTTTTACCTGAACGCATAACACACAACACTGCACAACAAACAATAAAAGGAGTAAAAGTATATGAAAAAGATGTTTTCACTTGCTGCGATGTTCGCAGTCCTCTCATACGCCACACCGGCCTCTGCTGATGTGACCCTCAACGGTGAAATTGGTTTGCGTCTTAGAGATGATTTTGGTAGTACGACTTCAGTTGCAAATGTCAAAGCCTCTCCTGAAGACCAGTATATCCAGTATCGTGTACGTTTGAAACCTTCTGTAGATCTTGGCGATGGCTATTTCGCCAAGGCATTGTTTCAGAACGAAGCTGTAGCTGGAGGCTGGAATTCTCTATCCCCTAACAACACTGAACAATATCAGATTCAGGCTTCGCAGTTTTTCTTTGGCCATGGCGATGCAAGCAGCCATTGGGTTGTCGGTCGTATTCCGCTCAATAGTTTTGATAACCCTATTCTGGATCTTACTCTTTATGCAATTCCAGGTGCCGGTCCTCAAGGAACAAGACTGTATGCGGTTGATACTCCGATTTCCACGAATCATTTCGATCGTCTGTTAGGTTTTAATTATGGCACAAAGATCGGTGACGGTGAGTTGAATGCTGTTGTTGTTAATTTTGACAACGTTTCCTCAGCTGCAGCTGATAAAGGGCTTTTCAACGACGGTTATGGTTTCACTGCTAACTATAAGGCCAATATTGGTGATGTCACAATCGTGCCACAGGGCTTTGTAACTTTGACTCATCTTGCGGATGGTCGTGCTCCGTACTCCTTTGGTACTCAGGCCTTTATTCCTGCAGGGAAATCAAAAATTTCTCTCAGCGGATTCTATACCGGAGACAATAATACGGTACCGAATTCAACGGCAAAGTATGACTATAGCGGTTATATCTTCAGGGTTAAAGGTGAATCCGGTCCGGTTCTTGCCTGGGTCGATTACAACAGAACCAAAGACAATGTTGGTGCTATTACTTACAACAATACCTTTGTCTGGGCGCAGTATCTCATTAAGGTGCAGGAATCAAATAAAGGAACTTTCACCCTGCAGCCGACAATCAGGTACCGTGCATCAGGTTCAAAGACCGATGCTGGTCTCTCAACAACGAACGACCTGTTCCGTACAGAGCTCTATGCTACAGTAAGCTTCTAACGTTTTCTCCGGGCATCCGGACGTCTTTTGTAAAGTCATGTGGGGGCTTTACAGGTGTGTGTGTGCATCTTTTTTCAGACGTCCGGGTGTTTTTTTTATTGCGATATGGGTGAGTGGTCTAAGCCAGGAGTCTGAAAAAAACTCTTCATCATAAGTTCGAATCTTGTTATCGCCTCAGTTTTTTCAGTATGCCGAAGTGTTTCTCCGGCATCCGGGCATCTGTTGTGAAGTCGTGTGTGGACTTAACGGTGTGTGTGTGCATCTTATCTTCAGGGTTGCCCGGATGTTTTTTTTAGGCGATGTGGGTGAGTGGTCTAAGCCAAGGGTCTGCAAAACTCTTTATCACAAGTTCGAATCTTGTCATCGCCTCAGTATTGATCGTGTCCTGTTGTCTTCCTCCGCACATCCGGGCTGCCGATAAAAAATGTTGTCGGGTGCATTTTTCTTCAGCACTGTCCGGATGTTTTTTACTCTTACCGGCTGATCATTGTTTCCAGTGTTTTTCGTAGCTCGTTCATTTCAATCTTGTTGTTTTCGGCGATTGATTTTATTGGCGAGTCGAGTTTTGCTTCAATGCCTTTCTGCTGAAGCGCAAGCTGTAATGATGTCGATGAAACCCCGCCCTCATCAGCTATTTCCTGCAAAGTTTTCTTCCCGAAGCCCTGCCCCTGAATCTTATGCTTTCCGGTTTCTGCAGGAGCAATAAATGCATAGACTTGTTCAGCTGTCTTTCCATTGAAGGTCGCTATTTCAGCCAGGGTTTGATTCTGCGAAGTAACCTTTAAACCCGCCTTTTCCAGTTTTGCTTTTAATGCTGCAGGGTCGCCACCAAGCCCAGGTTGCTCTGCAAGTTGAGTAAGGGTCATAAGTTCTGCATGTGGAACCGGAGCTTGTTTTTCCTGCCGTTCCCATGAGTCGGAAATCGCATTACCAAACTTGATGATTGCTGAAAAGGGCTGGATAGAATAGTATGTTCCTATTCCAGACAAGCAGGAAAGAAATAAGATCGTGAACAGTTCTGCAGGGTTTTTAAGGCCTTCGTTGGTCTTTGATTTCAGGTAGCAGAGAAATGCTTTCCAGTTGATGACAAACAGGTGAAAAATCGAGAGGATTAAAAAGGCAAACCCGAAGATAATATGCTGTTGTTGCCATCCCCTTTTTGTCAGACCGATCATCCTCCAGTCAGTCCAGTTTGCAACCCTTCCGGGAGGAGAGATATAAAGGATAACTCCTGAAACCAGCATCATGACTAACGCAATGAAAAGCCCGAAGCTTATAAAAACCCGCCAATTGAATGATTTTTTCATGGTTCAGTGTTTGTTGGCTTCCATTGCTTGGTTGTATGGCAAGTAGAGCAGTTTGCCTTCGACTGGATGTGCAGATTATCATCCGGCTGGTCACCTTTATGGCATCGTATGCACTGCGCTGAAGCACTAAGGCTTCTATGGTCAAAACTTGCGTGCTGTTCAGTTGTGTTCGCTGCATTTGCTGCAGGACTGAACAGCACGGCTAAAGTTATAAACAGTACTCTGTTCATGGTATCAAGAGTGCCGGTAATCTTTTACTGCTGATTCATTCCCCGGCCACGGCCCATGCCCATTCCTTGACCCTGACCCATTCCCATCCCTCGGCCCATCCCCATATTCGGGTTATACTGATCCCATACCCATTCAGCTACGGCTCTCAGTTCTGAATCCGGTAGACGAAGCGCAGGCATAAGGCCAAACCTTGTAATGGCTTGAGGATCAATCGCGTTGTTCTTGTTTGGTGATTTCAGGTATGCGACCAGATGATTAACTCCATCTTTTTTAGCTTTGAACATCTGATGGTATCGAGAAGCCAGAGGAGTAATCGGCGGTGCGGTTTTTGGCGGTGGCAAAACGGAGTGGCAGACACTGCAGTTCTTGTCAAATATAGCCTTTCCATCTAATGCACTTGTTGCCGCTTGTGCGACAGAATTGAACGACAACCCCATACCAATTATCAATAATAATCGTTTCATAGCTAAATAGGTCATTAAGTTAATCAGGACATTTCTTTTGTATTTCATATACATTACAAATGTACAGAAATAATCAATGCAAGACCAATTTATTGATCAATGTGAATTGTTTGATTATGCGGAGCAATGATATAACTTATTTATTATTAATGTATTAAAGGATTATTTTTTTGTTGTAAAGATAGTGGCGTTCTTATAAGTTTTAAGATATCATTAACCATTAATGATGGACTTCTATAGTTTATTTGTGTAACAATTGTGAATAATTTTACTGATCAAACGTCATTGTAAATAGTTGCAATTTTTAATAACCTGTTAAATTCGCAGCTGAGGTGAGCCTCATTTTAAGGTTCTTAGAGCCATATCGCTTATCAACAGTACAGTATTACTGGATGAATTGTTTATCAGTGGGCGATGTTGTATTATTGCTTGAATAAATGTGTATTTATTATCCCCAGACATCATTCACCTTTTAAATAAATCGAGCTCATGCAAAAAAATGTAGGGCAAATAGATAAAATAATCCGGATTGTTATCGGAGTAGCCGTTATTGTAGTAGGTGTCATCAATCAATCATGGTGGGGAGCTGTTGGACTTGTGCCTCTCTTAACCGCTTTTATAGGGTTTTGTCCACTCTATACCGTGCTGAAGATTTCGACAGGCGAAACATGTGCATGCAATGAAAAGCCGGGGAAGAACAGCTCTTGTAAGTTATGATGGGTAAATGATTTTTTCCCTTCGAATAGAAGAGATGTACAAAGCAACTTATGTATGAACTACAGGTTGCTTTGTACATGTTCTGAGGATTCATCCTTACCTGTTGTCAGGAGTGCCCGCCGACAACAATTCGCATAATTTTAACATTCAACACTATAAAGCGAACAAGCTGCCACAGCAGGTTTTTCCGCCAGTAAAGGGTGCTTTTGGACGGTACCGGTGGATAAGCTTCGTCGTAATATGCCTTGACTTTATTG
>CAINOC010000098.1 GCA_903851385.1 uncultured Chlorobiaceae bacterium | reverse complement strand
TGATCCCGCGCAACGAGGTGATGAAAAAACTTTACCTGATCTATTTTAAAAAGGTACTGCCAAAAATCGCAGGATTTTTCAGCAAATCAAGTTTTGCCTATGACTACCTCCCGCACTCGGTCGAACAGTTTCCTCAGACAACCGCATTTACATCCATTCTGAAAAACAACGGTTTCAAAACGGCTGAGTTTTTCCCGATGACCTTTGAAACCTCAATTCTCTATATAGCGCAGAAGTAAACAGGGAGATCAGGAGACAAACGTTGTACACTGGCTGGTGTAACACCAGCCAACACAGCACTTAAACCTTGAACAGGTTTTTCAAATTTCCTTCATGCTCACCATCTTTGGCTTCCTCCAGCAGATTCCGGTATTTTGAAAAATTCTTGCATGCATGCTCCACCTGTAACCGGTCTGCATGAATCTGCTTGATAAGCGCTACAACATTCAACGGCTCCCTCACATGAAAAATCATGTGCATATCACTTTTGTTGAACAGCTTGCGCTCCATCACCTCATTTTCCAACCATACCAGCAAATTGGTCCATATGTCACCATACAGAATAATCGGCGTTTCACAGATATGTTCCACCTGTACAAGCTGCCATGCGTAAAACAGTTCAAGCAGGGTTCCGATTCCTCCAGGAGCGACAACTACCGCGTCAGACAGTGCCATAAAGGTGTCAAGCCGATTACTGAAAAGGCTGAACTCCTCTTTGATATCGAGAAAGTCGTTTGGATCCTGCTCTCTGGGGAGTCTGATGTTCAGGCCGATGGAGCGGCTTGTGGAGTGTGCACTTTTGGTTCCGGCATTGGCAGCCTTCATCAATCCTGGACCACCGCCTGTCACAATATCAAACCCTGACTCAGCAAGGCCTTTTGCTATATCAAAAACATCCTTGTAATCCTGATCTCCTTCATGAATCCTTGCAGACCCGAATATTGCAACCCTGTAGTGAAGATCCATTGTGCATCCTGTTGAATAATATAGTGATTACCCTCGCCTTCAACCTTAAAGCATAGCTTCAAACTCATCCTCTGTCACTACCTTTACACCTAGTTTCAAGGCTTTATCAAGCTTGCTGCCCGGTTCACGGCCGGCAACAACCAGACTGGTTTTTTTACTGACCGAACCAACCACCCGTCCACCACGCTCCAACACCAGTTCCGAGGCTTTCTGACGATCATGGCGCTCGAGACCGCCAGTAAAAAGAACACTGATTCCCTCAAAATTGCGGTTAACCTGCTCTTTCGGGTCCGAAGCACATAGTGGTAAACCGGCTCTTTCAAGCTTGTCAATGAAATCAGGCAGTGAAGGTTTTGAAAAGAAATCGCAGATACTCCTGGCAACCACAGGCCCGATATCAGGCACCGTTGCAAGCTCCTCTTCAGTTGCCAGCCTGAGCAGAGAGAATGACGGATAAGCACTCGCCAGTTCGCGGGCCGTTGCTTGACCCACATGGCGTATACCAAGCGCATAGAGCAACCGCTCATAACTTTTTTCACGACTTTCATCCAGAGCACGCACCAGATTTTGCGCTGATTTCCGGCCCATCCTTTCAAGCATTTCAAGCTGCGGCTCCTGCAACAGATAAAGATCACCAACATCACCCACCAGCTTGAGGTCAACAAGCTGATCGACCAGCGCTTTACCGAGAGTCTTGATATCCATGGCATCACGCGAGGCAAAGTGCAGCAGCCTGCCCCTGATCTGGGCAGGACAATCATCCTCATTCGGGCAGTAGTAACTCACCTCACCCTCAGGCTTTTCAAGATGAGTCCCGCACTCAGGACAAACTAAAGGAACCCTCACCACTTCGGCATCGAGAGGTCGTTCATCAAGCACAACACTGATCACCTTTGGAATCACCTCACCTGACTTTTCAATGATCACCCGGTCATGCAGCATGACGCCAAGGCGCTCGATCTCATCAAAATTATGGAGGGTAGAACGCGAAACTGTTGAGCCTGCGAGCAGCACCGGCTCAAGCTCTGCCACCGGGGTAATGGTGCCAAGCCGACCGACCTGAAATACAACAGCATGCAGCACCGTTTTTGCCTGCTGCGCGGGATATTTATAGGCTATTGCCCATCGTGGGCTTTTAGCCGTAGCACCCAGTTTTGCCCACTGTCGGGCATCGTTGAGCTTCAGAACCACTCCGTCGGTTTCGTAGGGAAGCTTCCAGCGCTTTTCATCCCACTCTTGTATAAACCTGCTGATGTCCGGCAGTTCATGGCACAACCGGTAATGCCCTCCAGTATAAAATCCGAGCTGTTCGAGCTGGCGAAGTCTCTGGAATTGCGACGCCGCATCATCATCATACCCTTTCAGGTAGTAGGCGACAAAACTCATCTTGCGCCGGGCAACCTCTCGGGAATCCTGGAGTTTGAGCGACCCTGCGGTTGCATTGCGGGGATTGGCAAACCGGTCTTCCTCCGGACGGCTCTCATTCAGCTGCTCAAAATCCTCCTTGCGCATAAACACTTCGCCGCGAACCTCAACCTCACTCTCTTCACCTAAAGCAAACAGACTGCCGAGATCAGGCAACCGGAGAGGGATAGAGGGGATGGTTTTAATATTTGCAGTGATATCGTCACCCTGAACTCCATCACCCCTTGTCGCACCGCGAACCAGAATTCCCTTGCGGTAGAGCAGGCTTATGGCAACGCCATCAAACTTAAGCTCCGCAACCATATCCTGTTCGTGGACGCCTTCAAGCAGAAGAAGCTTTCTGACGCGATTGTAAAACTCCTCAAGGTCTCCAAGTGAGTATGTATTCGAAAGGCTCAGCATTGGTTCTCGATGCTGCACCGTGGGAAATACGCGGGTAATTGTCCCTCCAACCCTCTGAGAGGGGCTGTCGGGAGTAACAAGATCCGGAAACTGCCGTTCAAGTGCTATAAGCTTTTCAAGAAGCTTGTCAAAATCGTAATCGGAAAGTTCAGGCTTTGCCTCAACGTAATAGAGATGGTTATGACGCTCTATCTCTTTGCGTATGTGCGCTATCTTCTCCGACGCGCTTATGATATCGGTCATTGATTCGAAAGCAATAGTTATCTGACGGGTGAAAATGCCCAGCCGGCAAGATTTTTCAGAAAGCCGAAAGAGCCCTGCATTCCAAGCTTTTCCCATGTCGCCACCAGCACTTTCGGATAACGCCAGGCAACCCTGAGCATCACCATCATCAAATCCTCAATCTTCATCTCATCACGGAACATAGCCTGACGGTAGCGTTCAGGAAGTTCATCAAGCACAATCATGACCTCGTTCATGAGATCATTGACAAAGTTCGGCTCATCGGTAGCTGAGTTGAAACACATATACTTCATCAAATTAGCCATCGAAGCGACATTGGGTTCGTAGGCACTGATTTTTTCCAAATGCTTTTTAGAAAAATCGTTTTCCTCTATCGCCCGGTCAAGATCAGCCGTCAGACGCGGCAAATTGCGAACCATTGAGCCGAATCCGCAAAAAGTGAGGGGAGAGCCAAGTGAAGCCGCGTCACCGAAAAGAAGAATGCGGTCGTCGGCAATCTCACGAGTACGGTTGAAGCCGTTATGAAAATAAGCCGGAATAATGCCGTACACAGGGCGATGAACCACAAAATCCTTTCCTGGCTTTTTATAATCGGGAAGCTTACGGAAATAGGCATCAAAAAGGCCGAGCAGTGACTTGTCGTTCGGAGAGTCCGCCTCGTCATAAAAGAAAAGATAGGTGATATACTGCGAATCTTCGGCAGGAAACCCCTCCCATATCAGCTGCCGCCCCTTGCCCGGAAGCATGTCGGCAGGCCCTATGCTTGCGAGAATTTCACCGGTATCAAAATCAACATCTTCAAAACCGCTCGCTATTGTGCCAACGGTCGGGCAGACATGTGTCTGAGGAACACCTTCGTTAAGCTGCAAGGCAATGGGTGAGAGTATCCCCATGACATCAACAAGCACCTTCGCCTTGTAATAGAATGCCTTGCCTTTTCCGTCCTCAATCTTGACAACAATATGATCATCAAACCGGTAACAGCAGGAAAAAGAGCGTTCTGCAAGAACAGTGCTCCCTCTTACCGCCGTCACCTTCTCTTTTGCCATGCCAAGCAGCTTGTCGGCATTGACAGCACAATCGAGTACATTCTCCATAGAGAGCCTCTTCTGGCTGCCATCCGGCTTGTAAAACTCAACCCAGCCTGTTTTGTAACGGCGGACAATAACCGAATCAACCTCGCTCTCCGTAAACAAACCGGTAGCCGAAAGATTCAGAAGCTCATTTCTTGAAATATTCCAGTCTCTGGTGGATTTCGCCGGTGTCTGTCGATCAAAAATCATAACCCTCCGGCCATACTGACCCGCCATCACTGCGGCATGAAGCAAGCTTAGCGTCCCGCCAGCATAGATCAAATCATATTCGCCGCTGATAACAGCGTCTTTGGGCAAATTCGTTCCAGGCAGAATAACCTGCCGAACCGGATGCTTCAAGAGCTCCCAGTAGCGATCAAGTTCCTGAATACGGGTTAGATGCTGCTCTCCATCCGCAAGGGTTGAAAATGCCTTGTAAAGATGAGGGTGAGTCTGCTTGATCTGGTTGAGTAACGATGACATGGAAAACTATGGGTATAAAGATATTAATGCCGATCCTGCAAGTGCTGTTCAACCGCATTTTCTGCCATCGGCCGCAACCGTACGTCGCTCTCAATCTTTCCATCAACAAGATTGATCCTCCGCCCTGCCCGGTTGGCAAACTCCTCATCGTGAGTAACAACAATGACGGTCTGATGCAGCTCCCTGTTCAGCCGGTCAAAAAGATTATAGACATTATTAGCCGAGCGCGAATCAAGGTTGCCGGTCGGCTCATCACCAAGAAGCACCTTCGGGTCGTTTGCCAGTGCCCGGGCAATAGCCACGCGCTGCTGCTGCCCTCCGGAAAGCTGGCTTGGCTTGTTGGTATACTTGTTCTGCATCTCAACAAGATCGAGCAGCATTTTTGCCCTATCCTTGATCTCCTTCCTCGTGCGCTTTCCATTGATCATCATCGGCATGCTGACATTCTCGACAGCATTAAACTCAGGCAGTAAAAAATGAAACTGATAGATAAACCCTATCTTTTCATTCCGGATCTTGTTCATTTCCGATTCACTCTTTTCGTTAATCGCCTCTCCATCAAGCCACACCGTCCCTGCAGTAGGCTTGTCAAGCCCGCCCATAATGTAGAGCAGCGTGGATTTACCGGAACCGGAAGGCCCTGTAATAGCGACAAAATCGCCAGCCATAATTTCAACGGAAAGGTTTGGTATGATGGTCTGACGGATATCCTTTGAAAGTTCAAGCTCTTTGCGGATACCCTCAAGTTTAAGAATGACTTCAGCCATCAGCTACTGTTTCCGTAATGTTGTTGGTTACAATCCAGCCGTTAACGTCATAAGCTTTTTACACATACAACCTCTATGGTATTATATAACAAAAAAGCCCCGAAAGACGGAGCTGAATTTGCGGAAAAGCTACAATCCTATGCTCAGTGCTGAGTGCTGAGCGGAGGAACACCCTTTTTGCAACTAACTGAATGGGTTCGTTTTGTAAATTTTATTAAACCGCCTCAGATCGTCAAGCTCTTGCACTGCCTGATTAACTGATTGGCTGCTCGCCTGAGGTGCCTGCCTGCTGAGTTCTGAGTACTGAGTGCTGAGTTTTGGGCAAAGAGGAGAAAGAAAGTGCTGGGGAACGAGCGCCTAACTCTTCGATGAGCGTTTCAAGACTTGCCTGGTAGAGATCGGCAGACTCTCCCGGTAAAATCGGCACTACCCCCAAGAGCTTGGAGATGGAGGGCGCTACAGCGACTGCGATAGACTTGGATTGGATGGAATCAGAATACTTGTCCATAGTAGCCACCCTAGCTGCATCTTCGGGGGGATGACAAGTCACTGTTTTGGATAGTAGCCACCGGTTTTTGGTGAGCCAATAAACTTTATCTGCCCAGCCTTTCGTAGTTGACTGAGCCAGCGTTCAATGTTCTTTGGAGAGGTATTAAACGCTTCAGCTAAAGCTGGAACTCGCATGCCCTGATGTTGCGATATAAGTGCAAAAAGTGCATTTACTCCCTCATTTACTCCCTCATTTACTCCCTCACCTACTCCGCCACGCTGCTCTGGGAGTTTAAAAGTCATCACGACATTGCCAGTATTTTCATGCAACGTAGGCACTGGCAAGCCAGCCGTCTTCATCAGGTTGGCAATTTTGAGCGTCCCACGCCCCCAGGTTTCGATTAGCCCACGGCGGTAGAACACCTTGGCAATCCAAGGGTTCCATGGTTTTGATTCATGAGCTTGGTAAAGTATTTCAGGGGTCAATCCAAAATGAAGCTCACCGGGAGAAATGATTTCCAGACGGTCGTCGTACAAGGCAACCGCTACAGAGCCGGCAGCACTGGTATAATCGCGATGGATAAAAGCGTTGGCCAGCGCTTCACGCACAGCTTCGGTAGGAAGCGCTGGCATGTCGATGCGCGCCATTTGGCCCGATACGATCTTGCTTGCCACCGGAAGCCAGTCAATCAAAAAGCGTTCAGCCCGACGCATGAGTGCAAAAGCATTGCCGGTATATTGCCGGTTGTCGAGAAACTCATCGCGGCTGGTGCCTTTGAAGCGGGCTACACGGAGATTAAATTGTGGAAATTCTGGTAACGCCACTTCATCTTTGCAAAACAAGGCAACGGCTGCGCGTGATAGTAGGTCGCCACTGACAAGCAAACCTAAACCACGCAATACTGCCAAGGTGTCGCGGGTACCAGGATCAACGCTACGCCCGCGTCGAATGGACTCTTCGAGAGTGACAAGTATTTCATGGACATCGAGATCTTCCTCACTGCACCCGACAGCCTGCTGGATTTCCCAACGATCGGTGGTGTGCATGGACTCTATCAACAGGCGTTGGTAATTGGCTCGAGGCATGACGCGCGTTGTGTTCAGCACGCGCTCATAAGGTATGCCGAGAAAAGAAATGGGGGCATGTATATCACGCTCAACTTGTACCATGAGAACTTCCAATCCAAGACTATCCCCTTCTGAAAGGGGTATGCGCTGAAATTGCAGGGAGAGTGGTGGCTCAAAACCCTGAAACTCCTGTGCCAGTTCTTCAAGGGTACGATCAGTCACTTTTTGGCCAACCACTTTGCCGGATGGAGTTACACCAAACACCACTTGCCCACCGAGGCCGTTAGCCAAAGCACACAAACTGCGACAAGCACGTTCCTTCTCTGCTGTTGACTTTTTGAGTTCCAACGTCAGAGATTCGCCTGCTGCAATATTTTTTAGGAGCTCAGTAAAATTCAAAAGGTTTTATAATCATCTTTTCTCTGCGTCCTTTCAGTTCCGGGTTGATTCGATTTTCATCGCCAAGCAAGCTGAGTTTGCTTCACACCGTTACACTACGAAGGACTATGGGTGTTAATTATCAATTTTCTCATTGAATATACACCAGCCACACGTCATCACCGCAGGTAATTCCCGACAGAAATAAAAAGGTTGCCACTGTACGTTATGAACTCCGCCCCCCAAGTTCTTGCGCTGTCAAGCGAACGCTAAATAACGCTAAAAGAAGTGTATTTTAACTCTTTTTCATGGTGTTGATAAACAACATATTCATTGTCAAGTATTTGACTGCGCATCCGAAAATAATTAGTTACTTTTAACAAATAGCATGATAGCCGTGTTACCATGATACAATCCGTTAAGGATCAGGCAACAGATAAAAAGAAGCAACAATGATACGCATACCGACACATCGTGCACCGACTCATCCGGGCGAGATGCTTCTTGAAGAGTTTTTGAACCCCATGGGAATTACCCAGCGGCAATTAGCTGACGCTATCCACGTTCCTTATCAGCGGGTTAATGAAATCATCAATGGCAGACGCGGTGTAACACCGGCCACAGCACTGAGACTCGCAAAATATTTCAACCTTTCCGCTGACTACTGGATGAATCTCCAACAGCGATGGGATCTCTATCATGCAAAGAATGCAGAAGATCACCTGCTAAAAAGCATAATCCCTTTAGCTCCGAAGGAGGCCAATATGGCCGGAAATGCTCAATCAAGCCATTAACGGTTAATAATTAGGCATCAAATATTGAACAGCAAACCGTTTTTACTGGCTAATATTTGATTTTCATAGTCCATTTTGCTCAGTTAGCCGCCCAGAAATTTACTCTCAATACAGCCCTATCCATATCGATATCCATAGCAAAATACAGGGAGGCAAAAAGGTGGGCCTCGGAATCTGAATTACACTTAACTACTTATAATATATTTCATTACAGTAGCTTTACATATTGATTGTTATACAACAAATCTTGTCGATAAAAAGGAGGGGTTTACTTACTGATGATTATACAACAAATATCTCAACATCATTTCGGGACATCTTATAATCAGATTTCTGACGAACAGTTGGAGTAGTCGTGTCGGCTTCCTTGGCTCGCATATGACATCTTGAAGATGCCTTTTCCGTATCGCTCACGACCCTGGCTTTTAACCAACCCGGCATACGGTGGTTTGCACCCTGCTCCTGCAAGCCGAGTGCGAGGGGCCAGGCCCTCATCACTTGTACTGCTTATCTACGACACACTTTTTAACCGGACACTACTGATATTTGGCATTAAAGATCGAAATTTTGGATAGCACAAAAAGAGGAGTGATATCAGGAAATAATAAAGTTTCTCCAACATGATAAACTTCCTTGCAGAGGATTGATAAAGTCAACCATTTTTCATATAATTAGCTTGCTTATTATTGATATATCACACAATCTTATGGTAATTTCAGATAATTCAAATATTGAGCACATTCACCGGGACTTCATGTTTCTCATGGGTCAGATTAACCGACAATGGCGACGCATCCTCAATCGTAAGCTGCAACCATTTGGTCTCACAGAGCCAATGTGGTTACCACTAATACATATAGCCCGATCCCCGACACAGATGTGTCAAAAAGATTTGGCAGCATCACTTTCGCTAGACAGTTCAGCAGTTGTTCGACTCTTAGATGTACTTGAATCTAGCAAGTTTGTTGAGCGTGTTGAGGGCATCGACCGGCGATCAAAAACTATCCAACTGACAACACTCGGCAAATCAACCGCTCAGCTCATTGATGAACAGATTAGCAAAAATCGTAATCCTGTGCTTGCTTGTGTCTCGGAAGACGAACTGAAAAATGCTTTCCATGTTCTTGAACGCATGGCGGAAACACTATTTTCGATTGAGAGGAAGGACCTTTAATGAAGCCATACCTCGATAACAAAGCCAGCAAAAACATTTCTTTGTATTCAAGCTATTCGGTAAAGCTCCCAAAATCGGCAATTGAATGTCTGCTATATAGAGTCTCTAACACTGAGATGGGAGAGTGATGATATCTCGACATACAGAAAGAACAAGTCCGTCTCTCTGGTTGCTGGTGTTGATTGTCATCAGTGGTACCTTGGCAATGCACATGTTTGTTCCTGCCTTGCCGGATGCTGCACGCACCTTCGGTGCAAGCAGATCTGCCATGCAAATGACCGTCAGCATATACATACTGGGCCTCGCAGGCGGACAACTTGTTTATGGACCACTTTCAGATAGCATGGGACGTCGTCCTATGCTAATTTTGGGACTTGCCCTCTATACAGTAGCTGGTTTTGTGGCAGCCCTGTCGGCAGACGTACATACACTTGTTGCAGCAAGGCTATTTCAGGCTTTGGGTGGTTGTGCAGGACTGGCACTTGGGCGAGCTATTGTGCGTGATACCTCCCAGTCGAACGATGCCGTCGCAAAACTTGCCATCCTGAACCTCATGATGATGGTCGGGCCGGGATTAGCTCCGTTACTGGGTTCAGGGCTTTCTCTGATTTTTGGATGGCGCTCCATATTCCTTTTCTTAGCCCTGCTCGGTGGTGTCACGCTCATGTTCACATGGTATCTATTACCAGAAACTGTTAGACCAATAGGGAATATCAAAATAACTACATTAGCGAGTGATTATACGCTACTGTTACGTTCTCCGTCATTTATGGGGTTTGCATTGGGCGGGGGTTGCGCGACAACTTCCATTTATTCGTTTATTGCTGCAGCACCTTTTATTGTTTCTTCACAACTACATCGTTCCCTTGGTGAAGTCGGACTTTACCTTAGCTTGCTGATGGTTGGGATGGGAATGGGAAATGCTATCACACGTCATCTCGTCCATAGGTTTACTATTGAACGTCTTTTGATTGTAGGAAACGCTGTAAGTGTGCTAAGTGCAATTGTCCTGCTTGTAGTTACACTCGCCAGCTGGTTGACGATAGTATCCGCGATTGGATTGATGTTTGTTTTTGGAATTGGAGCAGGGACTGCAAGTCCGGGAGCCTTGACGAAAGCATTGAGTGGTAATCCGACTGTTATCGGATCAGCTGCGGGCCTGTACGGGTTCATACAAATGTCGGTTGGAGCTCTTTGCACTTATATGGTAGGATTTGGTCACAACCCAACATTGTCTGCGGCTATCGTGCTGACAGTGACAGCAACGCTGGGACAGGTTGGTTTTTGGGTAGCTATAGGTTGGGATCGCCTAACGATACGGCATATCGGCACGTTGGAAATTGTATGCAGTAAGTAGATGAGAGTGACACTCAATATTAAACAGGAGGTGACTATATGCGCTTAGATCTGGAGGAAAAAGTAGTGCTTGTAACCGGGGGATCTAAAGGAATTGGTCTCGCTTGCGCCAAAGCTTTCTTGGAGGAAGGCGCCAAAGTTGCAATCTGCTCGCGGTCACAAATCAATATTGACAACGCTCTTCGCAATTTACCCGATGCTGTAGGGCTTACGGCTGACTTGATTCATCCGGAAGATGCTCTCCGAATAATTGATGAGGTTGAAAAACAATTTGGCCCCATCGATGTGCTGGTTAACTCTGCTGGTGCAGCCAAACGTGTTTTACCAGAAGAGCTTTCTCCTGTTGCATGGCGTAACGCAATGGATGCAAAATTCTTCTCGTATATCAATGTTATCGATCCTTTGGTAAAGCGGATGGCCAGCCGTGGGCATGGGGTTATTGTAAATGTTATTGGGATCGGTGGCAAAGTTGCAATGCCGACACACATTGCTGGTGGTGCGGCAAATTCCGCTCTGATGCTGGCAACCGCAGGCTTAGGTTCCGCCTATGCAAACAAGGGTGTTCGAGTCATCGGCGTGAATCCAGGTTTTACTGAAACAGAACGTCTTGTTGTGGGTGTATCCACAACTGCTCGCTTGGAAGGTATTTCGATAGAAAATGCTCGTAAAAACATCCTTGAACGCATTCCATTAGGACGTATGGCGTTACCCCATGAAATCGCCGATTTGGTAACATTCCTGGCTTCAGAAAAGGCTGGTTATGTTACCGGAGTTACCGTATCGATGGATGGTGGACAATATCCGTTTGTAGTTTAAAAGGGACATGAGCCAATGTTTCGAGACCTTGCTGGCTTTAGGATGATGAGAGGTAACCCCTTCCCAAAAAACGGGACCATTCTAAGCTAAAGTTTATCAGTACAGTGCGTCAATCTCGTTAACTGTACCGACTATAAGTGGAGTTCTCCGGCCCATTTTGTTGTTTTTCAATGAATTCCATGGGTGTTAAGTCACTCAAGTAATAATGCTGTCTGAGCTCATTGTAATTCCTTCCGCCAAGCTTCTTTTTCCAATTGAAAAAGGTGGCTTGCGAGATGCCCATCTGTCGACGGACCTCTTCGATACGGGTGCCGGAATCTGCCTGACGAAGAGCAAAAGCAATATGCTCTTCGGTGCATTTCGTCTTTTTCATAGCAATGATCTTTTGTTTGTTTCAAGATACTCAATGCCAGAAAACTCTAGTTTAGAATGGTCCCGTTTTTAGGGAATGCGTCAACAGGTGTGTAATATTTTACCCAGCTGCAAAATTTATTGAAAGAAAGTACAACGACATGCGTATTAAGAATTAGGACGCAGAATAATCTGTCTTTCAGGTAACTAAAAAACTCTATCTACAGACACAAATGAAAAAGCATCTTATCGCTGGCATTATCGTTTCACTCGCAATGACCGGAATTTTTGGTGGGGTTTCTTTCGCCGGTGACAAAAAGGCAGAAGTAAAGACTGAAGCAAAAATCGAAGCAAAAGCTGAAAAGAAGGCTGAGATAAAAGAAGAAATCAAAGCTGAGAAAAAAGCTCACAAAAAAGCGAAGAAAGCAAGAAGAGCAAGACACGCAGAGAAAAGAGCTGAAAGAAAAGCAAAAGCAGGCAAATAAGATTGACCCTGTTAACAAAAGGCTGATTGTATTAACAAGAAAAGCTCCTTCACAAGAGGGAGCTTTTTTTATGACCGGTTATTGGCTTGATATACTTTTGGTTCAGCAACAAAAGTTACTTCCCCGCATACTCCTCAAAGTGCTGTTGATGTGTTTTAAAATTCTGGATATATCGATCCACCAACGCATGATTGCCATTGAGTACCAAAAGGTTTTCAGCATTCTTCTTTTCAGAAACCTTGGTAAAATTGAAGGAGCCCTTAAACAGCGTACTCTGATCAATAATGATGATCTTGTTATACGCAATGGCAGTTATGCTTCGATTAGGCACCTGCGAGTGAGCCAGAAAATCAGCAGCAGTGTATTTTTCTCCAGCTAGCTTTTGCCCAAAGCAGCCTCAATCGTTTTTCCCCTATTGGGTGCATCGGCAAGCGTGTTTCTTGAAATGCAGTAGCCCAAGATAACTATCTTTCTGTTGGCATTTTATGCATTAAAACATGTTCCGCACTCTTTTTTTATTCGTAACGGAGGGCTTCAACTGGTTTAAGATCCGCAGCTTTCCTTGCAGGCCACAAACCAAAGAAAATGCCGGTAAGTACTGAAAAAGCCGTTGCAAGCACAACCGATATCAGAGAGGTCTTTACCGCCCAGCCAGCAAAAAAGGAAAGAATGAGGGAGACACCAATCCCTAAAATAATTCCGATAAAACCACCACTGACTGTCATTCCTACCGATTCCACAAGGAATTGGAGCATGATATCGTTTTTCCTGGCACCAATGGCTTTACGAAGTCCAATCTCTCTGGTTCTTTCGGTCACGGAAACAAGCATGATATTCATAATGCCGATACCTCCGACAACCAGCGAGATAGCCGCTATCGAACCAAGCAGAAGACTCATGGTCTGAGTTGTGCTGCTAAGCATCTGCTGAACTTCTGTCATATCCCTGATATTGAACGAATCATCATCCGCTTTAAGCCGGTGCCTTTTACGGATCAGCTCGTTTATCGCACTGGTGGTTCTTTGAATCAGGTTTGGTTGGGCAACCTCAACAAAAATGCCACTGAGATACGTCTTTCCAAGCACACGGTACATTGCCGTTGTTACAGGAATGAACACTACGTCATCCTGATCCTGAGGCCCAGAAAATCCTTTTGCTGGAGCAATGCCGATAACCGTAAAATTAATTCTGTTGATTTTAACGGTCTTGCCTATAGGATTGGTGTTGTCGAAAAGCTGCTTGACAACAGTCACACCAACAATCGCTAATTTTTGCCGTGTCTGGATCTCTTCAGGGGTAAACCACCTCCCAATCGAAGGTATCGTTGCTCGCATAGTACCGTAATCATATCCCACCCCGTTAAGGCTTGTCGTCCAGTTTTTATTTCCGAAAACAATCATACCGTTTCCGTTTACTACCCCGGAAGCATTTTTCACTAATGTGTGAAGCGAAGCAATTGCATCGACATCAAGAAAGGTAAATCGGGCAATAGCACCAGCACCTTGAGCAGCGCCCCTTATTTTAGCCGATCCAGCCCGGATTGAGAGCATGTTTGAGCCCATAGACTTTAACTGCTCCTGCATGGCCTCTTTAGCACCATCACCAAGAGCCATCATGGCAATCACCGACGCAACTCCTACAAGAATACCAAGGACGGAGAGAAAGGAACGCATCTTATTAGCAAGAATGGCCTGAAAAGCTTGGGCAATAAACCCTATAAAACGTCCATTCTGCCATAATGAGCCCATTTCGGCACTTCGAATGTCAAACCCGCTCTCTCCGGCAACTTTAGCTGTTGGCTCCATTCCCGGTTTGCGCTCATCGGAAACAATGATACCATCCCGCATGGCGATGACACGTCCAGCATACGCGGCGATCTCATTTTCATGAGTAACCATGATGATGGTTTTACCCTCAGCATGAAGTCCTTGAAGTATCTTCATGATCTCGGCAGAATTTTTAGTATCAAGATTGCCAGTCGGCTCATCAGCAAAGATGATCAATGGATCACGAACCAGCGCTCTGGCTATAGCTACCCGCTGCTGCTCGCCTCCTGAAAGCTGATTGGGGGTATGATCAATTCTTTGTTCAAGTCCAACCATCTTGAGGCGTTTTACAGCCTCTTGACGAAAATCTTCTTTAATCCCGCTATAGATATATGGAAGCCGAACATTATCGACAATGTCCATTCGCTTGAGCAGATGAAACTGTTGAAACACAAAGCCAGCAACATTATTCCGCACTCCGGCCTGTTCATCTTCGGAAAGTGTATTAACATTATTGCCAAAAATCAGGTACTCCCCTTTGTCTGGTTTATCCAGAAGACCAAGAATTTGAAGCAGCGAAGATTTTCCTGACCCCGAAGCCCCCATGATAGCAACAAATTCTCCCTGCTCTATCGTCACGGAAACACCACGCAATGCATGAACAGTACTATCCCCGATTTGATATGTCCGATGAACATCAACTAGTTCAAGCATAGAGCTCATGGTTTCGATCTTCTTTGTTGGGGCATGAAAGGATTTGAACCGCCATAGTTTTTCGGCAAAACAAAAGATGTATCGGGAATCAAGACAACCGAGTTGTCCGAAAGGCCGTTAAGTATCTCGATGTTATGTTCATCCTGCAACCCTGTTTGTACCTTTACATAGTGGCTACCTTGTTCACTATCATCTCTTTTCTGACGAACAACCATATTACCTTTTCTGCTCTGAACTGCCGCAACAGGCAAAAGCAGCGTACCTTTCTTTTCCTGAACAATAATCTTAATATTAGCACTCATACCGGAGCGGAAAACGTTAGGAACACGTTCAGGAATAACATCGACATAATAGATATTCACGTTATTCTGCAGATGTGACTCATAATAGATATGCTCTACAACCCCTTTTCCGCGGATATCCGGATAGGCATCAAGGCCAATCAAAGCTTTCTGGCCAATTTTCACTCTGCCAATATCGGTTTCATCAACATATGCCTTAACTATAAGTCGATCCGAGAGAACACTTTTTTTCACTTACAAACAAAATAGCCGACCATACAGGTCTGTAGCTTAACTGATAACCATCCCCGCCTTTATTGAAGTCGAAAGTGAATTTTTCCAAGGTTATTTTTTCTCTTTCAACATCCAGGCTGCCCAAGCAGCAATGATTGCAGCTACAAGCCATAATGGATTTTTGAGACTTTCAAGAAACTCTTTCATCCCCATACATTTTAAATTGCTCATGATGCAATAAACAAATCACATCATGAGCAAGAGCTTGAATGCCATGAAATAGCATGAAATTACTGTATACTATTCCAATTGTTTTTTGTTAGACATAAAACCATTAACACTATTTGGCTTTCTGATGTGTCTTGTGTGAGCCATGCTTATGAATCCCTGCTGCAAAAGATTCACTGCAGAGTGATACGCTTATAACAAGCATCATAAAACCCATGACAACTTTTCGAATGTTAATAATCATATTATTCTTTAATGGTTAAGATTGACATTGTGGATGAAGCAAATCAAAAGCTCCCCACACTTTTATCTGACGCTGAACGTGGGCATATTCTTGCGCATAAATACCTTAATCCATGATTTTCGGTACTTTTCAGATGCGTCTGAAATCTTATTTTTTTCAATCATATTTGATTTACGGTTTAGTTATTTGCGCCACCGAAACTGAACGTAAAGTTGAATCCTTGATTCTTTTTGTTTGGAAGGCTTTTAACGGCATTGAAACCGTAGCCGTAATCAATACCAATCTGTCCGATAATCGGGAGGTAGAGCCGCAGACCCAGACCAGCTGATTTTTTCAGGTCGCCATAGTTTACCGATTGTGTGTTCATCCAGAGATTGCCAGCTTCAACGAAGGCCAATCCGTAAATGCTCACTGACTGTGACATACTCAACGGGTATCGCATTTCCGAACTGAATTTGGAATAAACTTTACCTCCATACAGGGTCGATGAAGGGTCGTTAGGATATAAATTTGTTCCAAGGCTCCGGTCACTATACCCCCTCAATGGCACAGTAGGCAGCGTTGACATGCCACTTCCTCCCATGTAAAAGAAGTCAGTATAGGGGATGTAATCGTTGTTGGTAAAGGTACCAAGATAACCGTGTTCGGTTGAAATGTTCCAGACAAGTTTTTTTGTGATTGGGAAAAACCAGCTTGAGCTTCCAATGACCTTGTAGAAATCTACGGTACCAGGAAGTGGTCCACCGGCAAGTTCTCCCGAGATTGAGTTCTTGCTGCCCTTTCGAGGATAGATCGGGCTGTCGATACTGTTACGGGCAAAAGTTTGTGTTACCGAATACTCATCGGCCTGGTTTGGAGAGTTTACCTGCGATGCATATAAACTCAACAGTCCACCTGTAGTGTGCAGGTATTTGAGTTTCAAGTTGGCCGAAAAGTAATCGTCCGGCCAGGTCAGACGCCTTCCGATTGAAATGGTTGAGCCATACTGATCCATAACTGTCGGAGTAACGCCGTCACTGTTATAGATATAGGCGCTATGGGTGTCGAAAACTGAAAATCCCACTGCTGTTGGAGTGCCAAAAGCCCATGGTTCAGTAAAGGAAAGGCTGAGAGTATTGTAGTTATCGCTGCCGAATTGCCACTGAAAGCCAAGTTTCTGGCCATCGCCATGCGGTAAAGGCTGGTAGGCATCGCGATTGAAGATATCCTTCAGTGAAAAGTTACTGAAGGTCAGGCCGAGTGCACCGGTGAACCCTGTGCTGCTGTAACCGACTGAAGTGTTAAAAGTATCGGTCTGTTTTTCGCTGACATTATAAGTAAGGTCAACAGTATTGTTTTCAGGATTTGGCTGAATATCGGGTGTAATCTGCTCAGGGTCGAAATAATTGAGCATGCTCAGTTCCCTGATACTGCGTACAACATTCTTGCGGCTGAACATATCTCCAGGAACCGTATAGAGTTCCCTGCGGATGACATGATCTTTCGTTTTTGCGTTGCCCTTGATATTGATGGTGTTCAACTGGAACGGTTCGCCTTCCCTGAGGGATATATCAAGATCGACGGTATTTGGTTTAATGACCTTCTCATCAAGCTTTGCTTTGAAAGAGAGGTATCCTCGATCAAGATAAAGCGAGCTGACGTCCGCATTGTCCTGAGAGAAATTCAGCCTTTCCTGGATGAGCTTTGCATTGTAAGTATCACCTTTTTTGAATTTGAAGGTGGTATTGAGGATTTCTGTTGTTGCGAAATCCTTTGTATTGCCCGTCCAGGTGATATTTCCGATATAATATTTCTGACCTTCATCAAGATAAATGTCCAGGAAAAGGCCTTTTTTGTCATTGGTATAACTGATCGCATCACGTAATACCCGGGCATCGCGATAACCGTTGTTTCTATAGAACTCAACAATCAGGTTTTTATCGTCGTTGAATTTATCAGTATCAAGTTTTGGCGATCCAAAAATTTTACGCCACCAGGAGTTTTGATGGGTTTCATTGAATACCCCTCTCAGCTTTTTTTGACTGAAGGCATCGTTGCCGTGAAAGGTGATTTTTTCAATGGATACTTTTGAGCCTTCAGTGATCGTAAAAAGGGCGTTGACATGATTTTTACCGTTTTCCTGAAGACGGAATTCCGATCCAGCTGTCAAATAACCCTTACCGGCATAGAGCTTTTCGATTTTGTTGACCGCTGTAAGAAGCTCCTGCTGACCTATTTTTTTCCCGGTTACCAGGCCTGTTTTTCGCCGTAACTCATCATTGTCAAAATTCTTGTTGCCAGCAAAAATTACCTTGTCAAGAATAGGCAGTTCTTTAACACTGAACTTCAAGGCGATTTTATGCTGATCTAAATCAGTTTGTTGAACGCTGATATCACTGAAAATCTGGAGTTGCCAGAGATACTGCATCGCACTGGAGAGTTAAGGTCCAGGGATGGCAATCCGATCGTTGACTTTGAGTGGAAGACTTGCGATCATTTCCTGTTCTTTCAGCGTTTCCAGACCGCTGAATGAGATGGAGGTGACCGTAAACACCTCTTTTTTTGTGTCAGTGCTTTTTGCCTGTTCTGCAGCCAAAAGCTGTTTACCAGTCCTAGTCGGCTTGGTTTTTGCTTCAGCGGTGTTTCCTATAGTATTCAGGGCAAGAGCAAGCAGAACTAAGGTTATCAGTTTTCGCGATGTTTTCATGGAGTCAGGTTCCTAATCAGGTTAAAGCTTGCCGGCAGATATATTTTTGTTTTGAATTTGTTCACTTGTCTGCCCGAACCCTCTTTCTCTCGTCTACCGAAGACCCGCAAGCGATATCTTTTCCATACACCAAACTCTCTTCTATCCTTTCTATACCTCCCCTAAGTCTTCTTTTCCAACCAATTACTCAATCACCGGTGATGAATCGATTATCGCAGTTAAAAATATCATCATTGGCTCCTGTTCCATGATTTGGTATTTCTTTGACGATAATTTTTTGAAAAACTTGTGTTTTCTTTCTAAAAAAGTTTCAAAAATGAAATTTCATGCGCTGGAAATAAAAAAAATAGTCGTCAAAACCAATAGAAGTAAAACCACAGAAACTTGGATGTAGGAGAGGGATGTTACTTTAACGGGAGTAAACCGATGACAAAAAATATCTGTTTAGCAGTAGGAATTGCAGGAATACTTTTTGGCATTGCACCTTCTACTGTTCATGCAGACGGTAGAATACGTTATCGTGGATGGGGAAGTGGCCCACATTGGGAATGGAATGGTGGGTATTTTATTATCGATATACGACCGAGTTTTATAGTCCTGTCGGATTACGGGTTTTCAGTTTCCGTTGGAAATCCTTATGACATAATCTACTACGACAATCTCTACTATACTTATGTTAACAATTACTGGTATTCTTCTCCAGCTTATAGATGGTACGTGGGTTGTTATCCGGCAGGATAATCTTCCTAATGTCATAAGAAAAAATCGATTAGAGGACATAAGGAGAGCTCGTGATTTCGAGTCTCGAAGTAATAGCAGTCAAGATGACCGGGGCCATCTTGGCAATATAATTGACAGCGAAAATCTAAACAATACTGATAGCTACGGGACTGATTATCCAGTTTGAAATGAGTGTTTAGCCGAGAAAGGTATACTTTTAATTGCTTGTGTGTTGATAAGTATAATTTGCCATCAAACCGAATCAATATTCCTTTTACTGAGCTCTATTGACTCATTTGCCGTTCTGGTGTCTTGAAATCATTACCGTTGATGACTATGCCGAAGACTCACTCAGAATCCATTCTGGAAGAAATCGAAAAAAGAAATGCAGTGCCGCTGCCGCATTGGCACTTTGCTCTCCAGCGATTTGGTTTTTGGATGCTTGCAGCAATCTCTGTTTTAACCGGCAGTATTGCTATGGCAACAGCAATTTATGTTTTCATTGATAACGATTTCATTGAAGACCATGAATACATCAACTTATTTTTAGCAGAGCGGCCGTTGATTGCTGAAATTGTATCAAGCATCCCTTATTTATGGCTGGCAACGCTAACACTGTTTACCCTTGTTGCCTATTACGGATTTCGGCACACCAAAACAGGCTACCAGCATGCCACTACGAAGGTTATTGGAGGAACCCTGCTAGTGAGCCTTTTGCTCAGTGTTGGATTGAACACAATTGATGTTGGCAAATATATTCACCGTTATCTAATAGAAAATGTTCACATTTATAACAATTTGGTGTACGCCAATGAACATCGCTGGACACACGCAGAAAATGGCTTGCTTGGCGGGAAAGTTATTCAGTATCAAAAGGATAAACATCTTCTTGTTTTAAGCGATTTTAACAAGAGTATCTGGCAGGTTGATCTCCGCAATGCCGAGGTACGACCCGGTACTCGTCTTGTTCCTGGAAAACATTTGAAAATTACAGGTATTATAACTGGAACGAAGACATTTAAGTCACTTACAGTACAGGGTTGGTCAAAGAGGTATCAAAAGCACCCTCTTCAAGCACCGAAAACTGCACCGATCAAGCATATTCTGGAAAATGAAAAAGTTGCTCTATGAGTGTACGCTCAAGAAAATACATCGCTCTTCCGCGAAGAGCCAAATGATTGAGTAAATAAATTTATCTCCATACCAGTTAACATTAGCTGGAGTTTGATCCAGTCTTTGCCATAAAAAACAATTAGAGGGACTTGTGTAGTCTGGAACTGACTGCACAAGTGTTTTACCACAAGAATATTTTTATACAATTAATGATGACTGATCCTGTTAAGGATGTTAACGCAGTAGTTCATCCAATTATATCGAGAGACTTATAAGTACAGGAGCATTTTTGTTATACTGGTTTTATTTCAAGGCCATATGGTTATCAATAATATCAGCATATTTCATATAAACGGTTGCTACAATATCTTCCCAGTTGCGATAAATTGATGTTGCTGCATTTTCACCTGCTCTTTTTATCTTGTCAGGATGAAGAGAAAGATATTTAATTTTTGCAGCAAGAGATAGATGGTTATTGTCAATCATGAATCCGTTGACTTGATCTTGGATACACTCCGCAGCTGATGCTCCTTTTACGACAATAGATGGCACTTGATATGCGGCGGCCTCCATCATGACGAGAGGTGCATTATCATAAACTGATGGAAAAACAAACAAGTCAGAACAGGCGTAAAGTTTTTTCAGAATATCTCTATCAGAGATCAAACCAGTGAACAGTACATGATTATGCAAATGCATCTGCCTGACAAGACGCTGCATTTCAGCATAAGCAGATCCTTCTCCAACAAAAACCATTGAAAAATTCACATTTTCGTCATTCAAGATTTTCAATGAATCGATGATCATTCGCACATTTTTTTCCCAACGGTGCTGACCAACAAAAAGAAGGATAAGGTCATTATTCCGACAACCAAGAAACTCAATTCCTTGCGCACGATATTTTTCATACGCGGATTTATCTGGGATTTCCATATCTGTTCCGTTTGGAATTATGGAATACTCACCGCGGTACCCATATTCCATAAGCGTTTTGCCTGTTGAAAGATTTGGCACCCAAACATATTTTACCGCATTGTAGAAATCGACTATATATTTTAACATGAAATCCACAAAAAGGGTCGAATCAAATATTTTTTTGAAATCTTCCTTGTATTTGCTGTGAAAGGTTGCAACAAGAGGAATATCAAGTTTTTTTGATAGATTTAATGCTAATTTTCCAGAAATAAATGGACAATGTGCATGAAGAATTTCAAAGCTCGTATTGTTCATCATACGTTTAAACTTTATATCGAGACCCGGTAATCCAATGCGGTAGGGATTCATACCGGGAAATGTCATGGATTTGAAAAGCAGAATATTGTAGTTTTCTTTGGAAAGATAACTATTAACTCTTGGTGCGATTAAATAGGAATTCGCATTAAACTTATCAAGCCAAAACGCATAATTATGAGCAGTCATGCCTACGCCATCCAAAACAGGAAAATAGGAATCATTGAATTGACATGTGATCATGTATCTGTTATATAGGTATTGCCATAAGCCGCTAAAATATTCCTCTGTCTTCTTGGAATAGAGGTGTATGTAGGTATTACTTTCCTGAAAAATCTACTTTCAGCTCTCTCATCACGATTTGATAACTTGGTTTATTCCATTCTTCAGGGATGCTAAATAGAATGTGCAGGTATGGCGGATAAGCGCTTTTATAATCAGCTAAATGCCGCTTATGCAGGTGTCCCCCAACATCTTTTTATTCGTGAATAGTTTTTCTTGAGCACAGGCTGTTTTCAACTGCAGTGAATCTTCTCGGTCCAGTGTTTTGCGTTCCGTTACCATAAGCAATTCTTTATCAAAATATCATCGGTTCATTCAGTTCAATTATTATACCGAGTTTTCTACTGAGCAAAATCAAAAAATCTATTCGATCAGAAAGCAGGTCGTCGTTACTCTTTCGGCCTGCTTATGCTGACACAGGTTTACTTTCTTATTCGAACTTCCCGCTATAATGAGCCCGAAGCTGGCGGGCATCTCTCAATGTCTGTAATTTAACGCGCTGTGCGGGTGTCAGTATTGAAGCAAGTTCTGTCAGGTAATTGCTTTTCAGGCGAGCCAGCGATGCATGCTGCTTGCCGATTTTTTCTGAAAGGCCCTCAATCTTTTTTCTATCCGGACTGACTTTAAATGATTCCGCTTGAAGTTCACGGTTTAATGCTACAAGTTCCGTCCTTTCTACAACCACAAGACTAAAATGTTTCTCGTGGAGTTCCTTCACTTTCGCACTCTGGCTGTCGTTCAATCCAAGTATTTCCTTCAATCTGTTCTGTCTGTAGTGGTATCCTTTATTCTCTGAAGGTCCTTTAAAGTGTTCTCGTGGATCTGAACCGAGCTCGGCAAGCCTTTTTTCCCATTCACGGTGGTAAGCAATTCGTTCTTCGACAGGAGCATTACGTAATGTCCCACGGAGGCCGGCCAGTTCACTATCAGAATAGTGACTGTAATCTGTTGCAGCTGAAGCAACACTTCCAAAGCCAAGCAGTGTTGCGCTTAAAAGCATCATCATTGTCTTTTTCATTGTTTTCTCATGAGTGTTTTTTATTTATAAAAAAATGTAGGATGTCCGTTAATCGCCTATCCTCCTTTGCCAATAATTACTTTTTCATAGTTTTCGACGACAGTTATTTGAAAAACTTGTGGTTGTCATTAAAAAAAATCAATGGGTATTATGACTCGTGAAGCTCTGAGTTGTGATTCTGTTGTTTACCCAGAAGAAACCGCCGGCTATGCCATCCAAGATGGCAACTGCAAGTTGAGCAATGGGAGCATCAGCAACCCGAAAATTCTATAAAACGTATGCATAAGCTAGTCCATCGAGAACTCACTGAAACGAGTTCCAGTT
>CAINOC010000097.1 GCA_903851385.1 uncultured Chlorobiaceae bacterium | reverse complement strand
AGAAAGGGGAAGAAATATTTTCTTTCAAAAAAGTTTCTCTTTTTGCTTGGGTTTTTACATAACAGTGCTGAGTGCTGAGTGCTGAGAAAGATAGTGCTGGGTGCTGGGAAATGGATATGGCGTTGAACGATCAATATCGCCAAAGAGATGATGATGAATAACGCTTTTGTTGGGCTTAACTGTACCGATAGTTGGTTGCAGGGTCGGTATGTTCAACAAACCCTGAAATGAAAACGATTGTTATTCTGGAATCTTCGCATTTGTGATATTGAGGATAACCTTATCAAGAGTGATGGATGGTTGATTTTTTTGTGTGTGTTTTGCCTCGCGCAAATCAAGCAAATCCATATAATCTTCAAGAAGCTCTTCAATTGCCTGATAGTCTTTATAGGGCAATACTACAAATTCCTTTTTACCTTCTTTTTCTATGATCTGAGGTGGGGTAAGTTTCAACTTTTTTCTCGTGGTTATCATCGATATGCGTCTTTTCTATGTTTAACCCGATAAACGATTACTTTTTGATCTTCGACTTCAAATAAAACCCTGTAATCAGCTACTCTCAATCGATATTCCGGTGTAAAATGTGTCAACTTTTTGACATTTCCAGAAAGATTATTTTCAAGAGCTTTTATTTTTTGAATTATCCGTAAAGCCTCTTTTTTATCGAGGTGCTTTAAATCTTTTATTGCGCTTGGCTTGAGCTCAATGGAATAAAATATCGTCATTACCTTTCTTTAAATATAATCAGAAGGTTGACATTTCTGTAATTCAGTACTTGTGCCAGACAAATTTGGATAAGTTTAGAGAGATGCCTCACAGGAGTTCGGGATGACGGGTGCTGAGGGCTGAGAAAGATAGTGCTGAGTACTGAGTGCTGAGCGAAAGCGAAAACAGTTGGCAGTGTTGGTTTTTTTTAGGTGTTGGGCGTTGAGTTAATCTGAAAGAGGTCGGATAGGCGTTTGTCGATACCTTGTAAATACTTGCCGGATACAGTCCCCAATTCTCTCAACAACAGCTTCGCCGTGATGGTTACCATTCTGTTGATCTTCAGTACTGAATCAACACGTAACCCCGTTGCGCTAAATTCATTATCTTCTTGACGCATGATTAAATCGAGTTTTTCAGGCTCTGCGGGAAGTTTGCTACTGATAAACGCAACCACCACATGTTCGTGGGGGCCGATTGCATCGGTCAAGCAAAGTGCAGGCCGAACTTTTGTTGCTGAAAAGTCGTCAAACGGAAATGGCAGCAGTACGATTTTCCCTTTCATGATTTTAATGACTTGCCATCTGCAAGACTATAAACATCCTCATCAGCATCCCCTAAAAAATCAAAAACCGGGTTTGTTGCAATACCCCTCAACCAAGCCTTCTCGGATATATCTGTTACCGTATTTTTCATTGAAGAATCTTCCTGTTCTTCCAACAATACAACTTCCACACATTGCCCCACCCGGAAGGGCAAGCCTTTGAGTACTGTGTTGTCGGGATCGACTATAACAACATGGGTTCTATAAGCGTGCATTATTCACTCCTTTCAAGAGAGTTTGCAGTGGGAAGTTGGGTCATATTGCAACGAGCATGGTTTGAAAAGATTCTATGGGAACTGCCAATCCATCCTCCTCCAAATATAAAACGTTCAAACACTTTTTCTTAGTGCTGAGTGCTGAGTGCTGAGTGGAAAGAAAGTGCTGAGGTCGTATGTTAAAAACGGGGGTATAAATAAAGCCCCTCCGGAATTAAATTATTGAGGTACTAACTCTTTGAACTCAATCCGGAGGAACTATGAAACGCGCATTGAAAGATAATCAAGATGCCTTTACAGGT
>CAINOC010000096.1 GCA_903851385.1 uncultured Chlorobiaceae bacterium | reverse complement strand
TGGGACTGAAAGCGCATGCTGTCACCGCCGTGCTATGCCCTGAAAAGGTTTTGATGCAGTTACCTGAAGTAGCATTCCAGAGTTTGACGGTACAATCCCATGATGTAGAAAGAATATTTTGTCCGTCAGAATTGTAAGCGCATGCTGAGACAGCTGTTCTATGTCCTGACAGGGTGCGGATGCAGTCGCCGGTCGTTACACTCCAGAGCTTGAGGGTTGAATCACTGGAAGCGGAAAGGATTGTTTTTTCAACAGAACTGAAAGCGCATGCTGTGACGGCAGCGGTGTGTCCAGTAAAGGTGCGGATGCAGTCGCCGGTAGTTACACTCCAGAGTTTGAGGGTCTTGTCCTCAGATGCGGACAGGATTTTTTTCCCATCGGAACTGAAAGCGCATGCTGTGACGGCAGCGGTATGTCCAGAAAAGGTGCTGATACAGTCGCCTGAAGATGTGTTCCAGAGTTTGATAGTCATGTCCTTAGAGACAGAAAGGGTGCTGGATCCGTCAGAACTGAAAGCGCATGCTGTGACGGCAGCGATATGTCCAGAAAAGGTGCGGATGCAGTTGCCTGAAGCTGTATCCCAGAGTTTGAGGGTCTTGTCCTCAGATGCGGACAGGATTTTTTTCCCATCGGAACTGAAGGTACAGTTGTTGACAGCAGCCGTGTGCTCAGTAAATGTGTGGATGCAGTTGCCTGAAGCTGTGTCCCAGAGTTTGAGGGTGTTGTCTCGGGATGCGGAAAGGATTCTTGATCCGTCAGAACTGAAGGCACAGTCGTTGACAGCTTCAGTATGCCCATTAAAAGTGCGAATGCAGTCTTCTGAAGATGTATTCCAGAGCTTGATGGTGCAATCCCAAGACGCAGAAAGGATGCTTAATCCGTCAGAACTAAAAGCGCATGCTGAGACAACATTCGTATGCCCACTAAAAGTAATGGTACAAATGCCGGAAGTTGCATCCCAAAGCTTAAGAGCACTATCTTTAGCAGACGAAACGATGCTTTTTCCATTGGGGCTGAAAGCGCATCCCGAAATAGGAACTGTATGTCCATTATAAATTTTTATGGATGTGTTTTCCGTAAGGGTGGTATTCTCTATACCAGTGCAGCAGGCGGTTGCGAACTCTTTCTCAGCGGGAAGGTTTCTGCCTCCGATAGTATTGCAGAAGACAAATGAAGCGAGTCTTAGATCTGCAAAATGCCAATTGGTATTTTGGATATTAGTATTTCTCCAGATGCTACCGATAGCATTTGCACTGGTAAAGTCAGTTAAGGAGGCATTGCAAGAAAGAAATTCCGCATTGATTAGGTAGGTATTTCTGAAGTATGATGCAGTGAGAATGGTTCCCTCAAACCGTGTGCCCCGAAGTGTTGCATGGTCAAAGCAGGCGTTGCCGAGATTCAGGTTGCTGATCTGCCAACCGGAGAGATCCGCTTGTTCAAGATGAACCGTACCCGGGTTTGGCTCCTTCATGCCCCTTTCATGCAGCTTCAGCCACAAGGAAAGTGAGAGTTCAGATACCCCTTTTTGGAAAGTGTTGCCAAGGATGCGCTCAATGGCCTTGATAATGAAACTGAGCATTCGTTCATCAAGAGTGAGCATTTCAACTGCAAAGTTCAGCGTCTCATTTGAGGGTAGAGGGATTGCAAGAGCTTCATGTTGCATATCCGACGATGAAAGAGCATCAAGCAGGTATCCTGCAAGGAAATACTCCTGTAGTGAGGTGTGGGCGAAAGCGAACTCATGATCATGTTCGCGAATAATAAAGGTTGCTGTGCGGAGGTCTTTTTTTAGGGTTTCGCGATTCATATTGTTGTATGCATCCTTGATGACCGGATGCTGGTAGAGCCAGTTGTCAAGCCACTCTTCAAGCTCTTCCACTCTTATTCCTTTTCCGCCTCTCTGATGCAGTTCAAAGGCAAGCGCCTTCATCAGTTTCTTTTTATGCGGCACACTAAATTCATGTTTACCCTCATCTCTCCGTAGCCAGTTTTCAATGGTTAGCTCATACAGTCTTGCAGTATTTATGGCTGTTCCATCGTGTTGTAAGCGTTCAAGCTTGGGGATAAACTCGGTAATCAGGGAGAGGGCATAAGGCCTGCCTGCAAGCTCTTTAAGGTTATGCACCTCTTCAAAAAGTCCGATTATTCTCTCAATCTCTTCTTCATCGCTGCCAACGTTTTTTTTGAGGTATTCCCTGATCTGCTTGTCGTCAAACGGCAACAGGGTGCATGAGCGGTACTCGGACGAAGAACGGCCCTCGCGATCCCTTCCGAGAAAAAGACTGTTCTGTTCGAAGATATCCCTGAAGTAATGGGTGCGGCAGCTTATCAACACCTTGCCCTGATTATTCCTGCTCTTAGTATCCCTGATCTCCCTGACACTCCAAAGTTCGGCGACAAACCGGCTTGTCTCTTCAGGGGTAAAATGTACGGTCTTTTCATCGAGGCCATCGTAGATGATCATGGCCTTGTTTTGGCGGACCAACTGAATGATATCCTGTGGCGTTACAATAGAGCGATCAAGAGGGTCTTTAGTGTTTTCAATCGCGTCCTGCAGTATATATATCAGTTTTGGTGTCTTCTTTTCAACTCCGACACGGGTTGCAACCATCCGTAAATCAATATAGATACAGAGCGGGCAGGTGTCGGGCTCCTTCTCATGCAGGGCGATGAGCTCCCTGGTTAGCATTCTGCAAGTGAAGGTTTTGCCGGTTCCGAAGTCGCCAAGCAGTGCAAAGTATGGCACATCGGAATCAAGTGCCCAATTTTTGATATAATCAAGAGCAATAACTGTATCGCCTTTCTTATTTTCATCCGGGTTGTGACCGATTTGAGAGGGAACTCCGCCTCCTGGGACGAACTTTTCGTCCTTATAGTTTGGCGCATTGTATTTCAGGAGTCTATCGGAGAAGCTCTTGAGTGGATCACAACCCATTAGCACGCACTCTTCTGCTGTTTTATCTGCATTACGATATTTTCTTACCCGATCTTCAATTTTTACAGCAAGTTCGTGAATAAATCGGGTACGGTTGGGTTCTCTTACCTCATTGAAGGATTTGTTGCCGTTGAAAAAGAATATCTGTTTTTCGTTCAGCCCTTTAAGGTTCTGATTCTTTAAATCAAGGACATCAAGAGCAACTGGCAGGCATTTGTGAAGGAGTTGAGGAAGTTCATGTTCTTCTATGTAGTCGCTTCCTAAAAAGCTTGTTGAAAGCAGGAGTAGACCAAAATCACAACGTTTGATCATCTCCTGAATTTCATCGTGCCATTTTTCGCCAGCAAGGATATCCCTGTCGGAAGAAAAGGAGAAACGGAACTCTTTTGACGTTTTAAGCCGTGCTCTGACTTTATCAAAAAAGGTCTCCTTGATTGCGCTGTCATCATGCGCGTAAGAGAAGAAAATTTGTACTCTTGGCTTGTTATTGTCAACATTACCCGGTTCGGGCAATTCGGCTTTTATCACCACCGCCTCTTCCGACCTGTAGCCGGTCATCTCCGAGTACCCTCTCTTTAACGCGTTTTCAACATTTTCCTCTTTCCGGGATTGTCCAATTGACCTGCTCGGGCTCTCCATGAGTGCGATATTGCCTGACAAGAGGATGTCGCTGCTTTTGCTGTTGATCCAGAGGGCAAAAATCGGATCGGTGAGTCGATAAACGCCTTCAGAATCCTTTTCGATGTAGTCAAGTGATTCCAGCTTTTTCAGCGCATTCTGAATACTGCTCAGGGTGCGTAACCGGTGTTTCTGCTGATAGTCAGAAGAAAAAAGGCTTTCGGTAGGTTCTGCTGCAAGAGCTTTGAGCAGGGGCTTTTGACCCGGCGCCAGAGCCTTTTCCATTCCCGTAAAATTAGTATCCTCTTCGGTAAGCATTTTCTTCATGGCGCCCTGAAGGTTTTCGGCCAGGATATCCTCATTCTGACTTACTTGAAAGAGGGCATAGGAAAGCCTCTGAATATAGTATGGATAGCCCTCGGTAATGGTTGCTATCTCTTTTGCGATTTCAAAGGGGCACTCTTTATCGCCCTCTTTGAATCTCCGCATGATAAAATCCGCAGCATCATCTTCAGCTAATGCGGGAAGCTCAAGATTGATGCTGCTTTTGTAAAACGGACGATCTTTCTGGCTGAACATGTCGAGCAACATTCGCCTTCTGCTGCCCAGAAAAAAGTAAGAGCAGTTCGACTGCTGCTGAATATGTTTACGAAGGAGCGTTTCGATCTTATCTCCATCACGAAAACCTGTGATCTCCTGAAACTCATCTATAACAATATTGAATTGGTCATGTCTGTCATGAAGAAGCTTACTGAAAGATTCCATGGTCTCCTCAAGAAGTGAAATCCCGGTTTTCTGAGAGACAGGCTGAACCGTCATTGAAATACCACCTGTCGCTGAGGGGTCTGGTGAAAACACAGGACGCCAGTTCTTAATTATGCCAGTGACTTTTCTAAGCACGGATTCTTCTTTTGAAAGAGAACTGTAAATACCTCTTGCAATCATCGATGCGACATCTTCGCTGCTCGATGCATCAGAAATGTCGATATAGATCGTTATGAACCCCAGCTCATCAAGCCTGTTTTGAACCCTTTTTACAAGCGAGGTTTTGCCGTAACGCCTTGGCGAGTACATGACGACGTTACTGTTTGCCTGTGCGTGAGATATCAACTCAAGCAACTCATTCTCCCGCCCACAAAAGGGAGCGTCAATCGGCAATACCCTGAGATAGAATGGATTGTTAGCCATACGAGCGTTTATTGTCAGATTATTATGACATAGTTATTATCGCATAATAATAACGAAACGACGTAATAAAAGCAAACTATTTTAGTGATAAATGAGGCGCTATCATATCATTGAGAGCAGGGGATAGCTACTTTCATTACACAGACATTGTAGCCGGGAGCTACTCATAAAATAGAATAAGCACAAGATATCGATCAACGATTCGTAATACGATCAATTACCACCTAAAAGAGAAGGTATGTGCATGTTGAGAGTTTCATTTGGGGGCAACTATTCAAAAATTTCGAATAGTTCAGCAAGAAGGATCCTTATAGGCTGCCTAGGATTTTGATCTTTATAATCTATAACGCCATAATTTTAATAAGTTAACTCCAGGTTATCTGTATGCCGGTGCAACAGGACCCCAGCTATGAAATCATCGACGGTTTCATAAATGCACTGACGATTGTTTTCGAGAGGAGTCAGCAACAGGGAGTCATTATCCTTAAGGCTTTACATCCGCAACGACCTTCATATGTACAATTCTGGTGGGATTGGAAACAGCGCCATTGTTGTATTGCGTACCAGCCTTGACCTTGTCGACAAATTCCATTCCGGATACCACACGTCCCCATACGGTGTATTGCCCATCGAGGAATGGCGATGGTGCAAAGCAGATGAAAAACTGGCTGTCAGCACTGTTGGGGTCAGAAGCGCGTGCCATTGATACGGTTCCCCGGATATGATGCTCTTGCGAAAATTCAGATTTAAGCTGTTTGCCGGAACCGCCGGAGCCGTCGCCGAGCGGATCGCCTGTCTGGGCCATAAATCCCGGTATAACCCGATGGAAGGGGAGTCCGTCATAAAAACCTTTGCGAGTCAACTCCTTGATGCGCGCCACATGGCGGGGAGCAATAGCTGGAAGCATCTGGATAACAACACGTCCTGACGGAAGGTCGAGATATATCGTGTTTTGGGGATCGAGTGCTGGTGAGGCAGAAACCGACAATGGAAGGAAGGCGGCCAAAAGCCCTAAAAAGAGGACTAAAATTCGAAATGGTTTGCTCAGCATGGGGTACAGGTTACGGTTGGATGAATTTTATGGAATTATAGCAAGAATGAAGAGAGATAGCAATGAGAAACTGCGGGAGGGTATCGATTTTTTGGATTGACAAGATGATATTCGCGGGGGTGCTAAGGCACAAACACATACAATATACGTATTGAAACTAATTAACCTCCAAAAGTTATTATATGTATAATATATATAATCTGTATGATTCACACCCGAAATGTTCGGGTTATCCAATAACTCTAGTGAAACAATTACTGTCATGAAACATTCTAAGAACAAAAGCTTTACCCGATTATGGACAGCTTTGCTTCTTGCTGCCCTGATTATGGTTGCAGGTACAGTAAGATCATATGCAGTTACATATAAGATTGGCGATACTTACGGAGGAGGCAAAGTCGCCTACATTTTTCAGTCTGGTGACGCAGGTTACGTTACAGGCCAACAGCACGGCCTGATTGCTGCTGAAGCTGATGTTAACAACACCTATAAAGATGCGTGGAGTGGCGAGTCATATACGGGAACCTATGTCTGGAGTACCAGCCAGGTTAAGATTAAGACCAGCGCTGATTATGCTTATCAGGCAATTGGGACTACAGGCACAGCGATTGGCGCAGGAGCGGGTAATACAAAAAGGATATTGGCTAAATATCCAGTTGCCAACTATCCAAACAGCGCTGCGGCAGTTGCACATGCATATCGTGGTGGTGGCTTTAAAGATTGGTTTCTGCCAAGCATGGACGAGCTGAAACAGCTTTATGTGAGCAAAGGTCTTGTTGGTGGTTATGCGGATTTCCTCTACTGGAGCTCTTCCGAGATGAGTCCAAGCGTAGCCTGGTACAAGATTTTCATCAATGGCCTCCTGGGTAACAGCATTAAGAGCTACTTCAAACGTGTTCGGCCAGTGCGGGCTTTTTAATTTAGTCGCCTCAATGAAGCCCAATAAGTAAACTGTTGATTTTTTGAATACTGGAAAAATAATGTGAGGCTGTAATAGTTTGAAGAGAGGTGAAGATAATTTTTATGAAACAAAACAGGAGATACTGATGATTAACTGGGATCAGATTGAAGGTAACTGGAAACAACTCAAAGGTAGAGTGCATGAGCAGTGGGGCAAGCTCACTGATGATGATTTTGATGTTGTCGCAGGGAAACGAGAAAACTTTCTCGGCAAGATCCAGGAGCGGTATGGTATTGCTAAAGAAGATGCTGACAAAATGGTTGACAAATGGGAAAAAAGTGCCGACGACTCATGGTTTTCGAAATGAAGCATTAAGAAGCTGAATTTTAGAGCGGCATGATTTGGGGTACGGGTGATTTGTGAAAGCAATAGCCTGTGCCCCATTTTTAATCATACCCTTTCGACCAGAACCATACATATCATCTGGATATATATGAAAACATATTTAAAAGGCTTAAGATTTTCTTTCGTCATATTTTAATATATTTTACATATATTTTCTTTAGAATGCAGGGCATTTTTATCTCGTTGAGTCCGGGTTATTTTTGTTGCTCTTTTGTCATTTTTCAGGCGTGTGTTATCTCCGCCGTTGTTTATCCGGAATGTTGTAACAGAACAGTGAGATGAAGGTGCGGCATTTTTTTGATGATGAGCAGATCAATAACAAAACGGAGATCGCAATGCCAACGAACAACCTTGACTGGGGAATCAGAATCGGTATTCCTGCCGATTTCTGGGTGCTGAAGGAAAAAATGGTCGGCGAATTTATTAAGGCCAACAAGTTGACGGCAGTTACCCATGAAGCACTGCGCGTCGATGCCCACCCGATTGCCGCAAAGCTGGCTACTGAAAAGGATAAATCCATCACTGTCGATTACATCCTCAATATCCGAGGAGGACGCAGAACGCCACATCTGCACTACAAGGGAGATTTGTATATCCTGGACGCAAAACAATGGCAGTCGTTTTCAGGCCCGCTGTTGAAAGAGTTCGGCAATCATCTTGCTGGAGCAAATACTATAGGGTTTGAAAACTTTATGGAAATCGGCGAGTCAATCAGTGCTATCAGTCATCTGTGAACTTCAGCAAAGGAGGCGTGGAGCCACGCCTCCTTTGCATTGAAATTTTACATGTATGAAATTTACTCTTGCTCTTACTCTGGAGTGCAATCTGGCCTGCAGGTATTGCTACATTGACAAGGGTCAGAAGCATATGAGCCCTGAAACTGCAGGGCGTATTGTTGATTTCATCTTTCAGTCTACTCCGCCTGGCGAGAAAATTGATATCGGCTTTTTTGGTGGTGAGCCTCTCCTTGAGGTTGAGCTTATCAAAACAATTGTTGGAATGATAACAGACCACAGGCTGTATGAGAGCCAAAGAGTGCTGTTTTCGGTGATAACGAATGGCACACTTTTTTCCGATGAGATTGCGGCAACCCTGAAACAGTATAACATCACCATTGGGATAAGTTGTGACGGTCCACCCCGGATACATGACTTTTCAAGGATTTTTGCTGACGGGAGCGGCAGTTCCGGGATTGTTGAGGCGAACATCATCAAAGCACTGCGTTTTTTTCCATTTATGCCGGTTAATGCGGTTTACAGGCCGGAAACGCTGCGTTTTCTGCCTGAAGTTATTGATTATTTTGCCGAACTCGGCGTCAGAAACATCTACCTTAACCCTGATATTTCAGCTCGATGGACCAGAGAGGATGTTGCAATGCTTCCTGAGCTTTACGAAAGTATCGGCAGGAAGTACATTGAGTTCTACAAGGCTGGAGTACCCTGCCATATCAGTCTTATTGACAGCAAAATCGTGGTGATACTCAGGGGAGGTTACCAGCCTTTGGAGAAATGCCGGATGGGTAAAGGGGAGTATGCTTTTGCTCCTTCGGGAAATGTCTATCCATGTGAAAGACTTATCAGTTCGGATGACGGTGGTGAGCACTGTCTGGGAAGTATCAACCAGGGGGCATCAATGCTGAAAAGTTGCTGCCATGATGCCGAGCATTCAGTCAATGAAGTGTGCAGCAGTTGCGGGTTGCATGATTATTGCATGCACTGGTGCGGTTGCACTAACTTTTTTTCGACCGGGGACTATAATACTCCAGGCCCGTTTCTTTGCGGATCTGAAAAAGCAGCTATTAAAACTGCTTATGGCATTATTGAGCAGCTTGGCCGTGAAGGTTTTACTTTTTCCGATCATCTTGCAGGAACGCCATTGATGAGTATTCTTGGGGAGGTCGGTGCCTTGTCAGCGCGATAACGTTTTGTTTCTCATATATTTATTTCTTTCAATACCCTCAAAAAGCTATCGGGATTCGTTCTACCTGATTGAGTCAAAAAACGCTTAACGGCTAAAGATGAAAGAATCCGGGTAACGAATCGTCTCGATATATATCGTGTTTTCGGGATATCATAGTCGCAAGTATACTTTTCCCTTTGTCATTTCGATGCATTTCGCCTGTAATTTCGAGCCATAAGCGAGAAATCTCCTTTTTCCCAAAACCCCACATAAGCCGTTCAAACATAGCTGTTACAGAATAACTGAATTATTCCTCCTCACACCGCAAGAATCATGAAGCCTTGACGTCCTATAACTATAAGCGAAAAATTAACTTATAACCAGACAGTCTACACAACAATGAGCACCTCAATGAAATCATGGGCTACTCCGCTAGCCACAGCAACCTTCGTCATTCTTGCAGTCACCGGAACACTGATGTTTTTTAAAGTAGAAGCGGGATTCATCAAACCGGTTCATGAATGGCTGAGCTGGGCAATGACCGCCGGGGTTATCCTGCATATCATTGCAAACTGGAAATCTTTTACAGGTTACTTCTCACGAAAACCCGCACTCGCCATTATCGGTACTGGCCTTGTTGTCACCCTGCTCGCTGTTTTTGCTCCCGCTGGAGAGCATCCAAATCCCAGAATGAACATAACCAAGGCGCTGGCATCGGCCAGACTCGAAACGGTTGCTGAAGTTGCCGGGCAAAACAGCGCAACCCTGATCGAAAAACTCGGCAGCAAGGGCATAACGGTTAGCCTGGCATCAATGAGTATTCGTGAAATAGCTAAGCAAAACAACAAAAAAGATATGGAAGTGCTCGCCGTGATCTTCGACCAGCCCTCGAAAGGTCATTGACAAAAGAAAGATTAAAAAAAGGAGAAATCCGTTGTTCTGTCATTTCGAGCAACAATATCATTGCCATGAAGGTGTGAAGTTCAATTTGAAATACTTAAAAGAAATGCTGATTTTATGAAGTTAAACGCTTAATGCAGAAGCAATTATTCTTTTAGCTTTCTTTTATGCATCAGACAGAAAAAAAGCTTTGCAGTTCCTGCGGTCTTTGCTCAGTTCAGAGTTGGCCGGTTGAAGAGAGTATACAGAGCTGTGTATTTAAAAACGGCTGGCTCGGTGAACGGGAAAAAAAGCTCTTTGGACGGGAACGAAGCCTTGATGACCAAATTGAAATGCGTTTCGGCATTGCTGCTGAGCGCTTTACTGCCCAACTGAAAAATCCGCTGTCAGGGGCGCAGTGGAGCGGCATCATTACCCTGATGGCCATGAGGGCTATTGAAAAGAAGCTCGTTGATGGTGTAATGTCGCTCAACCGCTCAGCTGATAATCATTTTTTCTCCGTTCCTATTCTTGCTGGTAGCAGTGATGAGGTCTATGCTGCCAGAGGCAATAAGCCGGTTCTCTCGCCGGTTCTGCAATCCCTTGAGCAGGCCTATCGTCTGGGAATGAAAAAAATTCTTGTTATAGGGGCGGCATGCCACCTGCATACACTGAGGGATTTTCAAGAAAGATTTGAATACCTCAGGGATATGGAGATCCTTACCATCGGGATTCCTTGCGTGGACAATGTTGCCCGTTCAAAATGGCCGTGGATTCTTCAGCGTATGACCGGGTCGCCAGGTACGGCACGCCATATGGAGTTTATGCAGGATTTCAGAATCCACATCCGGCACGATGATGGCCGAGTTGAAAAAATACCCTTTTTCAGCCTTCCGGAAGAACTTTCGGACCCTGATATTTTTCCCGCCGCCTGCATGAGCTGCTTTGACTATCTCAACAGCCTTGCTGACATTACCGTAGGCTATATAGGGGCTGAACTGCTGCCAGACCAGAACAGGCAGTGGGTACTGGTGAGGAGTGAAACGGGAAAGAAGCTGCTGAATCTTATTGAGCCGGAACTGGATCGGTTCCCTGAATCAGGCAGATGGGAGTGCCGTTCATCTATCCAGAACACTTCGAAACGCATTATTGAGAGCATGAGGGATGTGGACAGGGAGTATTCATCCAAAAGAAGAATTCCCTTTCTGATAGGGCACATGCTTGCAGGAGTGCTTGGCATGATTGGTCCGAAAGGCATAGGTTTTGCGCACTATTCAGTTGATTTTCATCTTATCAGGCACTACTATTACGTAAAATTCAGATACCCGGAGCTGCTTGAAAAACTGGTACCCCGTCATGTCCCGGTTATTCTGGCGGAGTATGGGCTGGAAGTTTGAGAGTTGAACAGTCGGCAGTCGGCAGTCAAGAGGGGAGGGAGATCAATGTGCAAATTTCTTAGTGCTGAGTATCCACTGCAAACTGCCTACTATCTTTTACTGGCTGTGTTATGAAAAGAAGTCTCTTTTGCGGAATGGGGCGATCAGCAACTTTCGAATCATTCCCGGTTTGGTCAGCCAGCGGATTCTCGGCGATTGAGCGGTGGATGAAAGTATTTTGCTGCAGAGAAATTCTGAAACGGTATCCACATCATCAGCCATCATATTGAAGAAGTTCTTTTTTTTCTGACTATCCGCTGAACCTTCAATGATGGTGCTGCGGAGCATGTCGGTCATGACCATTCCAGGGCTGAGTGTTCCTATCTGAACGGAGCTGCTGCGTGCTTCGTGTGCAAAAGAACGGGTAAAATAGGTGATGGCGCTTTTGGTCGTGCCGTATATTGTCATACCATCCTGTATAAACCCGTCGCTGCCAAGCCCTTCCATATTGAAGATTTTTCCTCCACCCTGCGTTACCATGCGCTGGTAGGGAATGATTGTGCCATTTACTATCCCTTCAATATTGACTTTAAATACCCGGCTGATTGCGCGATGATCAAGCTCCCATGTATTGCGCCTCTCATTGGCTATGCCGGCATTGTTTATCCAGATGTCAACACGCCCGAAATGCCGGACGGCCTCGTCATAGAGTTGCGTGATGCCTTCTGATGTGCTGATATCAGCAGAAACACCGGCAGCATGTTCGCTGTAACGCTGAAGTTGAGCCATGGCCTTTCGGGTGGTTTCAGGAGAAGTCCCGTTCAGCAGGACATTGCACTCAAGCTCAAGAAAACGGAGTGCAAGGCCAAACCCTATGCCCCGGGTGCTGCCGGTAATGACTACTGTTTTTCGCATTGTTCTTCTATAAGTGTTATGTCGTGTCAAATCAACACGTGATAGTGCCTCAAGATACTCAAGCATAGAGACCTGCACAATAGTATCCTTGATCCTGGTTTATATCGCCGGCAACACTGATGTGTCATCAATCTCATAATTTTTAATTACTATTTATAAGCAGTCGGTTTTTAGCTTTGTAATTATTCAGGGAGTGCTATGCATAGAAGATTTGGCAAATCAGATATTGTCAGAATTGCTGTCGATGCGATGCAGCTCAATGGATTGGAACCGACCTTTTCACTTCAGGTTGAGAAACAGATAGCATCCATTACCGGGCCGGCTCAGGAACGTGGTTCTGAAATTCTCGATCTTACGTCGTTGCTCTGGTGCTCCATCGACAATGATGATTCTCTTGACCTTGATCAGTTAACCGCATGTGAGGAAGTGAGTGACCTATCGGTTATCATCTATGTTGCAGTTGCCGATGTCGATGCTCTGGTGAAAAAAGGTTCTCCTGTTGATAATCATGCACGGAACAATACCACTTCAGTTTATACTTCGGCAGCAGTTTTTGCGATGTTGCCACCGCGTCTTTCGACCGATCTGACCTCTCTTAATCCCGATCAAAACCGCCTTGCCCTGGTCACTATTATGAAGATAGACCGTCATGGTACGGTGATAAGCTCAACGGTTGAGCGTGCATTGGTAAGAAATAAGGCAAAGCTTGCGTATGATGCCGTCTCAGCATGGATTGAGGGTGATGGTGCTCTGCCAATGGCCGCATCGGTTGTGGCTGGAATGGACAAACAGCTGCGCTGTCAGGATAGTGTGGCGCAAAAATTACGGTTACACCGGCACAATAAAGGTTCGCTTGAATTTCAGACATTTCAGCCTTATGCGGTTTTTGAAGGCGATCGGGTTGTTGGGATTAATCAGCAGGAACAGAATCGAGCCCGGCAGTTAATCGAAGAGTTCATGATAGCGACCAATACCTGCACCGCGCATTTTTTGGCAGACAGAGGCGTTGCATCGCTTCGCCGGGTTGTAAGGTCACCTGAACGATGGATGCGAATTGTAGACGTGGCAAATGAGTACGGTTATTCATTGCCCTATGAACCAAGTGCACTGGCGCTTGAAGGTTTTTTGGCCGAAAGGCATAAAGCAGACCCTTTACGTTTTCCAGATCTCTCTCTGGTTATTATCAAGCTGATGGGCTCAGGGGAGTATGTGGTAGAAGTTCCCGGAGAAGAGCCGTATGGACATTTTGGTCTTGCTGAGCGTGACTATACACATTCAACTGCACCAAACAGACGGTACCCTGATTTAATAACCTTGAGAATGATGAAGGCAATTCTCACCAATAGTTCTGCGGCGTATACCGTCGATGAGCTTGAATATCTGGCGGCACATTGTACACGGCAGGAGGATGCTGCTCGTAAAGTAGAACGGCGTGTTCGAAAGTCTGAGGCGGCTTTAATGCTGGGAAGAATGATTGGTCATCATTTTGACGCCATCGTTACTGGCCATGCTGAGAAGGGAACATGGGTAAGAATATTCATGCCGCCAGCTGAAGGCCGCCTGATGAGGAAAATCGGAAAAATAAAAGTCGGTCAGGAGATTAAAGTCCGGCTTGTCCTGGCAGATGTTGAACGCGGGTTTATCGATTTTGAGAGGATATAACTCCCTCTCTTTTCGTTATTATCCTGATGTATTTGATTCAGGGCTCTGGGGAGTGCCTCAGGTGCTAAATCGCATCAAGAACACGCTCAAGCTTTTCTGTGACTGTGATGCCAAAGGCCTCCATTTCCGGGTTTCCTATGGAGGAAAACCTTGCTATCGGGTCCATGAACATGACTGCTGTCTTTCCGTCATTTCTGGTATAGATGATAACATTGCAGGGGAGCAGCGCCCCGAGATTGATTTCATCCTCAATAGCTTCGTAGGCAAGAGACGGATTACAGGCGCCGAGAATGATGTACTCACGAAATTCCTTCTGGAGCTTTTCTGCAAATTTTTTGCTTAGATCGATTTCAGTGAGCACTCCGAAACCTTCTTTTGCTAGTTCTTCCCGTACCTTCAATTGAGCTTCAGCATAAGGCATTTCGACTGTTTTTCCGAACGCATAGGGTGTTGTCAGGTCCATTTGAAGCCTCCCGTCTAATTGATCAGACTTTCGTTGCAGCAAGCCACATGCGTCAATTCCCGCCTTTCAGGCTTTCGGTTACTGCCTGCTTGAACTCTTTAGAGATTTTAAATACCGGAACATCTTTAGCCTCTACGGTTACCTTTTCTCCAGATCGCGGGTTTCGCGCGTCGCGAATATTTTTGTGGCGGATATTGAACGATCCGAAGCCTCTGATTTCAATACGTTTGCCGGATTTCAGCGAATCAATGACGCTTTCAAAAAATGCATCAACCACTGATTCTGTTTCATATTTCGTGAGACCAGTTTTGTGGGCAATAGCATTAACCAGGTCAGCTTTTGTTGTTGTCGTTCCCATGGTGGTGGAGAGTTATATTGTTATGTATGACTCCATAGAGGAGATGTCCAATACAATTTTCCTGCAGTTAATAATTTAATTTACGCTTCTTTTTTCTAATCCGAATGTTTCTGCGAGTCTATAGTTAAATATTTCTGCGACTTATCGCATGTTTGGACATTTTTTTACCTTAAAAAGGTATCATTGAACAAAGAAGCCATCTCATCCATGCAGTGCATAAGCCAAGTGCTTGTACAGATAATTGAAATCAACATTAGTTTTGGTTGGTGTGGCGTGTATATTATGTATTATATATTTAACAACTCAGATAAATTCTTATACGCCCGGAACGTGAGCTGCAATTATGATAAAATCCAAAAACATCAATTCGTTAGTTTATAGCCTTTTGTCTCAACATTGAAAAGAGAAATATGTTTCGTTTTCTGCATGCTGCAGATATCCATCTCGACAGTCCGTTAAAAGGACTTGAAGAGTATCCGGATGCTCCACTTGAACAGATTCGCCAGGCTGCTCGTCGGGCTTTTGATAATCTTGTGCAGTTGGCTTTGGATGAAAAAGTGGCATTTGTGCTGCTTGCCGGAGACCTCTATGACGGGGATTGGAAGGACTATAATACCGGCATTTATTTTGTCAGCAAAATGGGAAAATTGCGTGATGCAGGTATTCCGGTATTCATGGTGTCAGGAAATCATGATGCTGCAAGGCAGATAACCCGCTCTCTCAAGCTCCCGGAAAACGTCACCCTTTTTCCTCACGCTCATGTTGGAACCGAAACCCTTGAGCAATACGGGGTCGCAGTGCATGGGCAGAGTTTTTCAGCTCGATTGGTGACGGATGATCTTGTACAGAACTTCCCTCAGGGTGACCCTTCGCTCTTTAACATCGGACTTCTTCACACCAGTCTTAACGGACGTCCCGGTCATGAATCCTATGCCCCGTGCACGCTGGACGCATTGCGCTCAAAAGGCTATCAATACTGGGCGTTAGGGCATGTTCATCAACGGGAAGAGGTCAGCCGTGATCCCTGGGTTGTGTTTCCCGGCAATATTCAGGGACGTCATATCCGTGAAACAGGCTCAAAAGGCTGCACGCTGATGTCGGTGGAGGATGGACATATTGTGTCTGTCGAGCATCGGGAGCTTGACGTTCTTCGCTGGGTGCTCTGCCGGGTAGATGCGACTGAATGCGACAGTGTTGAGCAACTGCTCGACCTTGTCCTGGAAATTCTTCAAGATGAAAGGGCCGTTGCTGATGGGCGCCCGCTTGCCGTAAGGCTTGTGATAGAAGGAATTACGCCGCTGCATGGCCGGCTTTATGAAAACGCTCTACAGCTGCATGAAGAGTTTCGGGCCATTGCTGCCAACCTTGGTGACGTTTGGGTCGAAAAAGCAGTGTTCAACACCCGGAAGCCACAGGGAAATGCTGCAGTTTTTTCAGGTGATTCGCCTGTTGAATCGCTTATGACGTCTATTGAATCCATTCAGTTTGAAACGGCTTCTCTTATAGAATTTATTCCGGAATTCGAGAAACTGCGCAGCAAGCTTCCTTCTGAGCTACTGAACGATGGCGATCCATTCCGGCCGGGAGAGAAAGAGCTTTCAGCCATTCGTGAAGAGGTTAAAGAGCTTTTGATGGGTAAAATAGAGCAGAGAGGGCACCATGAAAATTAAAAGCCTTGCACTGAAAGCCTTTGGCCCTTTTTCCGGTCAGGTTCTCGATTTTTCTTCCACCTTGCCCGGGCTGCATATCGTGTATGGCCCGAATGAAGCAGGTAAAAGCACTACCATGAGAGCTCTTCATGCGCTCTTATTCGGCTTTCCACCTCGTACCAGTGATAATTTTATTCACCAGAACTCTCAGCTTCTGGTTGGAGGATGCCTGCAGGGTAGTGACGGAAATGAGTTGACTTTTTTTCGCCGGAAAAGAAACAAGATCGATCTGTTTGACCTGCACGACAATCCCATTGATCCATCTGCACTGACGCCT
>CAINOC010000095.1 GCA_903851385.1 uncultured Chlorobiaceae bacterium | reverse complement strand
GGGTACGTTTACCAATAGCTTCACACAAGGCAATTGCTTATCCTGCATGTACTGGCGGTCTCAACTGACTGAACAGTTGGTCTGTTTGTCAGACAACTCCACAACAAGACTTTCACGTCGCACAATCCTGATAAACGCAAAAAAGTCTCTGCTGAGTCAAAAATAAACAGCTTTTGATCTTGATGGGGTTGTAAGATTTTCAAAAAACAAAGGTTTTCTGTCAGGCACTAGGTAGGTTAACTATCGTTGTGGATAGAGTGTAACTTTGGGAGTTTTGTCATGAAAGTAGGTTTTACTAGGCACAGCAGAGCATAGTATTGGGGCGCTGGAATACGAAAGCTCAATGTAAAACGGACATAAAGCCCCCCGCATGCCTTATGATCTCGGTCGGATCCCAGTGGCCGGCGTAAGGGTTAGTTTTCTTGTCCATAGCCGCACCTTAACAAATTGCAGCCTGCTTCGTAACTTGAAAGTACTCCTGAAGTAGTTATTTTTTTACCCCTCCGAGCCAGCCATTCACCTCTTCGATATCCGCTGCAGAGAGGGATCCTGTACTATCCTTAAGTTGCAGCTTGTTCAAAATATACTGGTACCGTGACTTTGCAAGATTCCGTTTGTTCGATAGCAGCTTCTGCTGGGCATCCAGTACCTCCATATTGGTACGAATTCCCAACTCAAAACCCTTTTTAGTCCCTTTCAGAGCAATTTTCCCTGACTTTACAGCCTGCTCATAAGCCTGAATCTGCGCAATACTGGTAATAACGCCATTATAATACTTCCGCACATCCGACACTGTCCCACGATCCTGCCAACTGAACTCCTCCTGCGCCTTCAAACGTTTTGCCTGTGCCTGGCGTATTGATGCGCTGGTATACCCGCCCGTATAAATCGGTACGCTTAGCTGCAGCGCTATCGAATAAGTATTATAGGCTTGGCCGATAATGTTATTACTGTCACTCATGTCATAGTTTTGTCCTGCCACCAGATTTAGGGTCGGATAACGGGATGCACGATGCTTATCAATCTCTTTTTGTGCTATCTGAACCTCCTGACGTGAAGCAGCAATCTCATGATTACCCGACCGTGCAAGCTCAATCCACGATTCAATGTTATTGGGAAAGGGTTTATTCAAGATCATTTTTTCAGGAACAAGCTTACAGAGCTCATCAGGGAACACCCCTGTAAAATGCTCCAATTCCCTGCGACTGAAGTCATCTCCACTAACAATCTCCACACCCTCAGCGATCGCCATATCGTATGCCGCTTGCGCCTCACTAATCTCGGTGATAGTCCCAAACCCTTTCTCAAACCGACTTTTTGTCTGCTGAAGCTGCTCCAGTGAAGCCTTGATATGAGATTGGCTGAAGTCAAGGTTATCCTCTGAATACAACGCATTACAATAAGCCACGGTAATTCTGACAATTAAGCTGGCCTCTTCATGCTGAAGCAAGGCTTCACTTTTTGAAACCACAGCTTTTGCCTGTTTGTAATCAGCCACACTTGCCAGATTAAACAGCGGCTGCTGCAACGAAAGGCTATACGTTTTGGTATTATACAGCTGATTCAACCGATTATAACCACCAAAGAATGAAGGCGTAATACTCAGCGTTTCATTTCGGCCCTGCTGAGCGTTCGCGCTAACTCTGGGACGAAATTCAGATTTCGCCTTTGCAATCTCCTCCTTCGATACCAGATTATCCGCCTTTGCTGCTCGTAACTGGGCATCATAATCAACGGCTTTCTGATAAGCTGTCGATAAATCAAACGGCATAGCAAAAGCAGGCAAAGCAGTAAACCACCCTGCGATCACAATCAAACGCGCCAATAGTTTCATATGCAACTTACCTACATCACATTTAGTTATCCGCTCCGGGACTGGCACAATCCTACTACTCTTCCTTCATTGATACAGTAATCCGCTTGAACAGAGGATCAACGAGATAGATCAAGAGCGAACGCTCACCTGTCTTGATAACAACCTGTACCGGCATGCCCGGTTGCATTTGCCGTTTTCCCAAAGTTTTCATTCCCTCCGGAGTGATAAAAATACGCGCAAGATAATACGAAGCCCCCGGTTGCAAAGGATTAACCCCTGGATCCGTCACAATATCTTTGGAAACCGACTCCACCTGGCCCTTCACGACCAGCTGCGGAGAATGGGCAAAAGAGAAAAAGCTCACATCAACCGAAAGCCCCTTATGAATATTGTCGATTAGCTGCGGCGAAACCTTTGCATCAATAAGTAATCCCTCAGTAAGCGGCACAATATCCATGATCTTCTGACCTGGCTGGATCACTGCACCTACAGACTGCACCTGTAAGCCAACCACCTGTCCTGAAGCCGGGGCCTTAACCTCAGTATCCGAAAGTTCCTCAGCAAGAGCCTTTGTTTTTTCAGCATCAGCCTCAACTTCAAGCTGAACCTGCGCCAGCTGCGAAGCCGTATTGGTCATAAAATCCGAAATCTTCAGCTCTAGATCGCGTTGCTGGCTCATCGGGGCAAACCCCTCATTAACCAGCGCTTTCATACCATTCAATTGCTCCTTGATTATCCCTAGCGACTGCCTGCGCGACAAAAACAGCTGGCGTTGATTTTGCATATTCTCTTTAGCGAGCGCCCGATCATTATCATTCAGCAGATCCTTGTGAAAGGTAATGGAACCCGTACCCTTCATTTCGGCAATAAGCCGGTCAGCAGTTGCACGCATACCAAGGTAGTGCTGATGAGCCTCATCATAGCGAGCTTTAGCTGTCTGGGTATCGAGCTTCATCAGTACATCACCCTCGTGCACCATCTGCCCTTCTCTGACATAGACTTTCTCAATTCTCCCCCCACGCAGATTCTCCACCACCTTCCGCTTGGTGGCAATACTTACCATGGCCTGAGCTGGCACACCCTCATCAAGAGGAGCAAAAGCTGCCCAAAGCAAAAAACCGCCAAACCCCACAAGCAATATCCAGATACCAAGCCGTATCGGGCTGCGAGTATCACGATACTCATCACCGCTGTTTTTTTCCGCCTGAACAGAGTTCTTCATTGTCAAGAGATCACGAATACTCATTACTATCCTTTAAACATTTGTCTAAGATTACTTCAATTCTCAGAAAGCTCAGGCTGCATAATAACAGGATGCAATGCCGCCAAAACCTCATCACGCGGTCCGCAATGGATAATCTTTCCCGAGTGCATTACCACCAAAATGTCTGCAGCTCCTATCACACTGGGACGATGGGTTATAAGAATCACGGTCTTACTGGAATTTCTCAAATCAAGAACAGCTGAAAGCAACGACCGTTCACCGGCATCATCAAGATTAGCGTTAGGCTCATCAAGCACTAGAATTTCCGGATTACCGTACATCGCCCTTGCAAGACCAAGGCGCTGCCTCTGACCTCCCGAAAGCATTCCCCCTGCCTCTCCAATCTCGGTATCATACCCACGAGGAAAGTGCAAAATCATTTCATGAATACCCGTACGCTTCGCAGCTTCAATCACCTTCTCTGAATCCACCGTGGCAAAACGTGCGATATTTTCAGCAATAGTACCATCAAACAACTCAATATCCTGCGGCAAGTAGCCGATATGCGGCCCAAGATCTACCCTGTTCCAACTTTCAATTGTCTCCCCATCAAGAAGTACACGCCCCGCACGCTCCGGCCAGACGCCAACGATACAACGTGCAAGTGTCGATTTTCCGGAGCTAGAAGGACCAATCACCACTGTTACACGTCCGGCAGGAAATACGATATTAAGGTTATCAAGAATAGGAATTTCACGTCCATTCGCTGTCGCGGTGACCCCCTCAAAGCGCACCTCACCAAGAAGGTACTGATGCTTCTTTCCGATGTTACTCTCAGGAAACTCTTCCAAAAGCTTCTCCAAACGGCCAAATGCCTTCTTCGACTGCACAAAAGGCTTCCATGTTGCGACCACAAGATCCAGAGGCTGCAACGCCTTCGACATCAGCACATTGGCAGCAATCATCGACCCTGCAGCCATCTTCCCCTCAATAACCATCAGAGCACCGGCACCAAGCGTCAACGATTGCATAGTGTAACGCACAAACTTGGCAAAAGCCTGCTGGCGATGCTGGCGGTCAAGAGCGAGTTCAGCCTTAGCAAGCGAGGCATCATGCAGTTTGAACCACCGTTCCTGCAGATTCCCCTCCATACCCATTGCGTGTACCGGCTCAATATTTCGTAACTTATTCTGCACATACCGGAAGCTGTCATTACCAGCCTCAGCCGCTCCCTCAATCCCCTTCGTTGAAAGCCGATGGCTCTGCCAAGTCAGCCCAAGTTGGATAACAGCAAACAAAATGGAAAGCCAGCCGAGAAAATGGCTGAGGAGAAAAATCACCCCGATATAGATAGGAGTCCAGGGAGTATCAAAAAAGGCGATCGTACCGTTAGCAGTCAGGAACTGACGGATATTGGTTAAATCTGAAAATGCCTCTGTTACATTGTGTCTGCAACGGATCAAATACGCTTTAAAGCTCGCATTAAACACAAGCGAATTGAGCGATTCATCAAACCTCACGCCAACCCGAACCAGCAGTCGTGACCGGATCCACTCGGCAAAAGCCATGATCCCGTAAAAAAAGATGAGAAACAGCGTCACCATAAGCAGCGTCAGTTCACTGCCGCTTTTCATGACCCGACCATAGATATGAAGCATATAAAGCGTCGGAGTAAGCATCAGCACATTAGCAATCAGGCTGAAAACTCCCACACATATAAACTCCCTCCGAAAAGTCCAGAGCTGTCGCGACAAGGCACTACGGTCAAAAAAATCAGGTTTCATTAAATGATTTTCTTCTGGATATAATATTAACCCTGAGGCTGCCCGGAATCGGTCGCAGAAGGGGATTGCAAAGCTGCAAGCACCTCCTGGCAGGTACCAAACCGCTGCACCTGACCATCTACCAGCACGAGCATATGTTCTATAGCCGCAAGTACATTCAAACGATGCGTCATCACAATAACGGTTGATCCCTGCGACCTCAACTTTATGATGGTATTGATGAGCGCAGCATCACCGGCATCGTCAAGGCTTGCATTCGGCTCATCAAGCACCACAAACTTTGGCATACCATAAACCGCTCTAGCAAGCGCAACACGCTGTCTCTCACCACCCGACAGAAACGAACCATCATCACCAATTTCAGTATCGTAGCTCTTTGGGTGCTGCGCAATAAAGTCAGCAAGACCGACCATACGGCAGGCCTCAAGCACCTTTTCCTTATCAGGATCACCAAAACGCGCCACATTTTCAGCAATCGTGCCCTCAAAAAGCTCGATACTCTGCGGAAGGTATCCTATATACTGTCCAAGCTCATCCTTATCCCATTGATAAATATCATTCCCATCAAGCCGCACTTTACCCTGCATAACTGGCCAAACACCAACAAGCAACCTTGCCAGAGTAGTTTTTCCCGAAGCAGAAGGTCCCACAATTGCCAGTGACCCACCCGGTGCAACCCTGAAACTGATTCCCCTGAGAATCTGAATCGGACTTCTCGGTGCTCCCGCAATAACTCCCTCAACCGAAAGAAAACCTGACGGTGCAGGCAAAGCCATACCCTTTGCCTGCAAAGGAAGTTCCTTGAGCAATCCGTTCAGCCGGGTATACGACTCAAACGTACTCTCAACCTGACGCCAGCTACCAATAATCTGCACAAGCGGAGCCAGCACTCTGCCGCCAAGAATCGAGGCTACAATCATCCCTGAACCGTGCAGCTCGCCCTTAAGCGTCAACCAGCATCCCATCCCAAGCAGCAGCGAACCCAACAGACTCTGTGCCAGTTTCGAAAGCACTGCATTAGTGCCTGCATGATCAGAAGCAACCGCCTGCTGCACAAGAAACTCCTGCTGTCGACCCATCCACCTCTTGTGGATAGCATCAAGCATCCCCATCGACTCAATAACCTGCGCATTACGAATCACCCCTTCAGCATAAGTCTGGGCGCTGATAGCGCTCCGGTTAGCGGCCATCATTGGCTCGTGGATACGGCGCTCATTGATAACACCAATCGTAAACTGCGCAAGAGCACCCGCAACGGCAAACCAACCAAGAGCAGGACTCATCAAAAAAATCAGAATAAGAACCAGAAGGGCAAGGGGAGCATCCACAAAAGCCAGCAATGCCTGTGAAGGGAGAAATTCACGAATGGTTTTAAGATCCCGCAAAGCCTGAGCCCCTGCAACCGGTAGGTGCAAAAGTCGAGCCGAAAAAATCGCTCTGAACACAGGCTTCCGGAGCCCCTTGTCAAGCTTCATTCCCGCATCATGCATCACCTGACGGCGAACCCACTCCATAGCTTCAAGTAGCGCATAAGCACCAACCACCAGCAGTGTCTCCATAAGCAACGTCACATGACTCCGGCTATTGACCACACGGTCATAGACCTCCATCATATAGGCGCTTGGAGCCAAAACCAGCACATTGACAAACACACTGAAACAAAAAGCTTGTTTGAGAGATGGAAACAATGTCGCAAGATTTTCTCGTAATAGAGATTTTTCTTTAGCGCCTTTCATGGTATCAATAAAAACTCTGGGCTTATATTTTGTAACATCAATGATCAAAACTTGTAGGTTAAAAGCAGACCTAAATCGGTAGACAAAAAGTGCCTGAGTTTAAGTTGGTAATGACCTATTCATGTGCGGAAAGGCGCTGCCCCTCTTCCACCTTCAACTCTTCTGTCTGCTTGTTAATCTTCCTATACTTGTCGACTATTCTGGCACCACCTCCACTGGCTGTCTGGTAAACTTTATCTAGTGTACTGTCGCCCAAATGACTGATGCGATCCTTCAACATTGAATTGTATGAAATATTCCTTTAATCTGCACTGTAATTCTACTGCGGTGGAGGGTACTGTCAAGTTGGTGAACAGCTCGAAATTCGGTAAGGTTCGGCTATGGACAAGAAAACGAATCCCTACGCTGGCTCCGCGATATAGAAGAAATGCTAGCTTATTCTGGCGTGATTGTTACTTATGCAGCCATCCGACAATGGACACTCAAGTTTGGGCAAGATTATGCCAATACCCTTCGACGGCGGCAACCCCGACCAGGAGATAAATGGCATCTGGATGAGGTGGTGCTCACCATCAAGGGTCAACACCACTATCTCTGGCGGGCTGTTGATCAGCATGGCTATACGCTCGATATCCTGACGCAATCGGAATGCAGACAAACGTTTCTTCCGCAAACTGCTAAAAAGGGATGGCCTATGTTACCCCGTGTTATCATTACCGACAAGCTGAAAAGCTACACCGTGCGGCTAAACGAGAAATAATGCCCGGTGTTGAACACCGGGAGCACAAGGGAATCAACAATCGAGCCGAATTGTTGCACCAACCGACCCGACAAAAAGAGCAAAAAATGCGAAAATTCAAATCACCAAGACAGTCGCAACGGTTTCTGTCGGTTCACACGCCCATGTTGGTAACCTGTTCCGAATTCGTCATCGTTATAAAACCACCTCTGACTATCGAACTGCACTTCAACAAGCTTTTGTGACTTAGCTGGATTTGACGTGTAAACACAGCGCCACTGGAGTGATTCAATTTCCCTTTTTTAAGCAGAAATCGGCTTTTCAACGATATTCTGCTTTCCGGTTTTTCGATAACTTGACAGTGCCCCTTTAGGCAAAATGAATCGTGCTCGCCCCGCCAACAGAACCTAATGCTGTGGCAGAATGAACACCAACCAACTCTATAATATGTTCACCAAGGGCACTGCCAGCGGCGTGGTCACCAACGGCGATATAGGTATTGGCACCATCATTGTATGCAAGTACATCATTGGCCACAAAAGTTTTTGATGCAGCAACATCTGCAAGAAAAGATGAATAGGTAGAACCAACCTTTGTAGCGAAACCATTAGATACTGTCCAGCCAGTAAGATCAGCTGAAGTACCATTGTGAAGGGTGGTATTACCACTGATTCCAACTTTCAAAATATCAGTGCTCGTGTTAAAGTTGCTGATTTGCGTGATATCAGCTTGCTGTGCTGAAGCACTTCCGTACTGCCCTCCAATGCTTGCAACATGTCCAGCTATCAGCGTTGTATCAATGGTATCTGTAGTGGTGTGGCCAGACAAGAGGGTAATTTTGTCACCTTTGACGACAGAGGATACCGCCAGGTAACTGGTACCTGACCCCAAAGTAATCACATCGCCCATCCCTGTATCACCTGCTCCGGTGGCAACGGCATTAGTGCCACCAATAGTGCCCAAGGTCAATGTTTGGTTAAACCCGGAAGCAAAGATCGTATCACCTGTTGTTGCGTTCGGTGTAAAGCTGTTAATTGTAAGTGCATTTGAACCAGAAATTGTCACGGCCTGACCGTCTGCACCGTGATAGGTGTTGATGGTACTGGAAGCAAAACCAGATACAAGAGCTACCTGTGAAATCACGCCCATACCTGGGCCGCTTGTCGTAGTCAGAATACCTTGCGTCGACCCGGTAGAAAGGTTAAGGGTCAATGCCGTTGTGGTTGAAGGAGCCGAACTGATCGTAAGAAAACTCGACGGAGTACTAGTACCCCAACTATTAATATCCAATTGGTAAGAGGCTCGAACATTCGATACGGTCAGTGAGCCTCCATTTTGTTCGTCATATGTTAAATGCGTAGCAAATCCATTGGTCAGATAGGCATCATTGATCACTGTATTACTGCCGCCCAACACTCCTAACTGGAATCCTTGGACTGCATTAAGTTTTTGATACTCGCCAGTGGAAGAAGAATTACCTGTGAGGGTGCCAAGACCTTGAATAACTAAATTATTACTACTCGCACTTCCACCGTTCAATTGAGATCCGGAACTCAGCGCGTCCAAATCCGCTGCATTGATTAAGAGCGTGCATTGTCCAGAGCCGCCATTAAAGGTAAATGAAGATTTAAGAGGTATCGAACCATTACCATTGATAAGACTCATAAAGAACCCATTGGCGTATGTGTTGGCATTAATGGAGTTTAGCTGCGAAGCAAAGGTCGAATCAATGTTGGCATTAAGCCCTGCAACACCATTAATGCTCAGAGATGTCACTCCTTTACCGCTATTCGTTAGGGAAACATAATTGCTAGTAGCACCGTTCGAAATGATTGATTCAGAGGTGACTAATGGGTTGCTCACGTCATAAGAAGCATAAGAATTGGAGTTCCCGCCAATGCTGCCTACCCCGTTCAATGTGAATGTTTGTGATAGAGGGATAAGAGCAATATCAATTGTAGTTGCTCCACCAGTACTCCCCAATGCTGTCGCTGTGTGAGCTCCGACGAGTTCGATAATATGCTCGCCACGAACCGTATTGGTATGGTCACCGATCGCAATATAGGTATTCGTGCCATCGTTGTAGGCAAGCACGTCATTAGCTGCAAACGTTTT
>CAINOC010000094.1 GCA_903851385.1 uncultured Chlorobiaceae bacterium | reverse complement strand
CGGGTACGTTTACCAATAGCTTCACACAAGGCAATTGCTTATCCTGCATGTACTGGCGGTCTCAACTGACTGAACAGTTGGTCTGTTTGTCAGACAACTCCACAACAAGACTTTCACGTCGCACAGTCCTATAGGTCCCATGGGTCGTATCAGTCCTATTCCCTCCAGCATCAACCCCTCGCCGAACTCAATATTTCTCTACACTGCAACCCTCAGCTTTCCAATTACCTGCAGTATTTGAATATTTCCCTTGAATGTCATTGTTCCCGATACGGGAACTTTGTATATTAGAAGCAAACGATATCCACATGAAGCGTTGAGAGTCATTTCACGTAAAACACTGGCAGATTTCTGGACGAGGCATAAAGACGCTGAACAGCCTTTGAAAGCCTGGTTTAAAGAAGCCGAAAAAGCATGCTGGCCGTCGCCTGATATTCTTAAACGCCGTTACCCTTCTGCTAGTATTCTAAGCCAAAATCGGGTAGTGTTTAACATTAAAGGCAATAAGTATCGCCTGATTACTATGATTAATTTTGATTATGGGCAGGTGTTCATCCGTTTTGTCGGCACTCATGCTGAATACGATACCATAGATGCAACGACAATTTAGAAAAGAGTGTGATATGGAAATTAAACCAATAAAGACCGAGCTGGATTACAAGGATGCACTTCATCGTATAGAGTCGATTTTTTCAGCCAAGCCTGGTACCCAGGAGGGTGATGAACTCGAAATCCTCGGTATTTTGATCGAGCAGTATGAAGAGGTCCATTTTCCGTTTGATCTCCCTGATCCGATAGAAGCAATTATGTTTCGAATGGATCAGATGAATCTTGATCAACGGGATTTGACGAAGATAATCGGCTCCAAAAGCCGGGCAAGTGAAATAATGAACCGCAAAAGACCTCTCTCAATCCGCCAAATCCGAACATTGCAGAAAACGCTCAACATCCCTGCAGAAGTCCTGCTCAAAGAGTATTGAGACTTTCGCAGACAGTCGTAGGCTGGTGAATTTTAACAGGCTCTATGTTCTATTTTCTTTGCTTTGCCAGACACGAATAATAACCACAGTATCGTTTTCGTCACGCATATAGCGAAGAACAAAAGCTCCAGCGCCAAAAGGCACGACCCATTCGCGTCTTCCAGTGTCATCATCAATTGGGCGCCCTATGTCTGCTATTGATTTTAGAATACTCGCACCGTCCAGAATGGCCTTTGCTGCTCGTGCTGCCGCAGCGGGGCTTTTTTCGTGCAAGAATGTATAAAGTCGCTCTACATCGGCTAATGCCACTGGAAGCCATTTTATTTGGGGCAAGACGTCACCTTCCCCTTTGCCAGATTTTCAAGCCATGCAGCAGCTTTTTCATGGGGTATAGCCTCGCCGGTTAATTGATAACGTTCCCAACGTTCCATATCCTCGCGTTTTTCCCGCTCGTAATTTTCTTCGCGCTCTAGGAATGTTTCGATTGCCTTGCACATGAGCCAGTGAGGCGACCTGTCGCGGATGCGAGCCAAAGCTGCAAGCCGTTGCTGGGTGGTGTCGTCTAACTTGACGCCTTTTGTCTGTGTCATAACAAAATCTCCTTTTAGCAAAAGGTACTACTTATTTCAACCTTTGGCAACCTTATGCTTAATGGTTTTCTTTTAGGTAAACTTGGCCATGATGTTCCTCTGGCCTTTTTGTGAATCTTCTCGATAAGATCATCATTCAGCGATGCTATCTGTCAATTCGCAGCTTTCTTCCCTGCGCAGTGCATGTTTTTGGCTGAAGAGGTGTCAATGTAAGTGTCTGATATACTTATAACGATGTTTAACGGCGACAAACGATGAAAAAATCTTTCAGTTGGCGAATACTTACAAGTTTCGTCTTGTTTCTGTCTTTTATGATACTGCTCATTTCCGGAGTGATTCTCTACGTTTATCCGGGCGCAAGCGGTTCCGGGTTTGTATCGGAGATCGGCGGCCTTACAAAACCTGCATGGCTGAACCAGCACATTATATTCAGCCTTATGTTTACCCTGTTTGCTCTTTACCATCTGTTTTTCATCAATTGGACTCCTTTTTTATCGTACCTGAAAACGAAAAAAACCGAAGGGTTTCGGCTTCCCGTAGAACTGTTGGTCACAGTGATTGTAACATCAGTTGTTGCAATAGGCACCTATGCCCACATACAGCCGTTTTCGTCCGTTCTGAGTACAGGCAAAGAGATTGGTGGTTCGCTGCAACGACATGAAAATGAAGCACCAGCCATAAGTGTCAATGACAATGCCGCAGCAAATGTTGAACGATCCTATGGGCACGACCTCGAAGAGCATGATGACGATAAACATGAGTCAGTGTATCTTGCATCCCGCTCGCAGGAATCTGAAGAATCCGCAAGCCCAGGATTCAATGCCACTGCAGACAACAGCAGCAGCCAATCAGTAAACAACGGAGCCCCGGACGACGAATTACATCGCCGGACAAAGGCAAGCTGTGCTTCATGCCACTAAGAGCATTGGGGATATTGTAACTTTATAGCCTATTGAGACTTTCTCGGACAAATCGTAGGTTGTTGAATTTTAAGCAGCTCTACCTTCTATTTTCTTTGCTTCAATTGATACAGTTTAACTGGGTAAGCTCCTTATCGACGCCTTATAAAATCAATCGCATCTGTTGCCTCACAAAGTGCCGAATATTCTTCATGATGAAGAAGGATGTTCTGCTCCTTTTTTTTACTTTAGCATGTAAATACATGCAAGATAAGGCTCTGTAGCTTCTTGAACACTCTTTGAATTATTCATCATGAAGAGATTGACCCATGAGAAAGGAGGGTGAATTATTCAGGTATGAAAAAGTTAACGAAACAGGATATGGCATCATGTTAAACAAAAGCACATTACTCTTTGCTGCATTAATCAGTGCAACACTGCCAACAATTGCGCAAGGAGCGGAAAAAAACTCACCAAATACCCAGGAAACCCCAACAACCGGGAGCCCAACTGCTGCAGATAGCAACACGAGAAGATCCACGGTTCCCGCAGGGCTTAAAGGTCATTTCGTAGTAAAATCTGAAGATAACGGCATTAAACGCATGAAAGATGTGGAACAGAAAACATCCACGACTCCTGCCGGACTCAAAGGCCATTTCGTAGTAAAATCCGAAGATGACGGCTCTGGAAGTGTGAAGGATAGCAACACGAGAAGATCCACGACTCCTGCCGGACTCAAAGGCCATTTCGTAATAGTATCGGAAGATAATGGCTCTGGAGGCATGACGGACAATAAACCAGAAGCACATCAGAAATGAAAACAGTCGCCGTATTATGTTCCCCCAAAACTGACCATCAATAACAACGCCTGCGCCGCAATGATGATATCCTTTCGGTTTTCCTGTCTCAGTCTGAAAGGAAAAAGATCAGCAAATAATCAGCAATATCATAATCTTTGAATCGCCGAACGTTTTGAGCCATGTTTTCCCTCGTCCCTAAGCACCCGGCACTCTCCTTCGCCCACTGCCACTGCCGACTGCCGACTGCTCACCGCTCAAGCAGCGTCTTTATCAGTTCAAGGAGTTCACGCTTTTTGATTGGCTTTGCGATAAAAGCATCACATCCTGCCTTTTTAGCCATTGCCTGCTCCTCATGCGTGGTAAATGCTGTTTGTGCGATAATTGGTAATTCCGGGCGGAGCAGTTTGATCCTGCTAGTTGCCTCATAACCGTTCATCACCGGCATATTGATGTCCATAAGTACCAGATTGATTTCCGGATGATTTTCCGCCAGTTGCAAGGCAACCTGCCCGTTTTCAGCTGTCATGATGATCATGTTTTCCTTTTTCAGAATCGCTTTCATCAGAAGAACGTTCACCTTGTCATCTTCAGCCAGGAGAATTGTTATCGCGGGTAATAAACTGGCAGGCTCCTGTATAATTGGGGTATGTTCAGGTTTTGGTGGATTATAGGGCAACGTGAAAAAAAATCTGCTTCCTTTTCCCTCTTCCGATTCGACACCGATAGTGCCTCCCAGTAATGAAGCCAATGATTTCGAAATGTTCAATCCTAGCCCTACCCCCTCGCCATTCCTGATTGTGGTGTTATCAACCTGCTGGAAGCGATCGAAAATCATCTCTTTCATAGCAGCTGGAATCCCGCATCCTGAATCAACACAATAAAACTCAAGCATACCATCCTTTTTGTCGTACCCGATATGAATGCTTCCTTTATCCGTGAACTTAAGTGCATTATGGATGAGGTTTATCAATATCTGACTCACTCTTAAACGATCGGTTTCAATAATGCTTTCACTGTCCTCCAGTCCTGTTGTGAAGTGAAAATGCAACCCCATTTTTTTTGTTTGAACCTCGAAAAAAGCATGAAGTTCCCGGAGGAGAGGGTTGACCATTGTGCGAGTGATCTGCAGTTTTATCTGTCCGGCCTCAATACGTGAAATATCAATGAGATCATTGACGAGATGCAGAAGGATATCAGCAGCATGACGGATAAGTCCAATATATTTTATCTGTTCAGCTTGGGTTATATCTGGCTCTTTAAGCAGATCTGCCAAACCAAGAATGCCATGTATCGGAGATCGTAATTCATGACTGACATTGCTGAGAAACGCCGATCTTATTCGCTCCACCTCTTCTGCTGCATGCTTGCGATCGGTAATATCCGACAGAATAACCCTGCATTCATTGGAGCTGTCACTCATTACAGCATCAATCCGAACAGTAAAGCATGGTGGATCGTGTTGTTGCGGCCTTGTATCGTTGGGTAGAAGTATAACCTCAGCGATGGCGGGTGCTCTCTTGCTGAAAACACTTTCAAGCAATACCTCTATGGCAGAATGGTCTTCAGTAGCAACAAATCTTTTAAATAGAATACCTGTTAACTGCCCGTACTCAGCACCCATCATTTTGTTGGCGGTACTATTCGCCTCCACAATCCTACCGTCGCGAGTAAGGGTGAGATAGCCTAAAGGAGCAGTCTCATAAAGCTCAGTGTACCGGGCGAGACGCTTCTCTAGCTCCATCTGGTGTCGTTCAAGTTCGGCCTGATGAAGAGAGAGTTCTTGGATTATCCGAAGCATCTCCTCTGGGGTAGAGTGGTTATCCACTCGGCTTATCTCATTGAATTGCAGGTGCTCTTCGACTCGAGAGCTCAACTCAGAGCAGTCAGTTAGTCGACTGATGTGCTGTTTTTTCGCCATGGGGAGCGAATTTTCATGTTAAACCGCAAAATCCAAAACCAATTCACAAAAAACAACTATAACCATGCCTAAAGGTGAATCATACAGTAGCACCTTTCTCTGAAAGTTGCCAAATCTCCTGCATGGTTGATAGAGTGAGTAAAAGAACTATATATATTTAATCTACAAAATATTACTTTTAATTTTTTTTAAATAAAAGCAAATATTCTCTGGAGTAACATGAGGTAGAGAGAAGGGGAGAAGATAGCCCCCTCATTGTCATTTCGAACTGAAAGTGAGAAATCTCCCTGTTCATCCTCCACTAAAAAGTATATGCCCTATATGTCCCATAAGTCCTATAGGCCCTATTTACAAGCCCACTGCAAACTTTCTTTCTTAACTCATCACTGAGCACTCAGCACTTTCTTTGCCCATTGCCCACTTTCTTCCCTCAGCACTTTTTTTCCTGTTCGATGTTATACTTTTCAATCCGGTAGATAAGCGTATGTCGCGGAATTCTTAAAAATCGGGCTGCCGCAGTCTGGTTCCATGCATTGCGCTCCAATGCCTCTATAACAATCTCCCGCTCAAGTTGCTCAAGGGAGTATCCTTCGTCAGGAAGCCTTACCACTCCATTCTTCCGGGTACTTTTTTCCCTGAATTTATCCGGCAAATCACAGAACCTGATCACATCACTGCTCCGCATGATGAGCAGTCGTTCCACCGTGTTTTCAAGTTCCCGAACATTTCCCGGCCAGGAGAACATACTGAGAGCCTCAAGCGCCTCTTTATCAAAAATTATCTTGTCGCTGCCATGCTTTACCGAAAAATATTTAATCAGCAGCGGAATATCCTTGCGTCTTTCGCGGAGTGGAGGCAAGTGTATGGGAATGACCGACAACCGGTAATAGAGATCATCACGGAACATGCCGTCAGCAATTGCCTTCTCCATATTCAAGCTTGTTGCAGATATAACCCGTACATCCAGTTTCTGAGGCTTTGTTCCTCCTAAGGGCTCAACTTCCTTTTCCTGCAATACCCTGAGTAGTTTTGGCTGAAGCTCAAGCAGCAGTTCACCAACTTCATCAAGAAATATCGTGCCGCCGTCGGCAAGCTGAAATTTCCCGCTTTTCTCTTTTATTGCACCTGTAAATGCCCCTTTGGTGTGGCCGAAGAGTTCACTTTCAAGAAGGTCTCGAGGAATTGCCGAACAGTTTATAGCGACAAATGGCCCGTCTCGTCGAGAACTCTTCGCATGAATGGAACGGGCAATTAGCTCTTTTCCAGTGCCCGATTCTCCCGTAATAAACACGGAAGCTTCAGTGTCGGCTACTTTGCGAACCATTGTAAAGACCCTCTCCATCTCAAGCGATGACCCGACAATGGAGCGGAAATCAGCCTTATCCCTCAACGCATCTTTCAACCGTTTGTTCTCTTCAGCCATGCCTGAGAATTGAAGCGCTTTTTTTACCGTCAGTTTGAGCGCTTCTCTATTGAACGGTTTTGTTATGTAGTCGAATGCTCCGGCCTTCATAGCCTCCACTGCAACGTCAACAGTTCCGAACGCAGTGATTATAATCACCAGTGTATCCGGTGAACTCTCTTTGATGGAATTGAGTACCTGCAAGCCGTCAATGCCCGTCATTTTCATGTCGGTGACCACCAGATCGGGCCGAAGCTGCTCAAACAATCGCAATCCCTCCTCTCCTGATGCCGCAGCCTGTACTTCATATCCTTCTTCCTGCAGATTATATTCAAGCACACGCCGAAGCGAAGTATCATCGTCTATGAGCAGTATTTTTGCTTTCACCCTTTTCCTCCATGAGTTGTATCCAGTATCGGTAATCTGACGGTGACGGTGGTGCCACGACCGTGCTCACTTTCAATAACCAGTTTGCCGTTGTGGCTTTCAATGATTTTTTTTGAAATGGCGAGTCCCAGTCCTGTTCCTTCAGGCTTTGTGGTAAAGAATGGTTCAAAAATTTTTTCCAGCGTATCAGCCTCAATTCCCGTACCTGTATCGCGGAAACTGATCTCACAAAACCCGTTTTCAGGAACTGTTGTGGAGATGGTGACGCATCCTCCCTTTGGTGTTGCCTGCAGGGCGTTGATAACAATGTTCAGAAAGGCTTGACGAAGTTTCTCTCCGTCGGCAATGATGATGAGCGGTACTGGTTGCGGTTGCGGTTGCAGTATAAGGTTGACCTGCCTGTCCTTGGCTTCATTTGACACCAGGGTGACTATGGTATCCAGTTCTTTCTGTACCGGGCAGGGTTGCATATCAGCCTGTTGCGGGCGAGCCATGTGCAAAAAATCCCCAACAACGCGGTTCAGGCGTTCGGTCTCTTTGATCTGGATTTCGATGAACTCATACTTGGGGTCACCGGGCTGGTAATCGTCTTTAAGAATTTCTGCAGTTCCGCGAATGGAACCGAGCGGATTTCGAATCTCATGGGCTAAAACAGCCGCCATCTCGCCAAGGGTAGAGAGCTTCTCAGCCCGTCTCAACTGTTCTTCAATGACGATGATCTGTTCCGATTGATGCTGCAGTTTCCGGTATGACTCCTTCAACCCTGTGGCAGTTTTTTGCAGTTCAACGCTTCTCTCCTGCTCGCGTTGCGACAAGAGACCCGTTACCCCGCCAACAGTATTGTAGATGAGTATTTCCATATATTTTTCCATCTCCATAGTCAAATGCCCGCCCCACTGGTAAAGAATATGAGGCGCATACACAATGCTGACGATTAATGAACAGCAGAGCCCGCCTCTCAATCCGAACCAGAAAGCGGCCAGTATGATCGGTAGATAGTAGAGACGTTGGAAAATATCGTGCAGATAGTGTAAATGAAGGGGAGTCAGGTAGTGAAGTAAGCTGATGCCGATGATGCATCCTGCCAAGGCAAGTATTCGGGTGATAGTTGTTGTCATGGTGATTAACCCCCCAAGTCCAGTAAGCAGTCGGCAGTTAGCAGTGAAGACAGGGGGAATAGGGTTTTGAAATGCCAACTGCCAACTGCCAACTGCTTCACCCCTCCGTCTTGAATTCTGAAGTCGTATGGAACTCAATCTCAGGGTAGTCATCTTTTGCAATTTTCAGCATCCATTCGCTTTCTGCAAAAAACACAGGATGATCCTCCTTGTCAAGCGCAATGGCATTCCATTTCCGTCGTAAAAACTCTTCCAGCATCTCCTTGTTGTTGCTGGTAATCCAGAATGCTTTATGAAAGCGCAGGGGAGTGAAGTCGCACTGTGCACCATATTCGTGTTCAAGACGGAACTTGATAACATCAAACTGCAGCTCTCCGACAGTGCCGATGATTTTGCGGACGCCATGCTGTATAAAAAGCTGTGCAACGCCCTCCTCGGTAAGCTGACGAACACCCTTATCGAGCTGCTTTGCCTTCATTGGGTCGCGGTTTTCAAGAGCTTTGAAAATTTCCGGAGAAAAACTCGGGATTCCACGGAAATGAAGCAGTTCACCCTCGGTAAGAGAGTCGCCTATTTTCAGAGACCCGTTGTCGTAAAGGCCGATAACATCTCCAGGCCATGCTTCGTCAATGACACTTTTTTCATTGGCCATAAAGTGTGTCGGGCTGGAAAAGCGGATTTTCTTCTGCAGTCTGGTATGGAAATAAAACTTGTTACGCTCAAACCTGCCGGAGCAGATTCTGAAAAAAGCAGTGCGATCTCTATGATTCGGATCAAGATTGGCATGTATTTTAAAGACAAATCCGGTCAACGCCTCTTCGGAAGCTTTAACTACTCGTTCAGTTGCCTCTCGTTCAATAGGGCTTGGCGCGATAGTGAGAAATGTTTCAAGCAGCTCCTTGATACCGAAATTGTTGATGGCACTGCCAAAAAACACCGGTGCCAGCTCTCCGTCCCGATAAATATTTTCATCAAAAGGATCATAAACACCCTCAATCAGCGACACTGCTTCACGGAGTTTTTCGCAGAAACTTTCAGGAATCCATTTTTCAAGTTCAGGATCGTAAGGATCTTTGACCTTGATCAGGCTCTCACTGATACGGGTGGTATTTGCTTCAAAGAGGTTGAGTTCTTTATTATAAAGATTGTAGACTCCTTTAAATGTCTGCCCCTGACTTATAGGCCATGTGAGTGGTCTGACTTTGATATTCAGTTTATTCTCAAGCTCGTCAAGCAGTTCAAAAGGATTTCTGCCTTCACGGTCCATCTTGTTGATAAAGATGATAACAGGGGTATGCCTCATACGGCAGACCTCCATAAGCTTTTCAGTCTGCTCCTCTACACCTTTGACACAATCGACTACGAGAATGACACTGTCAACTGCAGTCAGCGTCCTGTATGTATCTTCGGCAAAGTCTTTGTGACCTGGCGTGTCGAGGATATTGACGCGTTTACCGGCATATTCGAATCCCATGACCGAAGTAGCAACAGATATTCCGCGCTGCTTTTCGATTTCCATAAAATCGCTGGTCGCAGTTTTTCGGATCTTGTTGCTTTTTACAGCACCGGCAGTCTGAATTGCACCGCCAAAAAGAAGAAATTTTTCAGTCAGCGTGGTTTTTCCCGCATCAGGATGGCTGATGATTGCAAACGTTTTCCGTTTCGCTGTTTCCTTTATTAAATCCATATATTATTCCTGCTCTCCGTTTCCAGTGCACATGCAGAGTGTTGTAAAAAATACCCTAAATTGCTAACACTATAATCTATAAACCAAAAACCCACTTAACACACCTTCATCCCTATCTTCCACTGCCAACTGCCAACTGCCAACTCTTAACTCAGCACTCGTCCCTCACTACTTTGTGTTCGCGCCAAAGATACAAAGAACCACGCTAATAAAAAGAATCTCTCTTTATCGATTGGCCGCAATGGCGGAATTCTGTATTTTTTTTATCGAGGAGTTGAAAAAATAGCTAAAAAAATCACTATAATAGGCCAGTATTTTAACAATATAAGCACTCATGTATTATGAATTTTAATCCCTGGCATGATGTTGAAATAGGCGAACATCAGCCGAGTATCGTTAATGCCATTATTGAGATATCAAAAGGCAGTAAAACAAAGTATGAGCTCGATAAAAAAACAGGAATGCTGAGGCTCGACCGTGTGCTTTTTTCCTCTATTTTTTACCCTGCAAATTACGGTTTTATTCCTAAAACTCTCGGTGATGATCATGATCCGCTTGATATTGTTGTCATCTCCCAGTGCGACATTGTTCCTATGTGTATGGTAAGGGCAAGGGTTATTGGTGTTATGCGCATGGTCGACCATGGTGAAGGCGACGACAAGATTATTGCTGTGGCTGAAGATGACATCAGTTTGAGCAATATTCACAACATCGACCAGTTGCCTCCATACTTCAATTCTGAACTGCAGCACTTTTTTGAAGAGTATAAGGCTCTCGAAGAGAAAACTGTTCTTGTAGAGGATTTCCAGAACGCTGAAATAGCCCGCCAGAGTGTTGCGCATGCGATTGAAAACTACAAAAAGGTTTATGCTTAAAGTTCAGTCAGTTGTGTGATAGAGTCATGGATATTTGACATATAAAAAGGCGGCCATTCTGAAACCATGTGACCGCCTTTTTATGTTTTTTCTTAGCTTGATTTTTCCTTGAAATTGACGCGTTTTCAGTATGGCCAAAAGTCGCTGGAGTAATGTTGATATGTTATAGCGAAGAAATTGTTAGCTCTATTATTTGAGGGTAACCAATAGAGAGTACAGTTCACTTGTGTTTTTTTTGTTAACCCGTTATTCTATAATCGAATAAGCCTTATTTTTGTCTAGACAGCACACACACTCTTTTGTCGTACCGATGTCATGATAAAGGTTTTTTTGTTTTGTTGACAGGGTGTTGATAACTTGTTAACAGCTCTTGGTAAGCTTCAAGGCGCTATGTTTTATTGCCTCTTCCTGTTAAATGCAGGAAAAGTGATATATTGGCCGATAAAACCATGTGCTGTGCCGTATTAGCTTTTATTGAAATGTTCAGTTGAAACCCTCTACTTTTATGCTATCATTATCGCTTGAGGAACTCACAAAAAGAGGGAAACAGATAAAACTTGTGATCTCTGATAATGACGGCGTTTTTACTGATAACGGTGTTTATTATTCCGCCAATGGAGAGGAGATGAAGCGCTATTCCATTCGTGATGGGATGGGTGTTGAAAGGCTTAAAAACGCCGGTATCGAGACCTGCATCATGACTGGTGAGATGTCGCCAAGTTTAAAAAAAAGAGCTGAAAAGCTCGCTATGAAGAGGCTCTATCTTGGGGTTAAGGACAAGTTTTCAATACTTGACACTGTTCTTGCTGAAACCGGGCTTCAAAAGCATGAACTCGCCTATATAGGTGACGATGTCAATGACGCAGAAATTATGCAAGAGATTGGTCGAGAGGGATTAACGGCCTGCCCTCGTGATGCAACAGATTTCGTACTGCCTTATGCCCACTATCACTGTAATAATGATGGGGGATACGGGGCATTCAGGGATTTTGCCGAGTGGCTTATTGCTCTCCAGGCTTCTTGAGCTGCTCAGTTACAGCAATACATTTATTCGATTTACATTTAAATTAGGTACAGGTTTTATAAACAATATCGAGCGGGACAATCAACAAGAACATGATAGTCGGCTCGTTTTATCCAGTGTAATGTATGGCGGAAGTCACCATAGGAAACAGATTGGTAGGGGATAATCATCCCGTTTTTGTTATCGCTGAAATCGGCATCAATCATAACGGATCGATGGAGGTTGCAAAAAAACTTATTGAAGGCGCTGCTCAGGCCGGATGCGATGCAGTAAAGTTTCAAAAGCGCACACCGGAGCTTTGCGTTCCGAAGGATCAGCGCGATATCGAGCGTGATACCCCGTGGGGTCGCATGAAGTATATCGATTACCGTTACAAGGTGGAGTTCGGTCGTGATGAATACCTTGAAATAGATCGTTTCAGCAAAGAGCATGGTATTTTATGGTTTGCCTCCTGCTGGGATGAGGAATCGGTTGATTTTATGGAACAGTTTAATCCTCCCTGCTACAAGGGGGCATCAGCATCCCTTACCGATCTACCGCTCCTGAAAAAAACCGCAGCAACCGCAAGGCCGCTTATTATCTCTACCGGCATGTCAACAATGGAAGAGGTTGATGCCACAGTCAAAGAGCTTGGCACCGAAAATCTTCTCATTGCCCATACCAATTCAACATACCCCTCTCCGATTGAAGAGCTCAATCTTCGGATGATCACAACCTACAAAACACTTTTTCCCAATGTGCCGATAGGGTATTCGGGTCATGAGGTAGGGCTTTCAACCTCGTGGGCTGCCGTAGCACTCGGAGCAACCTTCATTGAACGTCATGTAACGCTCGACCGTGCCATGTGGGGTTCCGACCAGGCCGCCTCAGTCGAATTATCAGGCATGGCCCGACTTGTCTCAAACATCCGTGATATTGAGAAATCGCTTGGTGATGGAGTAAAGCGTGTTTACGATGGTGAGGCGGCAGCACGCAAAAAATTGCGCAGATCCTGATTTTACTTTAAAAAAATAAAGCATTACTCATTATGAGCAACAAGAGCAAAAACGATACGGCACCTGTTCAGGAGTTCGAATATAAGGCCGAGATGAAGCAGCTGCTTGATCTTATTGTCCACTCTCTCTATACGCACCCTGAAATATATCTCAGGGAGCTGATTTCCAACGCTTCAGATGCGTTGAGCAAAGTTCGTTTTAACTCCCTGACAGATCAGGACATTATTGACCGCGATGCCGAACTTGCAATAAGGATAAGCATCGACCCAAAAGAGCTGACCGTTGTTATTGAAGACAGCGGCGTTGGAATGACCGAAGAAGAGCTGATAGCTAATCTCGGTACTGTTGCCAAGTCAGGCACTCTCGGCTTTATGCAGGCATTGAAAGAGCAGCAGAAAGAGCTCGACGGCAATCTTATCGGACAGTTCGGCGTAGGCTTCTATTCTGTGTTTATGGTCACCGACGAAGTCACAGTCGAAACAAGAAGTGCCCGGCCCGGCTCAGATGCTTACCGCTGGCGCTCAAGTGGTCAGGGAACCTACACGATTGAAAAAATCGAGAAAGCAGAACGCGGAACAAAAATTTCCTTCAAGCTTAAAGAGGCATCCAAAGAGTTTGCCGAAGAGTACAGGGTTGAACAGATCGTCAAAAAATATTCCAACTTTGTTGACTTTCCCATCTATCTCGGCGAAAAGCAGCTCAACAGTATTACAGCCCTCTGGCAGCGTCCCAAGAGCGAGTTGAAGGACGAAGAGGTCAACGAGTTTTACAAGTTCATTGCAAACGACTATCAGGACCCATTGGATTATCTGCCGATTTCTGTTGAAGGTATGGTCACCTTTAAGGCACTTCTGTTTCTGCCCAAAGAAGCACCTCCTGAAATGCTTTACCGCCAGGGCGACCTCGAAAATCGCGGACCTCAGCTCTATGTAAAGAAAGTACTGATTCAGCAGGACTGCCGTGATCTTCTGCCCGAATACCTTCGATTTATTTCAGGTGTCGTTGATACAGAGGATCTTTCGCTCAACGTTTCGCGTGAAGTCGTTCAGTCAAGCCCTGTACTGGCAAAAATCCGTCAGATCCTGACCACCAAGATTCTTGGCTGGTTTGAAACTCTTGCCGCGGAACAGCCCGATAAATTTAAAACCTTCTACAAGGCTTTTGGCCCGATTATCAAGATTGGTTTAAATACAGACTTTACAAATCGCGACAAGCTTATTGAGCTCTTACGCTTCGAAAGTACAAAAACCGGGGTCGATGAATATGTCTCTCTCAAAGCTTACTCTGAAAGGATGGGGGAGGACCAGAAAGAAATCTACTATCACTCCGGTTCAAGCCGCGCACAGCTTCTTGCTCATCCGAATCTGGAGTATTTCCAGAATCAGGGTATTGAGGTTCTTCTTCTCAGTGATCCTGTTGACGTGTTTGTGATTCCATCGATCCATGAATACGATAAAAAGCCGCTCAAATCGATAGAAAAAGCGGACATTGATTTTTCGAAGCAGAAAAAAGAATCGGAAAATGAAAAGGATAAACCCCTTGCAGCAAATCTTCTAAAGCCGGTTCTTAAACTTTTCCGTGAAACGCTTGGAGAGGGAATCGAAGATGTCATTGAGTCTCATCGCCTTGTCAACTCTCCTGTTACACTTGTAAGTGGAAAGGACGGTCTCGACAGCCAGATGGAAAAGATGATGAAGATGATGAATAGTGACATGCCCGCAGGCAAAAAGATTCTTGAGGTCAACACCTCACATCCTATTATCCGTAATCTTGCCGGTATGATCATGGTTGATGAAAAGAATCCACTTATCAGAACAGCCATGAAGCAGCTTTACGAAGGCGCACTGCTTCTTGAGGGAGGTCTTGATTCGACCACTGCATTTTTATCGAGGATGAACGAATTGATCGAGGCGGCTACACTATCCAGATAAGATGATTCTAAAACTTTTTAACTTCAGAACTTGTGAACAAGGGAAGGGATATCCAGGCCAGACACATCGAGGTTTTTCAGAAAAATGAAATAACCGAGCATTTTATCTATAAAAAGCTGTCGACCAGAGTAACCGGCGTAAAAAATCGCCGTATACTTTTTCAGATAGCCGATGACGAGATGCGGCACTACAATGTCTGGAAAACCTACACTCGAAAAGATATCAAGCCCAACAGCATAAAGGTTTGGTTTTACACCCTTGTCAGCCTGGTGTTCGGTTTTACATTCGGTATCAAGTTGATGGAAAACGGTGAAAAAAATGCACACGACAGCTATAGCAGGATTCCAGATTCATTCAAGGAGATCAACGGCATAATCCGTGATGAAGAAGAGCACGAACAAGCCCTGATTACTCTTTTGGATGAAGAGCGCCTCAAATACACAGGCTCTATTGTTCTCGGCCTCAACGATGCGCTTGTAGAGCTTATGGGTGTTCTTGCCGGGCTGACCTTTGCCCTGCAGAATACAGCTCTTGTGGCTTTGACTGCTGCAATTACCGGTTTCGCAGCTGCACTTTCCATGGCAGCATCCGGTTATCTGTCAACAAAATCAGATCCCGGGGGTAAAAACCCTTTTGTTTCCGCGCTCTATACCGGTATTGCTTATATCGTTACCGTAGTACTCTTAATAACACCATATCTGTTTTTGACAGATCTCTATATCTGTCTCGGCTTGGCGTTTTTTGCAGCCGTCTGTATTATAGGTTTCTTTAACTTCTATATTTCAGTAGCTCGCGACCTGCCTTTCAAAAGCCGTTTCCTCGAAATGGTCGGCCTTAGCTTTACCGTTGCAGCACTGAGTTTCCTGGCCGGATACGCCATACGCTTCGCCTTTGGAATAGTAATTTAACCCAGCCACCTCAGCACCTCACCCCTCACCTCCGTGAGGGGCTCTTTTTTTCTCACCTCAGCACCCAGCATTTCCAGATTTCTTCCTCTCATCAACGATATACCCTCCAGCCTATAATCGGGTAACAGCGGCGCATTACTGCGCCACCGTCCCCTAAGAACCCAGCGTACGACTTTCACCGTACTGGGCTCAAGCCTCGCAAAAGCACATTGCTGTACCCAGTAAAGACAGCACACTCTTTACCTCTACATT
>CAINOC010000093.1 GCA_903851385.1 uncultured Chlorobiaceae bacterium | reverse complement strand
TCCGGATTGAGTTCAAAGAGTTAGTACCTCAATAATTTAATTCCGGAGGGGCTTTATTTATACCCCCGTTTTTAACATACGACCTCAGCACTTTCTTTCTTAGCACTCAGCACTTTCATTCTCAGCACTATCTTTCCTCCGCACTAAAAAAAGCACTTGATAAAATGGCTATAACCCGCTTCGAAGACCTGATAGCCTGGCAAAAAGCAAGAGAACTAACCAAAGCAATCTACCAAGCCACAACAACCATACCATTCTCAAAAGACTTCGGCCTCAAAGACCAAATTCAACGCGCTTCAGTCTCCATAATGTCAAATATCGCCGAAGGATTTGAAAGAGGCTCTCATAACGAATTCCACCAATTCCTGGTAATAGCCAAAGGCTCCTGCGCCGAAGTAAAATCACAACTCTACGTAGCCCTTGACGCCAACTACCTAAATGAACCAATATTCCTCGACCTGAAAGCCCAAGCCGAAGAAACCAGCCGAGTAATAGGAGGGTTGCGAGTATCAATAGACAACCAAAGGCCCAAAAAAAATAACCCAAACTAAACTCAGCACTCAGCACTTCGCTTCCGCTCAGCACTCAGCACTCAGCACTTCGCTTCCGCTCAGCACTCAGCACTCAGCACTCAGCACTCAGCACTTCGCTTCCGCTCAGCACTCAGCACTCAGCACTCAGAACTCAGCACTCAGCACTTCGCTTCCGCTCAGCACTATCTTTTGTAATCGTGAAAAAGTGATGTAAATTTCCACGAAAAGCCGATAACTAAGAGAAGTTGCCTTATGGAGCAACAAAATGATCAAACAGAGAAAGGGGAAATTATGTATGCAGAAAAATTGATATTAGAGACCGACCTATCAGGGAAGTTGAAAAAAGTACCTAAATTACCACCCAACAAACAATTGGAGGCTATATTTATAGTGATTTCAGAGAGCACTGCAACAGTTGCTGTTCTGCGCACTCCTCATCCTGATATAGCAGGTAAGGTTATTATTAAAGGTGATATTATCGGCAGCATTCCATCTTCAGATTGGGATTTGCTTCAGTGATTATTCTTGATACTCATATATGGCTTTGGTGGGTAAATAGAGATACCGTAAAACTGGATCAAAGAAGACTCGAGCAGATAACCAGCTCTGATGTTGTAGCCGTATCAGCTATAAGTCCTTTTGAAGTAGCATGGTTAGTGCATCACGGTCGTATTGTGTTACCAATTGGGATGAGAGATTGGTTTGAGAAGGCTCTTGATGGATCAGGCATAAATTTATTTCCAGTTACTCCTGAGATTGCTTGCACAGCAGTGGAATTACCCGATCATCACAGCGATCCTCAAGACAGAATTATTATTGCAACTGCACTTGTCAACAATGCAAACCTTATGTCCTCCGACAAAAAATTTTCTTCTTACCAAGAATTGGGGAAGACGTTGATATAAGTCTATCATCTTTCTTCTTGACTTCACTCGCGTCTCAGCACTCAGCACTATCTTTCAACACCGCCAACTGCTTCTTCGCATTCGCTCAGCACTCAGCACTATCTTTCTCAGCACTTTCTTTAAAGTCTTCACTGCCCACTGCCAATTGATTCTTCACTCATTCCTTTTTTTGTTATACTTACAAGGTATGCTTGGTCAATAAACCTTTCAACATAATGAATACACTCAGCGCAATAGATCTTAAGCGACGGGGTATAGAAGCTATAGAAGAAAAGCTGGCCATAGGACCTGTTCATATTCTGAAGCACAATCGTCCAGCAGCAGTCATAATCTGCGAGTCAGAGTATCAAACCCTGTTGCAAAAAAAGATCTCTCAGCAAAATCAAAGTGCTGTAAGCTGGATTTTAGAATATAAATCGGCAGGAACCCGATCAAAAAAGGACATTGACCACCAAATTCAAGAAGAACGTAGCTCTTGGGAAGGGGAGTGATTCTATTTCTTGATAGCAATATACTCATTTACCTTATCGAAGGGGACGAGTTACTTGTGGCACAGGTTCAGCAAACCATTCAACGCTACAGAGCTGCTTATTCCGAAATAGTAACAGCATACTGCCGACTGATTTTATTGCCAACTGCCAACTATTCTGATTTCGCTCAGCACTCAGAACTCAGCACTCAGAACTCAGCACTCAGTACTATTATGCATCGCAAGCAGCGTGCTGCTTATCCCTGCAGTCGCAACACATTTTTCTAACAGAAGACCATGCCTTCAATAAAGTCGGCAAGCTTAAGGTAAGCAAGGTAATAACCTCCTGACCGAAATCATGTTAAAGTGAACAAGCCAACTGCCAACTGCTTCTTTGCTCAGCACTCAGCACTCAGCACTCAGCACCCAGCACTTAAGTTTCTTCGCTTTCGCTCAGCACTCAGCACTCAGCACTTTCATTCTCAGCACTTTCTTTAAAGTCTTCACTGCTGACTGCCAATTGCCAACTGCCAACTATTTTTTCTTCGCTTCCACTCAGCACTTTTTGAAAGTCAACTATCTTCACTACTCTTGAAAGTCTTTATTGATAGTTGTATTATAGAGTAAAAGGTGATCTATAAAGGAGACAATGTATGTTGCAAAGTTATGAAGCCATATACGAACATGGAGCCATTGAATGGTTAGGCGACAAGCCACCCATTAAGCAGGCGCATGTCATCGTAACAATTCTTCCCGAAAAGGAAGGACGTTCTGTTACATCACAAACACAACACCAACCATCACCACTTATAGCAGGAAAAGGTTCAATACAAGGTGACATTATATCCCCAATAATACCGGCAAAAGACTGGAACTGCCTCAAATGATCGTACTTGATACCCATACCTGGGTTAAATGGATTATTAACGGTAATCAAGATTTATCAGAAAAAATTGTAAATGCCATGAAACTCGACACTCATCTTGCAGTTTCTGCAATATCGTGTATGGAGGTTTCATTGCTGGAAAAACGAGGGCGGCTTCTTGGCAAATAATAACGCTTCTCCGTGCCAACTGCCAACTGCCAACTGCCAACTGTTTCGCTTTCGCTCAACACTCTTTTTTTGTCTAGTCTTCGCTCAGCACTCAGCACTCAGCACTCAGCACTCAGCACTTCGCTTCCGCTCAGCACTCAGCACTTTTTTTCTTGCCAACTGCCAACTGATTTTCCGCTCATCCCTTTCTTTCTTGTCATTTTTTTTAACGAATTGGTTTGAATAACTTTGTTGTAGTAACAAAGCGAATAATAAAAAGGACTAGATAAAATGCTGACGCTAAATATTAACTATGACATATTGCAAGACAGGCTCATTACCATCAAATTGCCCGAAGAGGTCAATCCAGGGCAGCATGAGCTTGTTATAATACTCGATCAAAAAACAGCCCAGCTGACAAATGCCAAAAAACTCATGCAATTTGCAGGAACCATAGCAGCGTTCCAAAAAATTGATGGCTTGGCATATCAAAGGGAGATTCGCTCCGAATGGAAATGACAAAGCGTTATATGCTCGACACCAATGCCATTATATACATGCTGAATGGCCGTCTTGCATCACCTTTACCCGACGGGCATTATAGTGTCTCAATAATTACGGAAATTGAGCTGCTCTCATTTCCAGACTTATCTCAAGGTGAAGAACAACAAATACGCGTTCTTTTGAGAGAGTTCCAGACGATTCCCTTGACAGAGTCAGTAAGCGCCAAAACAATACAACTGCGTCGCAATAATAAAAAGTTAAAACTTCCTGACGCAGTAATTGCAGCTTCAGCGATCCAGCAACAAGCCGTATTACTGACAAATGATCAAATCTTTTCTGCCATAGACGGCTTAAGTTATCAGACCCTTCAACTTGTACCCAAGCAATATTAATATAGTATCGAGTCTCAGTCCCAACCGATTCATCGCCTTCGCTCAGCACTCAGCACTCAGCACTTCGCTTTCACTCAGCACTCAGCACTATCTTTCTCAGCACTCAGCACTATCTTTCCACTCAGCACTTTCTTTCCACTCAGCACTAAGAAAATGAATCTCTCAATCTTCGGCACCGGCTACGTCGGCCTCGTAACAGGTGCCTGTCTTGCAGAAGTCGGTCATAAAGTTGTTTGTATCGATATCGATAAAGCCAAGATCGACAACCTCAACAAAGGTCTCCTTCCCATCTGGGAGCCAGGGCTTGAAGCTCTCGTTGAACGAAATGTTGCAGAGGGTCGTCTTCAATTCTCCACCGATATTGTCCATGGGGTAGAGCATGCTGAAATCATCTTTATAGCCGTTGGAACTCCACCGGACGAAGATGGTTCTGCCGACCTGCAATACGTTCTTGCGGTATCCGAAAGCATTGCCCGCAACATGACAGGTTATCGGGTGATTATCAACAAATCTACAGTGCCGGTTGGAACAGCCGATAAAGTAAAGGCAAAAGTTTCTCAGGTTTTGGCTGAACGTGGTGAAGAAATCCCTTTTGATGTTGTTTCAAATCCGGAATTTCTCAAAGAAGGTGCAGCAGTGGGCGATTTTCTCAAGCCTGATCGCATTGTGGTTGGCACAGACTCCGCGCATGTTCGTGAACGTATACGCGAACTCTACGAGCCATTTAATCGTAATCATGAACGTACCATGTTCATGGATGTGAAGAGTGCAGAGCTTTCTAAATATGCGGCCAATGCCATGCTTGCCACGAAGATCAGCTTTATGAATGAACTGGCAAATATTGCTGAACTTCTCGGTGCTGATATTGAGGAGGTTCGGAAGAGCATAGGTGCTGATCCTCGTATCGGATATCACTTTATTTATCCTGGCTGTGGATACGGAGGAAGTTGTTTTCCAAAGGATGTGCAGGCGCTTGAGCGTACCGCCAGCCAGATTGGTTACGATGCTCAACTCTTGAAGGCTGTCGACACGATCAACCACCGCCAGAAAAATGCTCTTTTCCTTAAACTTTCTGCACATTTTGGTGATGAACAAAACCTTAAGGGCAAAACAATTGCTCTCTGGGGTCTGGCTTTCAAGCCAAATACTGATGATATGCGGGAAGCCCCAAGCCGATCGCTTCTTGAAGCACTCTGGCAGGCAGGTGCCTCAGTGCAGGCTTTTGACCCGGTGGCAATGAACGAAGCCGAACGTCTCTATGGTAATCGCCCCGACTTTACCCTTGCCCAAAACAAATACGCAGCATTAGACGGCGCCGACGCACTAGCCATCTGTACCGAATGGCAGCAATTCCGAGCCCCCGACTTCGATGAAATGCAAAACCGGCTAAAAAGCAAAACAATTGTTGATGGCAGGAATCTTTATATGCCCGACAAGCTAAGGGCTGAAGGGTGGAACTACTACAGCATAGGCCGAACATAACCCATAACAATGTTTTCACTGTCAACCGTTTTTACTCAGCACTCAGAACTCAGCACTCAGCACTTTCTTTCCACCGAAAAGCTAAGGGCCGAAGGCTGGAAACACTATAGTATTGGCAGGATATAACACATAGCAATGTTTTCACTGCCAACCGTTTTTACTCAGCACTTGTGTCTGCCAACTATCTTGATTTCGCTAAGGACTTAATAATACACTCAGCACTTAATAATGAAAGCAGTAATCCTCGCCGGTGGCCTTGGTACCCGAATCTCCGAAGAGTCGCACCTCAAGCCCAAACCCATGATAGAAATCGGAGGCAAACCCATCCTCTGGCACATCATGAAGCTCTACTCCGCTCACGGCGTTAATGATTTTATCATTTGCTGTGGGTACAAAGGCTACGTTATCAAAGAGTATTTCGCCAACTACTTCCTGCACATGTCAGACGTCACCTTCGACATGGCCGAGAACAAGATGGAAGTCCATAAGCAGAAGGCGGAGCCATGGAAAGTGACACTTGTGGATACTGGTGAAGATACAGCAACTGGAGGCCGCCTTAAACGGGTAGCAAAATATCTGGAGCCAAACGAACCATTCTGCTTCACTTATGGTGACGGTGTTGCCGACATTGATATCACAGCAGAAATTGCCTTTCACAAAAAGCATGGTAAATATGCCACGGTTTGCGCCGTTCTGCCTCCCGGTCGCTATGGCTCATTAATGAAAGATGGTGAAGTTGTGCTGGGTTTTGAGGAAAAGCCACCCGGTGATGGATCATGGATCAACGGAGGTTTTTTTGTGCTTCAACCTGATGTAATGAACTATATAGATGGTGATACTTCTTCATGGGAAGGTGGACCATTGGTGAATATTGCTAAAAAAGGGCAACTCGCAGCTTATGAACACAGTGGATTTTGGCGACCAATGGACACACTCCGCGATAAAACATATCTGGAAGAACTTTGGGATAATCGTCAAGCCCCATGGAAAGTATGGTAACCGAACAATTGAGAGCTATGGATCAAAACTTCTGGCAAGGCAAAAAAGTACTGATCACAGGCCACACTGGCTTTAAAGGCTCATGGCTAACCTTATGGCTCAACATGCTCGGTGCCAACGTGAACGGATATGCTCTCGAACCCCTGACTCAGCAAGACAACTTCGTTCTCACATGCCTTGATAAGAAAGTCAATCACAAAATTGGGGATATCAGAAACTATGAGCTCTTGCAAGAGTATTTTTGCAAGGTTAACCCTGAAATAGTTTTTCATTTAGCAGCCCAACCACTCGTTAGAGAATCATATAATACCCCCAAGGATACCTACGATATCAATGTTGGTGGAACAGTTAACGTCCTTGAATGTTGCCGCCAGACAGAATCTGTCAAGGTGATCGTCAACGTCACCACTGATAAATGCTACGAAAACAAAGAATGGGTATGGGGATACCGCGAAAACGATCGACTCGGCGGATACGACCCCTATAGCTCAAGCAAGGCCTGCAGCGAACTGGTCAGTGAAGCTTACCATAAATCATTTTTCAACCCGGATACATTTGCCCTTCACGGTAAAAGTCTTGCAACAGCACGCGCTGGCAATGTTTTCGGTGGTGGTGATTGGCAGATTGACCGAATAGTCCCCGACTGCATTCGTGCACTCGAAAAGGGTGAACCAATTATAGTCCGTAGCCCCCACGCCATCCGTCCCTGGCAGCATGTACTCGAACCACTTTCCGGATACCTGCAGCTCGCAGAAAAAATGTATATACACCCAACCGAGTACGCTGGAGCATATAATTTCGGCCCAACAGACTCAAGTTTTCTCTCAGTAGGCTCACTGGTAGAGCAAATTGTCAAAGCATGGGGGCAGGGGAGTTGGCAAGACCAATCGAACCCAGATGCACCTCACGAAGCCAACATCCTGAAGCTCGACATCACCAAAGCTAAATCCCAACTTGGTTGGTCCCCAAAATGGGATATTAACACTGCCGTAACCGAAACGATTACTTGGTACCAGCAATACAAAACAGCCAACATGTACGACTTCTGCTCAAAGCAGATCACCGACTACATCACGAACAAGACTTGATTTCAACGTCCTAAACCTGTCAACCAGAGTGATTGTTGTCTCTATTTTACGAACTGCTCACTTGTTTGACTGCCAACTGCCAATTGAAAACTGCCAACTTTTTTAAATCTTCACACTTTTATATGTCCTCTCGTTTCAACATCATTGATACACCTATTGAAGGATTAAAAATCATCCAGCGCAAGCTATTAGGCGACAGTCGTGGTTATCTGGAACGTCTTTTTTGCCAAGCTGATCTCGCTGATCTGCTCAATGGAAAAACTGTTTCTCAGATTAACCATACTCTAACAGGAACAATTGGCACCGTCCGCGGCATGCACTTTCAACTTCCACCCTACACTGAAACCAAGTTAGTCCAATGCCTGAAAGGTGAAGTGTATGATGTTGCTGTAGATATTCGTTCTGATTCACCAACATTTCTTCGTTGGCATGCCGAAATTCTTAGTGCAGCAAATCATAAAACTTTTTTTATTCCGGAAGGCTTTGCTCACGGGTTTCAAACCTTGACAGAAGATTGTGAAATGTTATATTTCCATACATCTCCCTATAACTCAAATGCAGAAGCCGCCTTAAACGCAATTGACCCAAAGCTTGCTATTCAATGGTCATTACCTGTAACTGAACAATCCTCACGCGATAAAGAACATCCTATGATAAAATCAGATTTTCAGGGAGTAACAGTATGAAGTGCCGCCACTGTCATTCGGAGCTTACTCTATCCTTGATTGATTTGGGCAGTGCTCCTCCCTCCAATGCTTACTTAACATCAGAGACCCTTCACAAACCTGAAAAGTGGTTTCCGCTAAGAGTTCTGGTTTGTGGACAATGCTGGCTTGTTCAAACAGAAGACTTTGCCCAGGCAGATGATCTGTTCGATGAAGACTATGCTTATTTCAGCGCTTTCTCAAGCAGCTGGCTTGCGCATAGTGAACGCTATGTTACAGAAATGGTCCAGCGCTTTAATCTTAACCAGCAAAGTCATGTGGTAGAAGTAGCTGCAAACGATGGCTATCTTTTGCAGTACGTTAAAGAACGTAGCATTCCCTGCACCGGTATTGAACCGACTGCAAGCACCGCTAAAGCGGCACGAGCCAAAGGTATAGACATCATCGAAGAATTTTTTGGAGTCAACCTGGCAAAACAGCTAGTTACAGAAGGAAAGCACGCCGATCTGACTGTTGCCAACAATGTGCTCGCTCATGTTCCCAACATCAATGACTTTGTTGGTGGTTTTACTGTGTTGCTTAAACCGAGTGGTGTAGCAACTTTTGAGTTTCCGCATCTGCTCAACCTGATTGAACTGAACCAGTTCGATACCATCTACCATGAGCACTTTTCCTATCTTTCGCTTACAGCAGTGCAGCACATTTTTGCTGTCAATGGATTGACTGTTTTTGATGTACAGGAACTGCCAACACATGGTGGCAGCCTTCGGGTCTTTGCCCAGCGCACCGAAACCGGCTCCCGGGTGATTAGCGATCAGGTCCATCTTCTTCTACAGAAAGAAGAAAGAGCCGGGATGCTAACTAGAGCTTACTATACAGGCTTTCAGGGAAAAGCTGAAAAGGTCAAGGATGACTTCGTAGCTTTTCTTATTGAGGCCAAACGCCAGGGCAAATCGGTTGCAGCCTATGGAGCTGCAGCCAAAGGGAACACCTTAATGAACTTTGCAGGTATTCGCCCCGACCTGATTCACTATGTGGTTGACAAAAATCCCGCCAAACAGGGCAAGTTCATGCCGGGCAGCCGCATCCCGATTGTTGACGAACAGAGTCTCCTCAATGAACATCCTGACTATGTTGTTATTCTCCCCTGGAACCTGAGCATCGAAATTAGGCATCAACTGGCGTATATGCAGGGATGGGGTGGAAAGTTTGTTACTGCTGTCCCAGATCTTAAGATTGAATGATTAAGGTAGCACTTACGGGTGCTTCCGGTTTTATCGGCCGGCATGTACTTGCAGAATTAAACTGCTATGAAGAAGTTGAAGTTCTTGCAGTTGCTCGGGAACTGCGGGTCGGCATGCCAATCATCAATAATGGTCGATGGGTTCCAATGGATATTTGTCAGCCCCCATCTAATGCATTTGAGGCTTTGGGTTGTCCGGATCTTTTAATTCATTTAGCATGGCAAGGGTTACCCAACTATCGTTCACTGCATCATTTTGAATCTGAATTACCAATCCAGTATGCTTTTCTAAAACGACTTATTGAACAGGGGCTAAAGTCACTTGTTGTAACAGGAACCTGTTTCGAGTATGGAATGCAGTCAGGAGCTCTCTCTGAAAAGATCGAAACTCGTCCGAGCAACCCCTATGGTTTTGCAAAAGACGTGCTTCGTAAAGAGTTGCAGTTTCTTCAGACATTTAAGCCCTTTAATCTGACTTGGGCCAGACTTTTTTACATGTATGGCGAAGGTCAACCAGCTTCATCAATTTTTCCGCAGCTTAAATCAGCCGTAAAGAACGGACTGGCAGAGTTTAACATGTCTGGTGGGGAGCAGTTGCGTGACTACTTACCGGTAACAGAGGTTGCTGAAAAGCTTGTATTACTTGCATTCAAAAAGAAAAACATTGGTCCGATCAATATCTGTTCCGGAGAGCCTGTTTCAGTTCGGAATTTGGTTGAAAAATGGATTGATGAAGGGCAATACCGGATAAAACCAAAATTAGGTTTTTACCCTTATCCTGATTATGAACCGATGGCATTTTGGGGCGACCGCTCAAGATTTGATCAACTTATTGAGAACTAAATGAAAAAATTGCGTGATCTGTATAGCATTGAACAACTTCCGATTTTTCAAAATCGAATGTACGATACTTATGCTGAGGCAATAGCTTGTCCAAAAGGTGATGTACGACTTGTTGAGGATTTGCAGACAGGTTTGGTTTATAATGCATCATTTCGCCCTGAATTGATGGTGTATGATGAGCACTATCAAAATGAACAAGCAGTAAGTCCGCTGTTTCAAGAGCATCTGGAATCTGTTGCTAAAATTATTGGGCGCACTATGGGGCAGGATGATTTAGTGGAGGTTGGATGTGGTAAGGGCTATTTCCTTGAACTACTTCTTCAGCAAGGGTTTGATGTCACTGGCTTTGATCCAGCCTATGAAGGTACAAATACTCGTATCGAGCGCCATTACTTTGAGCCAAATCTCGGTATTAAGGCAAAAGGTCTAATTCTTCGACATGTATTAGAACATATTCAGACACCTGTTGACTTTCTTTTGAGTTTAAAAGATGCAAATGGCGGTTCAGGACTTATATATATCGAAGTGCCTAATTTTGATTGGATTTGTTCAAAGAGAGCATGGTTCGATATCTTCTATGAACATGCAAATTACTTCCGCTTAGCAGACTTTTATCGCATGTTTGATCACGTTGTTGAAAGTGGTACGCTTTTTGGCGGTCAGTATATCTTTGTCGTGGCAGAGTTAGCAGGTTTAAAAAATCCAAAATACAATGAGCAATCTAGGGTTGACTTTCCCCATGACATCCTGCATCTTCTTAAAGGGCAGAACAATACAGAACAGAAAAAAGCAGCAATTTGGGGGGGGGCGTCCAAAGGAGTTATTTTTTCGCTCATCAAAAAGCGCGAAGGGATAATCTTCAATACCATAATTGACATTAACCCGGCAAAACAGGGTTGTTTTATACCAGCAACTGGATTAAAAGTTCAATCTCCGGATGAATCCTTTCTAACGCTTTCTGCAGGAGGGGACATCTGGGTCATGAATTCAAACTATCTTGAAGAAATAAAAAAAATGTCAGGAAACACTTATAACTATATTTGTATTGATCATGAATGAATTTCAAAAAGAAGTAGCTGACAGAATTTCAGCTAATGGGATTGACAAAGTGATGCTTAAGGCGACACAGCAGTTTATGAGTGCTACTCTTGTCACAAAATATTCATATAACTTTTCATTCTTGGGTCGCCCAATAATCCAATATCCACAGGATATGGTAGCTATCCAGGAACTGATCTGGGAAATCAAGCCAGATTTGATTATCGAAACAGGTATAGCCCATGGAGGGTCACTTATTTTAAGTGCTTCTCTGCTTGCATTGCTTGATATGGCTGATGCTATTGAAAGCGGAACTACCATCAACCCCAAGAAATCCAAACGTAAAGTGCTCGGTATTGATATCGACATTCGAGCTCACAACCTTTCAGCCATCGAAGCTCACCCCATGGCTTCACGTATCCAGATGATTCAAGGCTCAAGTATCGCTTCTGAAATCATCGAACAGGTTCATGCCATAGCGGCAAACTATTCACGTGTCTTAGTCTTTCTCGACAGCAATCACACCCATGACCATGTACTTGCAGAACTCGAAGCCTACGCTCCACTTGCAAGTATAGGCAGTTATTGCGTCGCATTCGATACAGTAGTTGAAGACATGCCAATGGAAATGTTCTCCGACCGTCCATGGGGTCCCGGTAACAATCCAAAAACAGCAGTATGGGAATACCTAAAAACTCACCCTGAATTTGAGATCGACAAAAGCATTCAGAACAAGCTGCTCATCACCGTCGCACCGGATGGATATTTGAAGCGTATTGGTTAATGTGGAAAATTATTGGTTGAGTGCGATATTTCTTGATACGATTAAATTTTGATATCCCATCAGAAGAGAGAAAAGGAATTAACATAGTTCAAATAATTCTATGAATGAAATACCCTGCTGCCAGTAGCGGGGTATCTGTTTTTAGAAATACTAATATAATTTTGCAAAAGTAGCGGAGAATTTAACTCTGAGGGATTAATAATTAAGTTCTTCTATAATGTTTTTAGGTGGGTAAAAAGTGATTAAACGTAATCTAATAGCAAATTATTTTGGTCAAGGATGGCGAGCTGTCATGTCGCTAATGTTTGTACCAATGTATATTAAATATCTGGGTATAGAAGCGTATGGGTTGATTGGAATCTTCGCCATGTTACAAGGATGGCTAAGTTTGCTTGATATGGGCATGAAGCCTACTTTGGCTCGTGAGATGGGACGTTATACAGGAGGAGCACACAATGAACAATCCATTTGGGACCTTCTGAGAAGCATCGAAATCATTTCTATCATTATCGCCGTTGCTGTTGCCCTAGGTATATGGGCAGCATCTGGATGGCTTGCAACTGATTGGGTAAAAGCCAAAAGCATTCCAACTGACGTTTCTGCTCAAGCATTCGCTTTAATGGGGTTAGTTACAGCATTACAATTTATTGAAAGTTTATATTCAAGCACCTTAACAGGTCTTCAGCGACAAGTCTTACAAAATGGTGTGTTGAGCACAATGGCGACCGTCAGAGGGCTAGGAGCGCTTTGCATATTGGTGTGGGTTTCAAACACGATTCAAGCATTTTTTATCTGGCAAGGGATAATCTCAGTAGCAAGCCTTTTAATTTCATTGACAATTGTTTATAACGTACTTCCTTCACCTCCTCGTTTGGCAAGGTTTTCAAAAGCCGCACTAAAAGATGTCTGGCGATTTGCTGCTGGTATGGTTTGGATAACACTTTTGTCACTGATGCTCATGCAAACGGATAAAATATTGCTTTCTAGAATGTTAACACTCGAAAATTTCGGTTATTACTCGCTTGCTGGTGTTGTATCTGGCTCACTATATATGCTTGTCGGTCCGGTGACTTCAGCATATTATCCTCGCTTTAATGAACTTCTAGCACGAAAAGATGATCCAGCATTAGTGAAAATATATCACCAGGCCTCTCAATTAGTTACAGTAGTTGTAGGCTCAGCTGCAGTTGTTTTGATAACATTTTCTGAACCATTAGTTTATCTCTGGACATCCAATAAGGTTCTCACACAGCAAGTTACACCTATTATGTCTGTATTGGTAGTAGGAACCCTTCTTCACTGCCTTATGTATGTTCCTTACCAGATACAACTAGCATATGGTTGGACCTCTTTTGCAATAAAAGTAAATATTGTATCTGTTGTAATATTAGTCCCATTAATATTGTGGTTAGTGCCAATATATGGTGCCATGGGCGCTGCATGGATATGGGTAACATTAACTTCAGGCTATTTTTTTATTGCCGTTCAATTTATGTATCAACGAATATTAAAAAAAGAAAAATGGTCATGGTATTTTTCTGATGTGATTATCCCTTTAGGATGTGCATGCTCCGCTGCAATACCTATTAAGATTCTATTTCATTTACCAATAAATAGAGTTAGAGGGATTTTATTCATAGTTGTCTTATCAACTAGTATCTTTGCTATATCAGCAATAGCTGCGCCACTAGTAAGGCAACAATTGCTATCTCGTGTATCTAAAGCTGTAAAGTATACAAAAAGAAAAAGATAAAAATTTAGGATTATAATCAGCAGAATAAGATTTATAATAAAAAAAATCGTAAGATTGGAAGCATAATCCTAAGAGAATAACTAATTCTAATCTTTACAGTAAAAGCGGTAGATGCTTTGGTCGAAAAGAAAGAATTGTTTAGCAAGCCCTAAATACTTCAGTAGACTATTTAATTATTATCTGCTATTAAATTGCAAGATAATCCAAATTTTTTATAAATGGAGATAAATATACCACAAAAGAACTATTTTACTGTTGTAATTCCAACGCGTGAGCGATGTGATACGCTTGAACATTCGCTCCGGACATGTGTAACACAAGATTATGATGATCTTGAAATCCTTGTGAGTGATAATTATAGTCAAGATCGTACCCGTGAAATAGTCGACTCTTATAAAGATCCTAGAATTCGATATATAAATACAGGGAAACGAGTAAGTATGTCTGATAACTTCGAATTTGCATTGTCTCATGTAAAGCATGAAGGATATGTTATCTTTATTGGTGATGATGATGGACTTATGCCTAATGCAATCCAAGACATAAACACAACAATATTTCAAACTGGAGCACAGGTGTTACGATGGGATGTTGCTTCATACTTTTGGCCAAATCTTGAAAAAAGCCATGCAAACCGACTGAGTATTCCTTCTTTATATTCGAATATCACCTCACAAGATTCTGAAAAAACAATTCAAAACGTCCTTTCTTTCAAGGCAACATATGCTTCCTTACCTGTTTTGTACATGTACTCAGCTGTTAAATATGAAGTAATAAGTAACATAAAAAAATTCTCAAATAGATTCTATAATTCATGGATCCCTGATGTGTATTCAGGTTTTGCAATTGCAGGAAGCATCGATAGTTTTGTTAATACGACAAGACCTTACGTCATCGCTGGCGCTTCTCATAATAGCAATGGAGCAAGTGTGTCTAGAGTTACATCAGATAAGCCATATATGATGTTTCTTAAAGAAGATAATATACCGTTTCATAAAAGTCTTGTTAAGAGTTTAAGTCTTGATGAGTTGGTTATTGAGTGCTTTTTACAAGCAAGTGATCATCTTCCTTTTTTTAAAAAATATTCGGTAGATATGGACAAATTAATCTATAAAATGATGGAAGGGGCAGTTAGTCGTCAAAAAGAAATATATTCTGAGATTAAAAATGCTGTTATTCAGATAGGAGTTATGCATAATCTAACGCTTGCAGCTGAAAATGCTATAAATATAAATCCTATGAAAAATTCTGTAAATATTAATAAATATACATTTCGTAATCTAAAACGCAGTAGATATATAATAAATCAATTAATAAGTAATTTCAAAGACGATATTCGTAAAAGTAAACTAACATTAGACTGTTCTTCCTTAAGTGTAAAAAATATTTATGAAGCCTCTCTTCTTTGCGATAATATTATTAAACTTCGAGAGCAAAATATTATTGGCATATCATCAGTTATAAAGTCTTCAATAATTGATATAATTAAAAAAATATAAATATCTATTTTCTTTAAAGTTATACAGTAGGTGTATATTTACAATTCTTCCGTAAATCACCTGAAAGCCAGAATTAAACGTGCATCGTTGTGATTTCTAAATCAAGTTCTTTGTGGAAAAACAGAATCCGTGTTTGGTAACTTTCGAAGGAATGAAATTTTCTTCCAGCGACCTTGATTGATCTAATTGTATAAAAAAAGTCAATTTTTCTAATATTGATAATACAGAAACTGATATTGCTAAGGTTCTAAAATCTAATATATCAAAACAAAAGTAATTAAAAATGCATAATTTATTGTTCTTATTTAAATTCCTTCCAAGTTCCAATAAAGTGGCTTAATAATAGCTTGATACTGTCTCTAGTATTTGTTTAAGCCCTCCATAAAAAATGATTCCGTAATATAGGGGCCAGACAGTAAACAGAAAAACCTGCCCCTGTAAATCATGAAGTTAAGTCACTTGGAATTATCTACAGCCGATCGCGCAAAGCTACAAGAAGTAGTGGCAAAGGGGAGAGATTGGCAAGCACGTCATCGGGCTCAAACACTGTTGTATTTCAGTGACGGGTTAAGTGCAAAGGCCAAAGTAGTTCAGCAAAACCTGAATCTCGATACGGTTTATGACCGGCGTAAAAACTGGTTATCAAAAGGGTTCGCGGTTTTATATGACGTGCATCGAAGTGGCGAACCTCCGAAACTGAACGCAATTCACTTGGATCAGATCTAGACTTGGGCGGAAAAGGAAGCGCTGACAGCCCCAGCGATAGTGGCCCGGTAAAAGGAAGAGTGTAATGTAAATGTGAGCGTTGGTACCGTGAGTAATGCGTTGAAAACACTTGGATTTGTCTGGAAACTTACACGTCATTGGTTAAAAACGTGGCGAAATCACCTTAGCCTATGTGGATGAAACTGGTTTCGCACTGGCCTAGCCGAACCGCAGTGCTTGGACGCCCGTAGGTAAATGCCATAAGATCAACGCCAATCGTGGGAAACGCCTGAATGTCATAGGTGCCATGCTCTCATCAGGTGATTTGTTTCAGTGACGATGTGGGAAACAACAACGTCAACGCTGTTTGCTGGCTTTCTTGGTATGCTGATGAACTATGATGGTGCGCTTTTAACGGTCATTCTGGACAATGCATCATTCCACAAAGGTAAAGTAGTTCGACCGTTGCTGAAGGTGCTGGAGCAAAGAGGGCAAAAGCTCTATTTCCTGCCGACCTATAGTCCCAAACTCAATCGCATTGAAAAGTTTTGGCACAAGATAAAATATGAATTAATGGAATTCAAGACGAGAAATGTCAAAACCCTTGAAGAAGATGTCAATTAAATACTGGACGGTTTCGGAATCGATTACGGAATGACTTTCTGTTAGGCGCTTATACGATCCTATGCCATGTAGGTCTGCTGATAGTGTTTTATTGGTGGAAAAAATATAAATACTTTATTTCTAAGGTTTAAATTTCTAGCTGGCTGTGGCTATATGTTATTTCGTCATTTGAAAATATTTACTGCTGCTTGCTGCGATATGCTAATCAAAAAAATATGATATGAATATTGAATACAAAATTAAAGTTCTTTGGTTTTCAAATTGTTTATTAAGTGAGAGTGATATTACTTCTACTGGTACATGGATACAATCTATGGCTGAAGGGTTAATGTCTCTAAATCGTATTGAGTTAGCAGTAATAACTTTTGCAAATGTATCAAGATTTACAAGAAAAGATTTTCGTGAGGTAAAGCAGTGGTTGGTGCCTATTCGAGAACGATTGGGTGAGAATGGTCTTCCGGCTAAAAGATTAGTCAAAGAAATAATACAGATATGTACTGAGTTTAAACCAGATCTTGTTCATATTTGGGGAGTTGAAAGCTTTTGGGGTTTGCTCACAGCTAGAAAATATTTAAGAGTTCCTGCACTACTTGAAATGCAAGGAATGAAAATGGCTTGTGCAAAGCATATGACTGCTGATATGACAGTAAATGAATTATTATCTTGTATAGGTATTAAAGAGATCATAAAATTTAAGACAATTGTATTACAAAAAAATGATTATGTTAGATGGGGTAAATACGAAAAAGAGATTATCTCTGGTCATTGTTATATAGATGTCCAATCTGAGTGGACTTCTGCTTATGTTATTGCTTCGCAACCAAAAGCCAAACAATATTATGTTGATTTAGTATTGCGTAAATCGTTTTACGCTGCTATTCCGTGGAATGATTTTGAAAACGAACGGAATCACAATCAAAGATCAACATATATTTTTATCTCGTCTTCAGGTGCGACCACTTATAAGGGATTGCATGTTGCTTTTAGAGCGCTAGCTGAATTAAAAAAAGAATTTCCAGTTATTCGTTTACGAATTGCAGGGAACATAAACAAAAAAGGGCTTTATCAGGATGGATATGTCCGCTGGATAAAGCATATGAGTAGAAAACTAAATATAGAGGATAGTATTGATTGGCTTGGATCATTGAATGCTGACCAAATTATCAATGAGCTTCAACATTGTCAAGTAAATCTTGTGTGTAGTTTTGTAGAGAGTTATTGCCTTGCCTTAGCTGAGCCAATGTATTTAGGTGTGCCTTGCGTATCATCATTCAATGGAGGAACATCATGGATAGGTAAGGACGAGGAAACGGTACTCTTTTTTCAACCTGGCGATTCTGTCATGTGTGCGCATAAAATATCTCGTATACTAAGAGAATCTCAGTTAGCGTGTTATTTATCTAAAAACGCTAGAGAGTTAGGATTGAGGCGACATAATCCTAAGACAATAATTGAAAGGCAGATGTTTATATATAACGAAATTATTAAGGACAAAATATGAAGGCTCTTCGCATAAGTGCGCTGTAGATGTGTGCCTCGAGCAAGCGTAAACAGCTTGCGCAACTTTACTGATGATGGGCGATGAGGCCTCCCGGAGCCGGTCTGCAGGGGCAGGCTTCAAACTACTCCATGCTGCTGCGTTAAAGAGACGTGGTGGTGAGCGATGGAGAAAAGGTGGTGCTGGACACCATCAAGTAGGTGATGAGAAGATGATCGAAAGAGAACCGCTAGTGACTCATCTAAAGCGCAGAGATGCTGTCAAAACGGGGGTTGATCTACGACTCCCGGAGAAGCATGGACGCCACCTGCTTACGGTCCATGCGGCAGCCGGTGTGTAGGCGGCATGATCTCATCGCAGGCATTAGTAGGGAACGAGGGAACCTGGCATGGGATGCCAAGGGAAACCATCAAGTTGAAAGAAACCATAAGAGGGAATATCGATGCCCATGACAGGGGCGGAGTGATCTGTATGTAGCGTTGAAGTGGCTGTAATGGTCATGGAGCGAAGGGATCACGTTATCCAGCCTTAAATCGTGTGTCAACCAAGAAGTATCGGGAGGAACATCATGATTACAGGCAAACCGTTGTCAATTACTAAGCGTATGGTCTGTGATGCTTATAAGCAGGTGAGGGGAAATGGAAAAGCGGCGGGAGTCGATGGTCAAAGCCTTGCTGAGTTCGAGCAGGACATGGAGAATAATCTCTACAAACTGTGGAACAGATTGGCATCAGGGAGCTATTTCCCACCGGCAGTACGGCGGGTGAAAATCCCCAAGTCAGGAGGTGGGAAAAGACCATTAGGCATCCCGACAGTTGCGGATCGCATAGCACAGATGGTGGCCAAACCACACCTTGAACTGGAACTGGATCGTGCATTCGATCCAGACTCCTATGGCTACCGGCCGGGAAAATCAGCACATCAAGCAGTAGAGCAAGCACGGCAGTGATGCTGGCAGTATGACTGGGTTCTAGATCTTGACATCTGAGGGTTCTTCGATGCAATCGACCACGACCTGATGATGCGAGCATTGGAGAAACACTGTCAGGATAACTGGGTATTGCTCTATGTGAAGCGATGGCTGTCAGCCCCGGTAATGATGCTGGACGGAAGTCTTGAGGAAAGGGGAAAAGGGACGCCGCAAGGTGGGGTGATAAGCCTGTTGCTGGCCAACCTGTACCTCACATTATGCGTTCGACATGTGGATGCGCCGGAATTTCCCGGACGTCCCGTTCGAGAGGTATGCCGATGATAGTGTCTGTCACTGCCGTACAAGGCAGGAAGCAGAGCAGGTAAGGACAGCGTTGGAGGAAAGACTGGCAGAGTGCCGTCTGGAAATGCATTCGGAAAAGACCCAAGTGGTCTACTGCAAGGACAGTAGCCGCAAGGGCGAGCATCCGCATATCCAGTTCACCTTTCTTGGCTTTGCGTTCAGACCACGGAGTGCAAAGAATCGAAGGGGACGGCTCTTTACGGGCTTTCTGCCTGCGGTCAGTCTGGCATCACTCAAGCGAATGCGAGAGAAGATTCGGGCGTGGAGGTTGCCTCATTTGGCGCATATGCCGCTTACTGCAATTGCCGAGAAGTTGAATCCAGTCCTCAGGGGGTGGGTGCAGTACTATGGGCGATTCTATCCTTCAGAATTGTCAAAGGTGTTTTTCTATCTTGATGATCGTTTAGGAAAGTGGCTTCGAAAGAAGTCTAAGCAGTATATGGGCCATAAAGGGCGGAGTCAGAGGCGGCTGAGAATGATCGCCAAGCAGAACCCCGGTCTTTTTGTGCATTGGTCACAGCGTGGAATGGCAGCGGTTGGATAACAAGAGCCGTATGAGTCGAGAGGTTCACGTACGGATGTGCGTCCAGCGAAGGCTGGCGTGTTCAGCAGGAGACAAGACCTGCCGGGGTAAAAGTCAGAGGCCTCGTAACTTGGATAGCAGGGTGGCGGGAGACCAAAATCCTGAAGCCTATCGACAACTTCTCCTATAGGG
>CAINOC010000092.1 GCA_903851385.1 uncultured Chlorobiaceae bacterium | reverse complement strand
GAGATCTACACTAATCTTAACACTCTTTCCCTACACGACGCTCTTCGATCTAGACAACACCTCAACGACTTACGACAACGACATCTTACTGGATTGATCATAAAGGACTTGTTTCGGGTGGGCAAGGCATCCTGAATCAACAGGGAGAAGTTGGAAAAGCTCTTTTTGCCGCTGGAGCCGGTCTTGCTTCCCTGAAACCCATTATGGATGAACTTGACGCTGAAGCTGACTCTCTTTTCAGGCCTAAGGGGTCGAGCCAATCCATCAATGAAGCTTTGGCTCATCATAAGGAGCTGCAACATCAATTTAAGCATGCAACGCTTTCAAGTCGGGAATGGGAGGATCATAAACACGCTCTTGATGAGGCTGTAAGAAAAAAAGAGGAACTCCTGTCGAGCAGGCAAACCCTGGAAACCGAAAGACGCCGGATTGAGAGATTACTGCAGGCTTTGCCGGATCTGTGGGAACGCAAAAATATACTGGGACAACTGGCAGACCTTGGATCTGTTCGAGTACTTCCTTGTGATTTCAGCGAACATCGCTTCAGCGTTGAGCAACAGGAGAGAGATACACGACTTCACTATGATCAGCTGCAGGCAAGGCGCCATGTGCTTCTTGAAAAAATGAAGGGGCTCTCTCTTAACCGGGCCCTTCTTGATGAAGCTGATGCAATAGAGGAACTGCATCAGAGGCTTGGTGAGTACCTGAAAGCTGGCAATGACCGCCCACTGCGTAACGGGCAACGAATGGCCTCCCGCTCTGAAGCTGCGAATCTTCTCAGGCAGATTAAGCCTGAACTCTCTCTTGATGATGTTGAAAGCTTGCGTCCCGGCTTGGCAAAACGACGGAGTGTTCAAGACCTTGCTTCCAGATACGAAGTTCTTCTGCAGGCAAGCCGCAACGCCAAGATTCAGTTCGAGAATACACAAAAGGCTTTAGAATCAGCCGGTAGTGATTTGCAGGCGCTTACGCCGGTTAATGAGCCGGGAGTGCTTTCTCGCGTCCTTTCAGCAACAGAACGTGCCGGTGATCTTGACGCAGAGATAAGAAGCCTCAGTCAGGATCGTACAAGGGCTGATAGTGACTGCAGGGCCGCATTGGATAGCTTAGGGCTTTGGAAAGGTCCGCTGGAACTCGCAGGGCATCTTGCGCTCCCTTTGACGGAAACTGTAAATCGTTTTGATGAGGAGTTTTGGTTACTTACAGACAAGCAACGTCAGCTTGCTCTTGAAAAAGCAGCTCTTGAAGAGGAGCACTCCAAGGTGGAGGAGCAGTTGCATCACCTTGAGTTTGCAGCCGATGTACCCGTCGAAGAGGAGTTGACAAAAAACAGAAAACGGCGTGACCAGGGCTGGGCGCTTGTTCGCCGCCAGTGGCTTCAGAGAGAGGATGTTACAGAAGAGAGCAGTAACTATGACTCTGAGCTCTCCCTTCCAGAGGCTTATGAACGGATGGTCTCCGTTTCCGACCATATCGCAGACAGGCTATACCGGGAAGCTGATCGAGTTCAGCAGCATGCATCACTGAGGAGCAGGGCTGAAACAATTGAAAAGAGAGTTACTGAAATCTGTAATAGCGATGTACTGAATCGTGCTGCCTTTGCCGAGGTGAGCCGTCGATGGCATGAACTATGGGCTCCCTTTGTTTTTACTCCATTATCTCCCGGAGAAATGCGTGCATGGCTCGGTTCATTTGAAAATCTGCGCCTTCAGGTCAGAGAGTTGAAAAAGCTTGTCAGAGACGAAGCCGTAAAGGTTTCTCGACGTCAGGAGCTGAGAAAGGAGCTTTTAAGGGAAATTGACGCAAGAGGAACTAGGAAGAACTTTAAAGGAGAGGATCTGCACGATGTTCTTGTTTACGGTCGTGAACTGCTGAACACGATTGAAACTGCTCACAAACAGCGTGAATTGACTGAAGCGAAAATTTGTGATCAGAAGAGAAGCTTAGAGAGTGCAAAGGAAAGCTGCACAAGGGCTGAAAGTGAACTTGAACAATGGCGGGCCGACTGGAATGATGCGGTTACTCCGCTCGGGCTCAATAACCGAGTTCTTCCTTTAGATGCAATAGATTTTATTGAGACTCTGCAGGGATGCTTTGAAAAATTGAAAGAAGCCGATGAGTTCAGGAAAAGGATAGAGGGGATTGAGAGGGATACAAAATGTTTTGAAAAAGATGTTGAGGTTCTGGTTAAAAAAATTGCACCTGATCTTGCTGGCTCCGATGCACGTTCAGCGGTCAATGAACTTAAAGGTCGTCTTGGAAGGGCCAGTCAGGAAAAGGCTGTGTTACAGAGGGATAGTGAAGAACTCAATACCCTTGACAATGCTATTTTGTCAAAAGAAGCCGAATTGCTGAGCTGTAAAGAGCAAATGGCATCAATGCTTCAGTCAGCCTGTTGTGATACCAGAGATGAGTTGATTGAGGCAGAACGACACTCTAATCAAAGCATCATGCTCACCAGCACTCTTCTTGAAATAGAAAGACGCCTGACCCGTAGTGCAGAAGGAACTGCTATTACTCAACTTGAAGTTCATGCCAAGGCAATCAATCCTGATGAACTTCCCAGCCAGATTGAGCGATTGAGCACCGAGATAAAAAACATCCTTGACCCTGAAATACAGGAGTGCTTGGAAAGTATTGGAAGGAAGAGAAATGAACTTGACCGGATGGACGGGAGTGCAACGGCGGCTGATCTTGCAGAAACCTTACAGTGCTCACTTACAAAAATAAGACGGTTGACTGAACGCTATATCCGCATTAAACTTGCGTCTAAAATTCTCAGTGAAGAGACAGAGCGATACCGGGCTGAAAACCAGGATCCAGTGCTGAACATTGCCGGCAAGTACTTTACGGAACTGACACTGGGTTCTTTTACCATGTTGCGCACTGATGTTGATGACCATGGGCAACTGGTACTGGAGGCCATTCGCTCGAATGGCATCGGCATCCAGGTTGAAGCTATGAGTTCAGGAACCCGCGACCAGCTCTATCTTGCCTTGCGTCTTGCAACGCTCGAATGGAGGATAGCGTCAAGCGAACCGATGCCCTTTATTGTCGACGACATCCTGATTAATTTTGACGATAGCCGCTCTGATGCAACCATAAAAGCATTAAGCAGCCTTGGGGAAAAGACGCAGGTTATCCTCTTTACCCATCACCAAAAGATCGTTGAATCTGCCGGGGAGTTGCAATCTTCTGGAAAAGTCTTTATTCATCAACTTCAGGCAGGCACGGAAAACTTGAACTAAAAAAGGAGGAAGAACTTTGGGATATGTTGAAAAAAACCTGATGCAGGGGGAAAAGGTCTTTGTTGTGGGACGACTCCACTGGACAATTTTTTCGAAGGCGATTTTCTTTAGTACTGCAGCTGCCGCTCTATTGCTATACGCCCTGAAAACATCGATAGCTGGGGAGGCTCAGGTCTCTGTGTTGGTAAGGAATGCAGGCTTTCTGGTGCTGATTCCGGCATTGTGGTATCTTGCTGATGCGGCGATCAAACATCACTCAACAGAGCTTGCTGTAACCTCCAAAAGAGTGATAGCAAAATTCGGATTTATCAAACGGAGCACCATTGAGCTGAATCACAGCAAGGTTGAAAGCTTTCATGTGGAGCAGAGTGTCCTTGGGCGGCTTCTGGGGTTTGGCACCTTGCATATTAACGGTACTGGAGGTGGAATAACGCCGATCCCCCAAATTTCCGATCCGCTTGGATTCCGGCGTAAAGCTATGGAGGCTATTGATGCTTCACAAAACTAACAAAGAATAGGTCTTATAGTACCTATAAGACTTATAGGACTTATACGTAATGATTTATGGCGCTTAATCTGTTTACCAGCAACCGGATGGAAGTTCTGGTTGATGCTCTTGCTTCAACGATGCGTGAGCCACCAACCTCTCCTTTTACAAAAGAGGTGATTGTTGTTCAGAGCAAAGGTATGCAGCGGTGGCTTTCAATGCAGCTTGCCTCCCGGTATGGTGTATGGGCGAACGGGCATTATCCGTTTCCGAATGCCATGGTTCAGGAGCTTTTTGAGAAGTTTTTTTCTCCCTCGCCTGACTCCTCCTCGTTTGCCCCTGAGGTTATGACCTGGAAAATCATGCGGCTTCTGCCGGATCTTCTTGATTCAGCTCCTTTCGCCCCTCTCTTGCACTACCTTGCCGATGACCCTCATGGGCTGAAGAGGTTTCAGCTTTCAGAAAAAATAGCCGATACCTTTGATCAGTACACACTCTACCGTTCAGAAATGCTTGGCCGGTGGGAAACAGCACTTCCTCTGCCTCCCGAAGAAGCTTGGCAGGCAATGCTTTGGCAGAAACTGGTTTTGGGAAATGAAGATCAGCACAGGGGAAAACTGAAGGAGATATTCTGCCGCCAGCGTGGCTTTACGGCGAATGAAAAGAAGGATATTCCTGAAAGAATTGCACTTTTCGGCATTTCCTACCTGCCAAAATTCCATCTTGATATTCTTTCTACGGTCTCAAGAGTGACGGAGGTGAACCTTTTTCTGTTGAGTCCAACACGTGAGTACTGGGGCGACATTGTTTCCAAAAAGGCAAGTGCGAGGCTTTCTGCCCCAGAGCGTGCGTTACGGAGTGAAGGCAACCCGCTCCTTGCTTCGCTTGGGACGATTGGTCGCGACTTCTCAGAGATGATAATCGACCTTAGTGACGAGGCTTTTATCCATGATGAGAACTATGTTGAGCCGGGAGAGTCGACATTGCTGCATGCCCTGCAGTCCGATATTCTGAACCTTTCAGGAACCGGAGAAGAGGAAGTTAAGCGAACACTCGACCCTCTGGACCGCTCTCTCTGGATACACTCCTGCCACAGTCCGCTTCGTGAAATTGAGATTTTGCATGACAATATTCTCTCTCTGCTCGAGCAACACAGCGAGTTGAGCCCGAAAGACATTTTGGTGATGACGCCTGATATTGAGACCTACTCGCCCTTTATTTCGAGCGTTTTCGGCGTGGGAGCAGAAGGGGCTGGCGGGCTGGCCTACTCGATTGCTGATCGGCGAATGATGAACGAGGGTGAAATTGCCGGTGCTGTATTGCAAGTGCTTGCTCTTTACGGAAGCCGTTTTCGTGCTGCTGAACTCTTTGATCTGCTTGCTTCGCCACCGGTGAGCCGACGTTTTTCGCTGGATGATGATGAACTTGAACGTATACGGGGCTGGATTGAAAAATGCGGAATCCGATGGGGAATGGATGAGGGAGATCGGAGCGGCAGTGCATTACCGGCTTATCGTGAAAACTCCTGGATGGCAGGACTTGACCGGCTGTTGCTCGGGTATGCGATGCCGGATGAGCATCTGCTTTTTAACGATATTCTGCCCTATGACGATCTTACAGGTTCCCAAGCTGAGACGCTCGGCAAATTTGCCGCGTTCGTTACTACGGTTGATCGCATTGTTAAACAAATGGAGCGCTCATGCTCATTGCATGAGTGGAGCAAGCAGTTCCTGGGGTTGCTGAGTGATTTTATTGCCCCTGATGAGAGTTCCGAACGGGAATATACTGCAATTGCAATGCTGGCAGAGCAGATTACGGACACAGCAAAATCAGCGGATTTTACCGGGGATGTTGAGCCTGCCGTTATGATCTCCTGGCTCAGATCCCGTCTTGAACAACAGGAGCAGGGAGTGGGGTTCATGACCGGAGGAATTACCTTTTGCTCCATGCTTCCGATGCGGAGCATCCCGTTCAGGGTTGTTGCTCTTATCGGTATGAATGACAGTGCATTCCCACGGCAAAGTCGGCCTCCCGGTTTTGACCTGATTGCAAAGAGCCCGTGCAGGGGAGATCGATCGCTGCGCAATGAGGATCGTTATCTCTTTCTTGAATCCATCCTTTCAGCACGCGAACTTCTGTACATCAGCTATATCGGTCAGAGTATAAAGGATAACAGTGATTTGCCTCCATCGGTGCTTGTCAGCGAACTGCTTGATACTGTTCGAAGGGGATTTTTTCTGGCGGATGAACAATGTTCCGTGGAAAAGCATCTTGTGGTTCGACATCGTCTACAGGCATTTAATGCCGAATACTTTACTGCGGGCTCACCGCTCTTCAGCTATTCAGTTGAAAATTACCGGGCACTGGTTGAAATGGAGAGCAAGTCAGCAGCAATTCGCCCCTTTATACATGAAACACTGAAGGAGCCGCCAAATATGCTTCAAGAGGAGTGGAAAACAGTTCCGCTTGAAAAGCTGTTGCGGTTTTACGATAATCCTGCGGGTTATTTTCTTGAGCGCAGGCTGGGTATCAGGATCGAGTCAATGGCTATGCCGCTTGAAGATCGGGAGCATTTTGATCTTGAGGGACTCGAGCTTTACCAAATGAAACAGGAACTGCTTGAATTTGAACTTGAAGGCGGCAATGCCCAGGAGCTGCTGCCGGTATTCAGAAGCAGAGGCATGCTTCCTCCCGCCCGTCATGGGGAACTGCTCTTTCGCCAAATTGCTTATGACGTGCAGGCATTTGCGGGAGTTGTTCGCAATAACACGGGAGATAAGATGCCACTTGCACCGCTTGAGATTGATCTGCAAGTCGGCGAATTCCGTCTGACAGGAAAGCTTGACCGGCTTTGGCCTCAGCACTTGCTGCACTATCGGTGTGCCAGAATGAAAGTGAAGGATCAGATGAGGAGCTGGATTGAACATCTGATTCTTAACACAGTGGCTCAACCGGGGTACCCGCTGGAAACCACTCTGGTTATGGTGGACGATATCAAACACTTTACCAGATCGCCCGAAGCCGCAGGCCATCTTGAGAAGCTGATGAAACATTACAGGGAGGGGACGACAAAGCCTCTGCATTTTTTCCCCCGGTCATCGATGGCTTATGCCTCAAAAGAGTCTCTTGATGATGCCCGGAAGATATGGAGGGATTCCGCCTTTAATCCGAATCCGGGAGAGGGTTCGGAGCCTGCAATCCGACGCTGTTTTGGTTCAGAAGAGCCGTTTGATGATGAGTTCTGCATGCTTGCTGTTCGGCTGCTCAGGCCGATGATTGAAAATAGTGCTGAGTGAAGATAATTGGCTGTGGGCAGTCGGCATTTGGCAGAGGAGGGAACATAAAATTGTGTGATGGGGGATTATGAGAAGATTGGAGCATGATAGCGTGGAGCTGGCGGGGATGAATTTGATTGAGGCCAGTGCGGGAACCGGCAAGACGTATGCTATTGCCTCTCTTTATCTGCGCCTGCTGGTGGAAAAGGGATTGCGGCCTGAAGAGATTCTTGTTGTCACCTATACCGAGGCTGCAACCAAGGAGCTTAGGGCTAAAATCCGCAGCCGTATACGGGAAGCGCTCGATGTTATAGAGGGTTGTGCGACAGAAGATGCTTTTCTCCTTTCATTCTGCGAAAAGTCTCGAATATCGGGCATCGAAAACGTTAAGGAGATTCTTGAACGCGCTCTCGGTGATTTTGATACAGCTTCAATTTATACCATTCACGGGTTTTGCCTGAGGGCACTGCAGGATAATGTTTTTGAGACCGGCTCGCTCTACGATACAGAGTTGATTAAAGATCAGAGGGCACTGCTTCAGGAACTTCTGGATGATTTCTGGAGGATTCACTTTTTTACTGATTCTGCGCCACTGCTCAGTTATGCTCTTCAGAAAAAAGCGTCACAAGTGTTCGCCTCTCTCCTGAAGGAGCTTCAAGCCGGTGCAGGGGTTAAGGTTATTCCTGAATTCAGTCTTGATGCTGTTGCGGAACTTGAAGCGACATGCCACAATGCCGGAAAAGAGATAGCCCAGATGTGGCGAAGTGATAAAGATTCTATACAGGAAATATTGAGGAGTGATAAAGGGCTTGGGAGAGCGGCAGATTCATACCGGCTCGACCTTATTGAGCCGCTATTTCCGCTGATGGACGCCTTTGTTGAAAAAGACAATCCTTTCGATCTTTTTGAAGGGTTTGTAAAGTTCAGCCGTTCAGGTATTACCAAAGGTACGAAACCCAAAAGCTCACCGCCGGTTCACTCGTTTTTCGATCTTTGTGAAACGCTATTATCTGGCGTAGAGCAGCGGTTTCTTGCTTTGCAAGCCGAACTGGTAAGCTTTTACCGCAATAACCTTCCGCTTCTCAAGCAGAGCGGCAACGTCCGGTTTTTCAATGATCTTCTTGAAGATCTCCTTCATGCGCTCATTTCAAAGAGCGGGGGGGAGATGTTGGCCGCTCTTCTCCGGAAAAAGTATGCTGCTGCGCTGATTGATGAGTTCCAGGATACCGATCCGCTGCAGTATGAAATTTTCAGGATGATCTATTCCGGTTCTGACGCTCCGCTCTTTCTGATAGGAGATCCCAAACAGGCCATCTACAGTTTCCGCGGGGCTGATATTTTTGCCTATATGAGTGCGGCACGCGAAATTGAAAGAGAGAAGCGTTTTACCTTAACTGAAAACTGGCGTTCCACTCCCCGGCTGCTAAAGGCTTTTAACATCCTGTTTGATCAAGAGAAAAACCCTTTTATCTATGAAGGAATAGCTTACCATTCGCTGAAGGCTGGAAGCACCAAGGAGTGTGAACTCGTGGAAGAGAGAGAGCTCGCTCCGCTGCAACTCTGGCTAATGGATGCCCGTGACGCAAAGAGTGCGGCATTGACGGTAGATGATGCCGGCACCTTTGCGTCACAAGCTGTGGCCAATGAGATCTGCCGTCTTTTGAAGGATGTCAGCATAGCCACAGAGTCAGGCAATCGGCCTGTTACTGCGGGAGACATTGCCGTTATTGTGCGGACTCATCGACAGGCTGGCATTGTTTTAAATGCTCTCAGGGCAAGGGGCATTGCCGGAGTGATGCAGGGCGATATGACTGTTTTTGCCTCAACGGAGGCTATGGAGGTGAGTATTCTGCTTTCGGCTCTGTGTGATCCGGGAAACGAGACAAAGGTACGCTCAGCTCTGGTGACCGATATTATTGGACGATCGGGTAACGATATTGCTGATTTTATTGATGATGATGAGCGGTGGAGTGCATGCCTGAAGGAGTTCCGGCATTATCATCATCTTTGGGTTGAACGGGGATTTATGGTGATGATTCGGGAGCTGATGGCGGCGGAGGGGGTTCGGGGACGCATGTTGAGCTCACCCGATCTCTCAGGCGAGCGCAAGTTGACTAATCTCTTGCACTGTTTTGAACTGCTGCACAAAGAGGAACATCTGCGGAGGCTTGGGATGGAAGGGCTTGCTGCATGGTTTGGCGAAAGGATTAGTGCCGCCGACGAGGCGGAGGAGTATCAGATACGCCTTGAAACAGATGAGGCTGCTGTTAAAATTGTTACCGTCCATGTCAGCAAAGGACTGGAGTACCCGATAGTGTTCGCTCCCTTTCTGTGGGGAAAGGTGAACAGTAAAGGGAGTGTTGTGCTGTTTCATGATGAGGATTGGCAGCTCGTCAAGGATTTCGGGTCAAGCGAGTTTGCCCGTCACCAGTTGGCAGCAGCGAAAGAGTCGCTTGCTGAAAGCCTCAGGCTGCTCTACGTGGCGTTGACCAGAGCAAAGAATCGAAGTTATCTCTTAACCGGTAAAACCAAAGCAGATATATCGCCGATCAACTATCTTTTTCATGCCTCTCATGACGTAAGGATTGCTGGGAATCCGGCATCTCTTCTTGCTGAGGAGGCGAAAAGCATATCTGCAGACAGCATGGCCCGACATCTGCAGGAACTGGCAGAGAGTTCCGAAGGGTCAATCTCATTTGACCTGTTGAGTCGGGAGGGCATGGAGGCAGCCACAATGCGTTTTGACCATCCGTCAACGCTGAAGAGTTTTTCGCCTCAGTTGCGCACCTTTACAGGAACTATCGACACCAGCTGGAGGGTATCAAGTTTCACTTCGTTCAGCCGGAATGCAGAGAAATATGCTCCAAAACATGTCGAACTGCCCGACCGGGATGAGGCTAGGGGTGAAAGCATCACGCCCGGAACAGTTGCTGGCGGCAATACTGTTTTCAGCTTTCCGCGTGGTGCTCAGGCAGGAATATTCATGCACTGGATTTTTGAAAAACTTGATTTTGCCTCTCCTGCGGAAGATAGCGTCCGTGACCATGTTGCAAAGGCACTTGAGCGTTTCAGCTACAAGGCGGAGTGGCAGCCGCACATCACCGCTATGGTTCAGAATGTCCTGAAGACAACTCTGGCATCAGGGGAAAAAACATTCACTCTCGGTAGCCTCCACTCTGGATGCTGGATAACTGAGCTGGAGTTTTTCTTTCCGCTCAGGCTTGTTACTTCGCCTCAGCTCGGAGAGGTACTTGCGCGTCATGGCGTTCTTCCAGAAAGCGTGGACCTTGCCGCACAAGCCAAAGCATTGCAGTTCAAAACGGTGAAGGGAATGCTGATGGGATTTATCGATATGGTGTTCGAAGAGGGAGGGCAATACTACCTTGTTGACTGGAAATCAAACCACCTTGGCAATGTGACAGAGAATTACTGTCATGATGCCATGAAACAGGCAATGGAAAATAATCTTTATGCTCTCCAGTACCTTCTCTATACTGTGGCGCTTGACCGTTACCTCTCCCTGAGGGTAAAGAACTATAATTACAGCACCCATTTCGGCGGGGTGATCTATGTTTTTCTGCGTGGGGTAAACAAGGAGTATGGTGAAACTGCAGGCTTTTACCGTGACCATCCTTCTGAAGAGCTTATTCGGGAGTTGACGCAACTGCTTATAGATCAAGGACGATAACATGGCCATACTCTTTCAGGAACGTGCCATTGACCGGCAGTTTGCATCCTTTATCTGCAGAGAGAGCGGCGGTGCAACTGGTGAAGTATTTCGTCTTCTTGTTTCTCTGGCGAGCAGCGCTGTTGGAAAGGGGAACATCTGCCTTTCTCTTGCCGACTGTGCCGGGCAAACTCTCGCTCTGGATGGAAAGGAGATTGTCGTTCCGGATGTTGATGCTCTTGTGGAATTATTGAGAAGCATGCCGACAGTTGGCCTCCCCGGTCAGCACCGCCCTCTGGTGCTTGATTTGCATGGACGATTGTATCTCTATCGTTACTGGCAATATGAGCATGAACTTGCCACAAACATTCTTCAAAAAGCTTCAACGCAGGCAGAGGGTATTGATGAGGCAATCCTTCAGGCTGGTCTTGGGCGACTTTTCCGGGGTTGTGAGGGTGAAAAGAGTGATCGGCAGAAAGAGGCGGCATCGGTTGCACTGCATAAGCAGTTCTGCGTTATTTCAGGAGGGCCCGGTACGGGAAAAACCTCAACGGTTGTCCGGATTCTTGCGCTGCTGCTTGAGCAGAAGGAGGGGAGTAAGCAAAGGATTGCCATGACCACCCCGACAGGGAAGGCTGCTGCTCGCCTGAAAGCCTCTGTTAACGATATGAGGCCGACTCTTGAGTGCACGGATGAGATAAAGCTTGCCATACCGGACAATGTCGTGACGATTCAGCGTCTTCTTGGTGCCGTTTCAGGATTGTCCCGTTTTCGTTATTCCCCGAAAAATCAGCTGCCGTATGATACTGTAATTGTTGACGAGGCGTCAATGATTGCGTTGCCGCTGATGACCGCTCTTGTTACTGCTCTCAAGCCATCTGCCCGGCTTATTCTTTTGGGCGACAAGGACCAGCTTGCTTCGGTTGAAGCGGGAGCAGTCCTTGGCGACATTTGCAGCGCAGGGGAGGAGGGGAGTGAGGCTTCGCCACTCAGCAGTTCACTGATCAAGCTTGAAAAGAACTACCGATTTCAGGCTGGAAGCGGCATTGCTGAAATCAGCAGGGCAGTTAATGCAGGGCTCGGCGAAGAAGCACTGGCGCTCATGAAAAGCACAGCACTGAGCGGTATTGCATGGCAGGGGTTGCCAGAGAGGGAAGAACTGCGAAGGGTTCTGGCAAAAAAAGTGCTTGAAGGATTTCGAAGCTATCTTGCAGCTGAATCAGCCGCAGAGGCACTGGAGCGTTTCGACAGGTTCCGTATTCTCTGTGCCTTGCGTGATGGACCTTACGGAGTAAGTGGCCTTAACAGCAGTGTTGAAAGTATTCTTGCAGGGGAAGGCCTTATCAGGCAGGAGAACAGACTGGTGTACCGCGGGCGACCACTCCTTGTAACGGCCAATAACTATTCGATGCAGCTTTTTAATGGTGATACCGGTATACTTTTTCCTGATCCTGAAAGAGAGGGAGCGCTCATGGCATTTTTTCGAGCTCCGGATGGCGGAGTCCGCAGCATCATGCCGGAACGGCTCCCTCTGCATGAAACAGCATTTGCAATGACCGTCCACAAAAGCCAGGGATCTGAATTTAACCGGGTAGTAATGGTTCTGCCTCCGGTGGACAGCGATGTTATGACAAGGGAGCTGATCTATACCGGTATAACGAGAGCAAAAGAAAATGTTGAAATCTGGTCAAATGAAGGGGTGTTTTGCCGGGCTGTCAGAAAAAAGACAGAACGGCATTCGGGTCTAAGGGACGCGTTGTTTATTTCAGCTTCACAGTCATAAAATCAACAGCGTTGGCGACTTCCTGGTCGGTCAGAGTGTCATTGCCGCCTTTTGGGGGCATCACTCCGGTTTTGCCCGCATACCCTTCAATGGATCTTTTAACCATGGTGGCTACACCTGGAGCAATTCTCTCACGCCAAGCCTCCTTATCGCCAGGTTTCGGAGCCCCCGATACTCCCGAATCATGACAACCCGCACAATTTGATTCGTAGATTTTTTTGCCTTCTTCAATTTTCTGTTCAGCTAAAGCCTCGGCCTTTGATTCCAATGCTTCATCTGAGGGAGGCAGTTTTTCAGGGTTGCAGGCACCGAGGGAAATAAGTCCGACGATAAGAAAAGCAGGCACAAATAATTTCGTTGTCATCGTCGTGATGCAGTGTGGTTATTGGGATTGGCAATAATCATTTCGGGAATTACAATGGTAACTTATTTCTTTGGTTCCCAATAACAACGCTTCGGGGAGACGATTAACTCTTCATCTTTCAGTGCTTTAAGTGCCTTGTCGACCTCTTTGCGATCCAGACCGCTGATTTCAGTAATCCGGCCTGCATTCAGCGGCGTACCCTCTTTTTTCATTACCTCAAGAACTGTATTTTTTGCGCTCATTGTGTTTTCCGGTTTAAGACGTAGTACCTCAATATCAATTTCGTCAATGTACATATTTTTAAATAATTTCGACAGAAAGTTCCGCAATATCCTGGCTCATGACTCCCTCTAACACTCAAATAAAGCTTGCCCTGATTTCGTTGATTGACGAGAATATTATTAGTTGTAAATTACTTTTCATGAAATTTTATCACACTTTTGTGCTGAAATATTGTTCAGCATAGCTCGGCAGGGTCAATAACATAAACCAGAGGAGCAACAGCAGATGAAGAAAAAGTTTGTTTCAATTATCGCAGCAGCCTTGCTTGCCTTGCCAGTACTTACTCAGGCGGCTCCAGTCAAAATCGGTTTTATCAACTCGATTACAGGCAAAGAGGCTCAAATCGGCGAAAATCTGACAAACGGTGCGGCAATGGCAATTGAAGACTTGAAAGCAAAAGGCATTCAGGTTGAACTGATCAGGGAGGATGATGGCGGTGATCCAAAAAATGCCCTCGCTGCCTATGAAAAGCTTGTAACACGTGATGGTGTTATTGGCGTTGTCGGGCCTTATACTTCTGGTTCAGCAAACGTTGTTGCGTCAAGGGCTGACCAGTATCAGGTACCTCTTCTTGTTCCTGCTGCGGCAAAAGAAGATATCACAATGAAAAGGTATAAAAACGTTTTCAGGCTGAATGCTCCTGCAAACGTCTATTCAAGCGTGCTGATGGCGGCAGTAGCATCATATAAACCGAAAACAATTGCGTATGTCTATGCCGCAACTGATTTTGGCGTTTCGACGGTGAAAACTGCCCAGGAAAACGCAGCGAAAATGGGCTTAAAGGAAGTTGCAAATGAAAAGTACCAGCAAGGACAACCTGATTATCGCCCATCCCTTGCGAAAGTAAAAGCTGCAAATCCGGATCTTATTTTTCTTGTTTCCTATGATGCTGATGCCATTCTGCTGATGCGTCAGGCGAAGGAAATCGGGCTTACTCCCAAGGCATTCCTTGGCGCCGGCGCCGGATATACAACAGCCCAGTTCGCACAGCAGTCAGAAATATCGAATCTGGTAGTTTCTGCAACCCAGTGGACTGATGATGTCAACTGGCCAGGTGCAGCAGACTTTGGCAGGCGTTACAAGGCGAAATTCGCCAAAGAGCCATCCTATCATGCAGCCTGCGCTTATGAGGCAATGAGGATCATGGTTGAGACAGCTTCAAAAAATAATACCTCAGCCAAACTTCGTGCCGGGCTTAAAGCGGGAAGCTGGAATGGTATTTTAGGCCCTGTAAAATTTGTAGACTATAGCGGCTTTACAAACCAGAACAATCACCCCATGCTTGTTCAGCAAATTATACACGGGCAGTATGAGACTGTTTTTCCTGCCAAATTCAGCAAGAAGAAACTGGTTTATCCTTTCTCCCGATAAGTTCAGTCTGAATACGTTTACCGGAAAATCCGTAGATAAAGCGCCTTCATTCATGCTGAAGGCGCTTTTTTATATCCTGAATTGAACAGATACTCTTCAGGCTGCAGGTAAAATTGCCTTTCATCTTTTATCTCTGCAACAGATAGATAAATCGTTGTTGAAGCTGATGCGCATCAACCGGGATTGCATGGTACCGGTTATTACGATCCGCAGTTTCAACCGGGCGAACTATCATGGGCCAGCAAGCATGGAAGCGTTTATCTTGAAGAATAGGAATGGACAGACGAATAAGGGCGCTGCATTCACCTATAAGCCGCTCTTCAATCACTTTAAGGAAGGTGGAGAGAGCGGTATGGACTCAGCATAACCCCTGTTTTGAAAATTTCCTTTTTTTATTAACAATTGTCAAATTCCTGTTTGCATCTGAAGGGTCATTACAGCAGAAGGGAGTAAGCCCTGCGTGATGATGTTACCGTCGTTTTGATACCCCTCTCCATTTCGAGTTCCCTGTATCTCTATCAGTAGTGACATCTGTAGTGTTGGGAAGTTGTTGTGGTCTTCGCAACGTTGCGTAAACAATGCGGATTTCTCTGGTTCCAGCTGCATCTGCAGTGCACGGCGCTGTTCCCCAAGATCAGGAGAGTATTTCATGTAAAAGATGCGACCCATGCTTGTTAGGCTATTTCTTTGTCTGACGGTATACCTCTGTATGCTGATTGATCGATGGCGTCAGTGACAGGGGGATCGGATCATCATGATGGATCCAGTGTACGACCTCATCTTGATTATGGTCTCATGTCTGTCATTGATTTTGCTGGTTCCGTTGCGGAAAACATCAGAGCGTCAAAATGAGCTGGGTGAAGGGTGACGATGCTCTCGGATGCTCATAGAGGGGGAACGCGGTTCATCATGTTGGTTCCCCCCCTGCCTCAAGCTTGCGTTATGGATTGGTGATGATTTTTTTAACGGAGTGGGCGTTGTTGTCGGTCAGGTTGATCTCGCCCTGACAAGCTGGACGAACGGCAGCGGAAAGGTCGGGTTGGCCGGGTGCCTGCGATGAGACGTAAAAGTCAACATAGCCGGTATAGATCGCTGCCTGGTGTGCGGTATCCAATGATTGCTGGATGAAATGCTTTGTCTCACCTGCTTTGATGACCGATGGGAATGTACCAACGCTTGTTGCCTTCATTAAACCGATCGTTTTGTAATAGGCGCCGATAACGAATTTTGCTCCCGCTGGCGGAACGCAATCGAGTGTACTGGTATTGGTGACGGCGATATATGCGGTGAGTTTCGGTCCATATTGGGTCGATCCCACATTGGACGAGCCCCACTGCACATTGATTTTCAGGTTCGGATGTTCCTTAAGTATCATCTTGTCGTTTGGCTGTATCGACGTCTTTGTAAATTCTTTCGCCTCTGAGAGGGATACAAAGACGACAAGCATCAGAGCACAAAGGCTGGTAAAGAGTAGACTTACCTTTTTTTTCATGATATTTCTCCCATGGTAATGTTTGTAAAAAAACAGTCCGTTGACGGAGATGAATGAGTTGCTTGTCCCCTAATATGAGAATAAACTGGTCGTATTTCCCAATAAAGCGATCATAACCCATCCCCTCACCAAATTAACGCGCTTGCCGCAATAGAAAAAACATCTTTCGCATCTTTGCGTAAAATACAAATATCTTACATATACTTTGTATCAACCCTGCTTTTTTTGGATATGAACCGACTACAATTACTTTTTAAATCTTAAAAAACGGTCGTTTGATGAGACAATCCAAATACTTCGCATAATGCTGCATATCCAGCCTTTTTCTGTGTGAATAACCCTACTCAAATATCTATACCCCAAAACTCATAATAAGATGGTTTTCTTAAGAGAGGTCTCTCGTAAACTGATCTATGGGCGAAATTGAGGTAAAATATTACTATTATTTGCTCAGCAGTCTTAGAGTAAAATGATCCCCGTAATAACCAACGACGACAACTAATTACACCGGAAAAAACATCTCGCTACGACCTTTATTTGTCTAACGTTTAGGATGGTTTTCTGACAGAGTACGACGTACTGCAAAAAGCAGCATATCTTTACTGACCAGATAAGCGGGTCGAAAGCTGAATGTTATTTCCTTTAGAAAAGGATCTTCAGGTAACTTAAATATGGAGGTTGGTATGAATAGTAGTTTATGGCCAATAGTTATGTTTGCCATATTTCTATTACTCATTTCTATCATTACAATAATACCTTTAATTATGCCTGATAATAAAAAAAATGGCATGTGTGAAAATGTTATTTATAATGATCGATATGTGGAGATATATCCTGATTATATGATATTAAATGGTTATTATTATGGCGTTTATGGCAGGAAAAAAATTGATTTTGCTTCTGTAAAAAATATTGCTCTTGTGCGTTTAAATTTTCTTTCTGGTAAATACAGATTACAAGGGACAGGCGATTTTAAGACATGGTTTACTTACGATACTCACCGACCATCTAAAGAAACTGTGTTTATTGTATATAGAAATAATGAGTGGTGGAATGTTGCTTTTAGTGCAGAGAATATTGATAAGGTATATGAACTATTTAAGTCAATTAACCTTACACATTAATTGTTGAATTTCTAAGTGCGCATTGCTTTGTGAGATTAGATGCGCTTTTGTATAAATGAATCAACATTTTGAAAAACAGGCTGAAGAGCAGGGGAGTCGGATTCCGCTCACCCGAACAATGGCGGCATCCGAAGCTTGATGACTGTGTAGGCAAAAACATCGCCCCTTGCAGAAAAAGGGGATTATCGCCTATGACAAGTCGTTGTATTGAAACAGTTTTTGTTCTTTTAGTCTGGATCTGATACGTAAAATGTATTATTATTTGTAATCAGCTTACCGCCTCACTTTGACAGTTCATTTCACAGGGAGCTTATAATGTTTTTTCTTCAATCCTTGCTTTCCGGAATTTTGACAGGGGGAGTCTATGCCCTTGCCGGGATAGGTATGTCACTTGTTTTTGGCGTCATGAATATCAGCAACTTTGCGCATGGCGATTTGATGATGCTGGGGATGTATCTGGCTTATTTTGCTTTTACCCTGCTTCATATTGACCCCTATCTATCGCTTCTGCTGATTATTCCAACAGCATTTCTGTTCGGGTTTATTCTTGAAAAAGTATTTATTCATAAAATTATAGATCATCCTCATCAGAATCAGATTCTCCTGACCATAGGTCTAGGGTTGATTATGAGCAATACTGCACTTCTGGCCTTTACAAGTGATCCGAAAATTCTGACAACATCATATTCAAGCAGTGCTGTCCATATTCTTGGGGGTATATCATTATCCGTGCCCTTGTTGTTATCTTTTGCCATTACCACAGTGATTACCGGAATCCTTTTCCTCTTCCTTTCAAAAACCACTACAGGCCTGGCATTGTGGGCTACAAGCCAAAACAGGGAGGCTGCGCAGCTTATGGGCATTAACGTTGCGAAGATGAGTGCAATAGCATTCGGCTTGGGTACGGCTCTGGCTGCAACTGCAGGAGCTCTGATAGCTCCGACCTATTACATTTATCCGATGGCCGGCCATACCTTTCTTCTGAAAGCCTTTACAATCTGTGTTCTTGGCGGTCTTGGTTCGGTTATCGGAGCAGGAATCGGAGGCATTATTATCGGGATTGTTGAATCAATGTCGTCAACCTATCTCTCAAGCGACTGGAAAGATGTTGTTGTTTTCATCATTTTTCTTGCTGTTTTGCTGCTTCGTCCTCAAGGATTGTTGGGTAAAAAAGGGGAGCAGTAAATGAAACAGATCACCATTATTGCTTTTATTGCAGGGTTTGCTGCCCTGTTGCCACTTGCGATAGGGGAGAATCCCTATTTTATTGGAGTATTGATTTCAGTGCTGATGATGGCAGCACTCTCTTCGGCATGGAATATTCTAGGCGGTTATGCCGGCCAGTACAGCTTTGGACACGCAGCCTACTTTGGAGCCGGGGCCTACACGACCATGATCCTTATCTCCAGATTCAATATCAATCCGCTTGTCAGCATGGTTGCGGGCATCATTGTGGCCTGCATTATTGCTCTCATTACAGGCAGTATTGTGTTCAGGCTGCGCGGCCATTACTTTGGACTTGCATCAATTGCCGTTGCCGAAATTGTCCGCCTTTCTGCACTTAATTTTGATTTTACGGGAGGAGCACAGGGAATTCTGCTTTCTGATGTCTCTTTGTGGGGGCTCGACCTGAACAGTAAACTTCCATTTTACTATGGAATGCTGCTGGTGCTTGTTATAACCCTCGGCATAACACTCAATCTCCGAAAATCTAAAACCGGTTATTACCTGCAAGCTATCCGTGAGGATCAGGACGCAGCGGCCTCTCTGGGAATTAATCTTTCATTCTATAAAAACAAGGCATTACTGATCTCTGCGGCATTGACCTCTGTTCTTGGAAGCCTTTATGCTGTCTATATCCGTTTTATCGATACTACGGCTGTCCTTGATCTTCGGCTCTCAATTGAAATTATTCTTACGGCAATTATTGGTGGCGTCGGAACGTTATGGGGGCCGGTTCTTGGTGCTGTACTGCTGGTGCCACTTGCCGAAATGCTGCGTTCAAACGTGCTTGGTGATGTACTGGTAAAACAGGGTATTGTTTCCGAAAACTCAGGCCTCGGCGTCTTTCTTAAAGAGAACCTCGCTCATGCACACGTCCTTGTTTACGGAATCATAACTGTACTTTGCATTCTTTATATGCCAAAAGGTATTCTTGGGCTTTTCCGGAGAAAAAAATGATACAGCATCTTCTTCATATCAACCATGTTTCCAAGCATTTCGGCGGCAACGTTGCCGTGTCGGATATCAGTTTTTCAGTTGATGAAAAGCAGATCTTTGGACTTATAGGTCCTAATGGAGCTGGTAAAACAACCTTGTTCAACTGCATTTCAGGCTTTTATCCTGTAACCTCCGGAGATATCATTTTCGATAATAAAACTATCAACAACCTGCGGCCGGATGAGGTTTGCCATATGGGAATGGCACGCACCTGGCAGAGAGTGAAGCCGCTCGGCAGTCTTACGGTTCTTGAGAATGTGATGATCGGGGCCTTTTCCATTACCAGTGCTACCAGAGAGGCTGAAGAGATCGCAATTGAACAGTTAGGGCCAGTTGGATTGACTGATTATGCACAAAAAACCGCAGGATCACTCTCTATCGGCCTGAAAAAGAAGCTTGAACTTGCAAGGGTGCTGGCTACCCACCCCAAAATGCTGCTTCTCGACGAAATCTGCGGCGGATTGAACCACACGGAAACAGAGACCATTCTTGGTATCATCCGCGAGGTTCGAAATAAAGGCGCAACCATTATTTTTATTGAGCATGACATGAAAGCTGTGACGGCTATCTGTGACTGGATAGTTGTTCTTAATTCCGGAGAAAAGCTTGCTGAAGGAACGCCGGAAGAGATTACCGAAAATCCTGAAGTCATAGCAGCTTACCTGGGAGGTGGTCATAATGCTTAACATAAAGAATCTCAATGCCGGATACGGCGAAATGCCTGTTCTGAAGGATATCAATATCACTATCGCCCAAGGTGAGATTGTTTCTGTTGTAGGAAGCAATGGTGCTGGCAAATCTACGCTTCTCAAGGCAATATCCGGGCTCATAAAGTCAAAAGGGACAATCACTTACAATAACGAATCGCTACATGCTCTTGCTGCTCATACGATAGTGCAGCGGGGAATTATCCATGTTCCTGAAGGCCGGAAAATCTTTCCTGAAATGAGTGTTGTTGAAAACCTCATTATGGGAGGCTATCTCCATCCTAAAGATCGCAAAGGGAACATGGAGCGGGTTTTTGCATTGTTTCCGAAACTTGCTGATCGCCGTAATCAGCTTGGAGGAACCATGTCGGGCGGAGAACAGCAAATGCTTGCTATAGGGAGAGGATTAATGGGAAATCCTAAACTTCTTCTTCTTGACGAACCAAGCCTTGGATTGTCGCCGTTGTTCACTGAAGTGGTTTTCAACGCGATTCAAAGCATAAACAAAAGCGGTGTAACCGTTCTCCTTGTTGAACAGAATGTCTATCAGTCACTGAAAATCAGCAATAGAGGATACGTTATTGAAATCGGATCTATTGTACTGACAGGAACAGGTGAAGAGCTTCTGAATAACCAGGATATCAAGAAGGCGTTTCTGGGAATGTAGGAAGATACCCTCAAAGTCGCTTAATCAAACGCTCCTCTACTTTACATAATATATATTATACAACAAATTTATAGTATTAAGGAAGATTATACCTACTG
>CAINOC010000091.1 GCA_903851385.1 uncultured Chlorobiaceae bacterium | reverse complement strand
TTTCAGTCAACAATGCTTATAATCAGGGGTTATTACGCTTTTGATCAAGGATTCACTGAAATTTTCAAATATTTTCGACCTTCAAATACCAATATAACCTATTATTATATAATATCATAGCGCCTTTTCGTTCAGACACTACGTAATTATTTATTGTTGAGCGCGTAGTGCTCTGTCTTGAAGGTCATCAGGATTGGTATTACATCAAGGTTTCTGTATGTTTTCAGTATCGTGAATATTTATATTAAACTACGATACGGTAATTGTGAACTAGTTGAGTTTTCAGTAGTTAGCATAAGCCTCATCAAAGTGATAATGTCTTCATTTTCTGCATGGACAGGAAGACAGGATATATAAGTACTGGGCTTATGAAGTAATTATAAATAATTGCAATGCCTTTAGATTATTATAAGATATTAGGAGTCCTTGATGATGCGGAAGATATCGTTATAAAAGCGGCATATAGGGCGTTGTCTCAAAGATATCATCCTGATAAATGGTCAGGAAATAAGAAAGATGCTGAAGAAAAAGTGAGGGAATTGAATGAAGCATATTCAGTGTTGTCTGATCCTTTAAAAAGGAGCCAATATGATTCAAAAAGAAATAAAAATGAATATTCGGAAGATAAACTTGATGATGTCGATAATTTATTTAGTTCTCTTGATGAAGATTGGGGTATAGCGATACAATACAACAAACAGCTTGTTTATTTATATAATAATCTTTATAAGTTATCTGCTCCTCTGGCGATAACATTTAAACTAATATTACTTGAGAGTAAAAGTTTTGATGGTGCCTCAAATCTTGCAGTAAGATTAGAGGGGGATTATCTTCTGCGATATTTTGGGAGTAATTTAGAGATCCAGAAATTTGCTAAAGAACTTATTTGTTCTGGCATGAAAGACGCAGCGAAGGAGTTAAATAAAGTCATAGGAGTTTTAGGAAACGGTATTGACAGCTATAATGTTATTAAAAAATTAACTGCAAAGTTTGGTATTCTCTATAACAAATCAACTGCTGCGAAGCAGAAATATGGGGTATGGGTTCGCTTTTTATCAATTCTATCTCGAAAGAAAGCTTCGGAGAATGTATCCCATGAAGATTCAAATACCAACTCGCATACCTATTTGAATTCTGATTCTGACTTATATAATAATGATAATAGTAATATTCCATGGTTCGTATTAAAATCTGATTCTGATGCTGATAATGGAATAATATTTTTTTATATTTTATTGTTTTTATTTTCACTCTTTATACTTTCATTACTATTATCTCTTCATTAGAAAGCTCGAGGAGTTTGACGTTAAATAAATTCGTTATTAAATAATAATTATATAATTTTACTATTAAAATAGAAATTCCTGGTTGGTTATTTGGCGCTCAATATCATAAAATAAATTATGTTCTTGAGCAAAGATATGCTATTGATGATTTTCTTGGATATTATTTGGACAATTTATCGACCAATATAAAAAATATTTTATTAGCTAAAAGAAGGTGGCGATGGGAGGTATGAAAAGATCCCTTTTTTTGATACTGATGATTATAGTGCGCGATAATGTAATCAACTATAGTTAGATATATTGTTAATGATATATGCTCACGGTCCTGCTGGTTATATAGTTTCAAAGATACTTTATTTCAGATTTAAAAAATCCAGTGTCTCAAAGAATCAATTTGTATTTTGGGGGATATTTGGGGCAATAGTACCGGATTTTGATTTAATCTATTATTATACAATAGGCATGGGCGGGGGTGGTCATCACGATTATTTTACACACTTTCCTGTTTTTTGGTTTTACTTTTTGTTTATGTCGATTTGGTTTGTAATAATAACAAAAAATAAAAGTCGTTATGCCGCATTATCATTTATTTTTACATTAAATGGTTTTATTCATATGATTTTGGATACAGTTGCTGGTAATACGATGTTGTGGTTCGTGCCATTTTCTTATATGCCAGTATATGGTATGGAAAAATTCTTGCCGTGGAGTGAAAACGTAACCGAAATATTCATTGTTGTTTTTGCATATTTTATATGGCTAATTAACAGTGTCAAAACCATTCTTTTGAAAATAAATATACATTTAAATAAATATAGAAGTATATAGATGACAAAGAAACTTAAGAGAGGAGAAAACCTTTTGTTTTTATGGTATCCGTCTCTCAATAATTTTGACATATAAGCATAAATCAAAGAGGATATGGTTGAGTTATTGATTTTAGGAGCACTTTTTCTCATCATTATAGTGGCACTTTTTGGCTTCTCCGTTCTTCTCCCGCTTTTTCAGGTAGTGCTGGGTATTGCTGTGCTGTTCGGCATAGTGATAGGTATAATAAAATTCATTGACAGGGTAAACCCTTCTTCTCCGAAGGTTACTGACGGCACTGCTAAAACCTCACCAGAGGCGATTGAGGAGTGATGGGGGTTATACCTTTGACGATTGCTTGCCTTTCAGATGTTATGTTGGGATGGCGGAAAACTCAAGTCTGGAACGGTCTAATATTACTGGAAGAGGTCTAATCCGCAATGAAATCTGGTGTACTCTTATCGCGTATCTCAACACTTTTCCTTAACTTAATAGTCTGAAATGTCAACTCTTAGTAAACACAATCAGATTTAAAAATGAAAAAGTCTCTTGGTATTCTGGGTGCTGTTCTTGCTTTTGGTATGCTCTCAGCTCCTGCCTTTGCTGGTCCAACTCTTTATGTCAGCGGGAATCTTGGAGGGTCATCCTTTAATGATATCAAGTCTACAGACTCTGTTACAACAATAGCGACTACTTCTGGAATAAATGTGACCGGTGCTGTCGGCGTCAAGTGTTGTGTGACTCACATCCGGCTTGAGGGTGAAGTGGGCTATCAGAAAAACAATGCTGATACAATAAAAAATGGTTCAGGTGTTTATGGTTTGACAGGCAATTATTCCGTGACTTCCTATATGGCTAATGCTTACTATGATTTAAATGCCATTGTTTTAAGTCCTTATATTACTGCTGGTATAGGGGTTGCTGAGGTTGGTGTCAATAATGTGGTTAATCCGCTTTTTACCGCCAACGAAAAACATTCTGTGCTTGGCTATCAGTTTGGAGCTGGAGTTGCCATCCCGGTGACTAAATTCATTGATTTTGATGTCCGTTACCGTTATTATGGCACGGGGACGGTTACTCTTTCCAATAATAATGGCGAATTGAAATTACCCGGAAATAGTTTTCTGGTTGGCTTGAGAATCGGGATATAACTTGCAGTATCGGTCATTATAAGAGGGCTTCCAAAATCTGTAGCAGGAGGGTGCTCCCGGGTGCAAACTCTGACTTTCCTTTGGCAGTTGCCCTTGGCGGGTAGTGCTGACCTCTAAATGCAAAAAGCCTCCAGAGATGGAGGCTTTCAACCTAGGCTTATGTTTCTGAGCGGGAAACGAGACTCGAACTCGCGACCCCAACCTTGGCAAGGTTGTGCTCTACCAACTGAGCTATTCCCGCGTTATGAGGCATTAATATAAGGATATTTTATTTTTGTGCAACTCCCGCCGTTCTTTTTCTTCACAATCTTTTCTCCAAGAATCAGTTAACCATATTTTTACTTACTGCCCACTGCCCACTGCCCACTGCCCACTGCCCACTGCCCACTGCCCACTGCCCCCTGCCCCTACTCAGCACTTTGATTCCTTCATAATCGTCTCCATGTCCTTGTCGCCCCGGCCTGAAAGGTTAACTACAAGCACGGCATCACTCTTCATTTCAGGCGCTCTGGTGATGGCGTAGTGTATGGCATGAGCCGATTCAAGCGCGCAGATAATGCCTTCGGTTTCAGCAAGCCGTTTAAGGGCGGAGAGTGCCTCGATGTCGGTTGCGGACGTGTAGGTTACCAGTCCGAGTTCCTGCAGATAGCAGTGTTCAGGGCCTACTCCTGGATAATCCAGACCAGCGGAGATTGAATGTGCCTCCTGTACCTGTCCGTCCTCATTCTGCAGAAGTTTTGTCATGGCGCCATGGAGCACTCCTGGTGTTCCAAGAGTCATGGATGCGGCGTGTCTTGCCATAAGTCCTTCGCCAGCGGCTTCAATTCCAACCAGCTCTATTTCTCCTGCATCTTTCAAAAATTCATAAAACATGCCGATTGCATTGCTTCCTCCTCCAACGCATGCTGCGATAACATCGGGCAGTCTGCCGGCCTGATCTATAATCTGTGAGCGCGTTTCTTTTCCTATAATGGCCTGGAAATCCCGTACAATCATCGGATAGGGATGCATGCCCACAACTGAGCCGATGATGTAAAAGGTCTCTTCAGGATTATTCATCCAGTCGCGGATAGCTTCGCTTGTCGCATCTTTCAATGTTTTAGAGCCGCTGCTTACTGCACGGACTTCCGCCCCTAGAAGCTTCATCCTGGCCACGTTCGGGGCCTGCCGACGGATATCCTCCTCTCCCATATAGACGACGCATTCAAGATCAAAGAGAGCGCATACCGTTGCAGTGGCTACTCCGTGCTGTCCCGCTCCGGTTTCGGCAATCACCCTTTTTTTGCCCATGCGGCGGGCCAGCAATACCTGGCCGAGTGCATTGTTGATTTTATGAGCTCCGGTATGGCAGAGATCTTCACGTTTAAGGTAGATCTGTGCTCCCTTGAGTGTCCTGCTGAGCCGTTCGGCATGATAGAGCGGCGTAGGCCTTCCTACATAATCACGAAGGAGGTGGTCCAGTGTCGACTGAAAAGAAGGATCGTTTTTAGCCTTGAGATACTCCAATTCCAGATCGGCAGCATTTTTTACAAGGGTTTCAGGGATGAACTTGCCACCGAAAGAGCCGAAATGTCCGGCGGAATCAGGAGCGGAATAGACTGTCGGCAACATGGAACAACTAAAAGTTAAATAATTATCAACAGAATGGATGCTGCCCTTCCGGTGAAGAAGCTCTGCAGAAAAACACTCCCGGCGATTAATTAAATAATATATTTAATCTTTTATCAGTGACCATCACAATACTTTAGCGGAGCGATACTGCCTTGATGTTTAACAAGCAATCTACCTCGATAGTCACCATTTTCAGCCTCTTAGTCTTGGTGCTATCATTTTTTTCGGGAAAGGCGGGGTTCGCTGCTCAACAGCCGACAAAGCAGAAAATCGGTATTTCTGAAAAAAAGACCGTACCGCTCGATTCGCTTTCCAGTCAGGGAACTCTCACAAGCACTATTCTCTACACTGCAAAGGATTCGGTTATCTACAATCTCGACCTGCGCAACATGGAGTTGTGGGGGAAAGCCCAGGTCGACAATGAAGATACCAATGTAAAAGCCCCGAAAATTTTTATTGACCTCGACACCTCACTGTTTCATGCATACGGTAATGCCGATACCTCAAAAAAGGTTGCCGACCCGGCAGTCTATACTGATCGCCAGGGGAGTTTCAATGCAGAAACAATGGCCTATAACTTTAAAACGAAAAGGGGAGAGACAACAAATGTTTTATCCTCTACCAATAAGGTTCTTTTTAGCGGAAAGCAAATAACAAGGCTTGAAAATGGTGAGATGAATATCCAGAATGGCACGTTCACGACGTGTGATGATCTTTCTCCACATTACTGGTTTTCCTCCTCTCACATGACCATTATTCCTGATCAACGGATTATTGCAAAGCCACTCATCATGTATATCAGGCCTGAGATCTTTTCTAAGCGTCTCCCGCAGATACCCATCCTTGCCTTGCCTTATATGGTTTTTCCGTTAAAGGAGGGCAGATCTTCAGGTTTTCTTATGCCTGGTATTGGCAATAACGGCGATATGGGTTTTACGTTGTCGAATCTCGGTTATTTCTGGGCTATTAACGATTATATGGATTTCAAGGTTGATAGTGAGTTATCGCTAAATGGAAGTTGGGGGCTTGGGGAAAGGTTTCGATATAAAGAAAACAATGTTTTTTCAGGAGAGATTTCAGGGGAGTATTTAAAGTATCCCTTATATAGTGACTGGGATGCAAAAATAATTCACAACCAGGTTTTCGATTCTTCAACCCGGCTTGATGTCAATATCCAGCTCCAGAGCCCGCCGCAGGGATACGATCTGAATGCAAATAATTCGATCACCATGGTCTCGCAGCAATCAAATGCTCGAGCGGCCTTGGCGAAGACCTTCAGCGATGAAAACAGCATTGCCGCACTTACCTACAATCGCTCCGAAGACTTGAGCACTCTTGATGCAACCCAGACAATCGACGCATCGTTCTACCAGAACCGCATGTATCCCTTTCGTTCCGGTTCTTCTGCTGACGACTGGAGGTCGGATGTTTCACTTTCCTCCGGAGCGTCATTCAGTGGGTCGTCTACTTCACAGACTTCAGGCACTTCAACAGGTTATGCGGCAAATGCAAATGTTGAGTTGGGGTTCTACCATGAATTTTCGGAGGGGAACAAGGCTCTTTTCACCCAGGGAGTGAGCCTGCAAGCCTCACAACCGGTCTCTGGATTCTATAACTTTGCCTACAGTGGTACAAGCGTGGTATTTCCTCTTCGAATGCAATCAACCCTGTTTCATTATTTTAATGTTAATCCCAGCCTGACCTTTATCCATTCGTTGTATGCTGATAGTGCCAGTAACGACGTTTCAACAACCGTTTTTGCTTTAGATGCCACTACACGGCTCTACGGTACCCTTGAAACGGGGTTCCTTGGTAAACTTTTTGGGCTTGATGCATTGCGCCACACGTTTATTCCAACGATCAGCTACATTTGGAATCCACCCTTTTCAGGCAGCGCTTATAATTACTATGGGAATGTCTATGACTGGACTGATCCTCAGCTCTTTGTCCGATTAAATAATACTAACTATGCAGGAGTACCCGAAGGGCAAAGTAAAATTGGTATTACTCTCAAAAATCTGATTCAAGGTAAAGTCAGGGGTTCTGAGTCCTCAGGGGAAGATGACTCTTCTGTTGGAGTGCAGAGTGTTAAGCTCCTCTCTTTTAACGCTTCGACGGCCTACAATTTTAATGCAGATGCCCTTCACCTTGATCCGCTTACCCTGACAGCATCAAGCAATGTTCTGTCACCGAACCTTCTTTTCAGTGCAGGCACCATGTATGATATCTACAGTTACGATCCGCTTACAGGTAACAGGATTAACCGCCTTAACAGTGATGATGGTTCCGGATTATTCCGCTTTATCAAGGGTTTTCTCAACATGAGTCTGAATATTCAGGGTGACAGCGAAGCTTCTTCTTCGGCGTTTCCAATCCTGCCTCCTGTCGCTCCGCTTATTGTTCCGAATTCGGCACAGTCAATATTTCTCGAGCGATTTAATACCGAATATTTCAGAACCATTGATTTCCGCCAGCCTTGGCAGCTCCAGTTTTCTCTCTTTCTGCAATCAGATAAAAGTAATCCTCTTGCACCAGTGACTAGTTCTCTGCTTAATTTGTCGGCTAAGGAGGCTTTATCAAAAGAGTGGCAGATCGTTATGAATACCGGGTATGATTTTCAAAACAATCAGTTGGTTTTTCCCATGGTGCGGCTTAATCGAGATCTTGATTGCTGGCAGATGAGCTTTTTGTTGATTCCTTTCGGACAGTTCAAAAGCTACTCTATCCAAATTGGTTTGAAACCTCCATTCAGTAGTTTCAGTGTTAAAGCTGGATCAGGATCAGCGTATTAGATCTTTTCAGGCAGTTTTCTCAATCAGGTCGAGTATCTTTTTCAGCCGCTTGTTAAACTCTTCATGCGCATCATGGTGTATACAGTGCGCAGCTTTCGGAATGATAAATGCACCTGCCTGTGGCAAAAGCTGCTGAAATTCAGGTATGATTTTGTGTGGAGGGAGTGCTGTATCTTCTGCACCCCAGACAAGATATGCCGGCCCGGTGTAATTGCAAGGTTTCGGGAGATGATCGAGCCTGAAATCAAGAGGTCTTTTCGAGGGAGAGAGGTACGACCATTGGGCTCCTTTGTCCTGCAGCGGAAGAGAGAATTGATTGATCAGCTTTGCATCAACCTTTTGCTGATTAAAGTATGTAGGTGTAAGACTCTGGCTTACTCCCACCGGGTTTGCAAAAGCAGTAAACAGAACCTCGCCAATCAAGGGAGAGCCTATAATTCCGAAGAAAAAGCTGGCTATCCCCTCCATGGTGTCGCCAAAAAGGCCGGAAGGGTTTGCAAGGATGAGAGCTTTTACTTTCTCAGGTTTATGGTGGGCAAAGAGGATGCCGCTTGCCGCCCCCATGGAGTGCCCGATAATAATGACCTTATCCAGTTTTTTCAGAGAGAGAAATGCTTCAATCTGTGACGCAAACAGTTCAAGGCTGTAACGGACATTGGGTTTCTGTGATTTTCCGAAACCAACAAGGTCGAAGGCATAAATTTTATGCTCATGAGCAAAAGCAGGAATATTCAGGTTCCAGTGCTCAAGCATGCCGCCGTAACCGTGAATAAAAAGAAGCGCGGTTTTTTCAGGGTGAGCGGTACCGAACTCCTGATATCTTATTTTTGCTTCATCTTCAGGTGAGAATTGCCACAAAAAGTATTGATCCTTAACCGCACTGCTCATGAAAAAGTCCGTAAAATGTTTTTGGGGCAAAAACTTATAAAGGAATATATCTGTTACGTGGCAATATAAAAGAATTGTTTAACACCAGTAATAGGGTTAAATTTATCCTATTTACCATAACACTAGTCATATGCTTCAGGTTTCCAGAAAATTTGAATATGGACTTCATGCTGTTACCTACTTGGCAACCAAGGGGCAGGACAGGGTAGTTACAGTCAAGGAAATGGCTGAGGATATCGGATTTTCCCAAGAGTTTCTTTCAAAGGCCATGCAGAGCCTCAAGCGAGCCGGTATCGCAACCTCTGTTCAGGGGGTAAAAGGCGGCTACATGCTTGGTTTACCTATAGCTGAAATAACAATTGCGGATATTGCCATTGCCATCGAAGGAAAGCCTCATATTGTACATTGTGGAGTGGATGCTGCCAGCTGTGAAATATTTTCCTCATGCAACCATCGCAGCTATATGAACAAACTGCAGGTGAAAATTCAGAATCTTTTAGAGGAGACTACGGTTCAAGGTCTCTTGCAGCAGATAGTCCGATGAACAAAGAGAAACGAGAAAAGGTTTTTTCCTTCAGTTTGTTCTGCGTTTATTACCTCACAGGGTGAGGCCCCCTTTTTGGATGTTTCCCCGGCCAATCATTAATGCATAACATTATTTTTCAATCATGACCACTCCTGGACTCAACAATTCAGCAGTCGCTGAAACGAGTCTGCCTGATATTGTCCTCAAAGGCATCAATACTCATAATCTCGCCAATATTTCGGTTTGTATTCCCCGCAATCGTTTTGTTGTACTGACTGGCGTCAGCGGCTCAGGCAAATCAAGTCTTGCGTTCGATACCCTCTATGCCGAAGGTCACCGGCGCTATGTGGAGTCTCTTTCAGCCTATGTGAGGCAATTCCTTGAGCGCATGCCGCGGCCTGATATTGAAAGTGTCGAAGGAATAGCTCCGGCAATTGCCATAGAGCAGAAACCCATTCCTAAAAACCCGCGTTCCACTGTTGGTACGGTGTCGGAAATTTATGACTATCTCCGTCTGCTTTATGCAAGGATTGGCAAAATATATTCGCGCGATACCAACGAACTTGTTCTGAAGCATACTCCGGATGATGTGAGCCTGCAGGCCGGTTTTTTTGATGAGGGAACAAAGTTTTATGTAGGATTTCTTTTTCCCGCTCATCAGGATGCCGGGCACCATAGTTGTTCCGTTCAGGATGAAATAGCAAATCTTCTGAAAAAAGGGTTTTTCAGAGTGGTTGCCGGTGATGAGGTGCTGGATCTTAACACTGAAAAGGGCTGCAAACGTGTGCTTGAGATGCCGCAAACCGAACGTGCTTCTCTTCTTGTTCTTGTTGACCGTTTTGTGGCAAAGCACGATGAAAAAGTTTTCAGCCGCATCTCTCAGGCCGCAGAAAGCTGTTTCAATGAATCCGGAGGGTATGCCGCCCTGAAGGTGGTTGGAGGAAAGACATACCTTTTCAGTGACCGATTAGAATTAAATGGCATTGAATATCAGGAGCTTTCTCCCCAGCTTTTTGCCTTCAATTCGCCTATAGGTGCTTGTACCACCTGTCAGGGGTTTGGCCGGATTGCCGGCATTGATGAAGATGCTGTGGTGCCCGACAAGTCACTTACGCTTGAAGAGGGCGCAATTGCGTGCTGGAACTCTGAAAAATACCGATGGAATCTCCGTCAGCTCCTTGCTGTTGCGCCAACGCTCGGCATTCCCCTTGATGTTCCCTATGAAAAGATTTTCTACGGGCACAAGGAGATTATATGGAAAGGATTGCCTGATGAACGATACAAGGGTATCTGGCCTTTTTTTGCTGAAATAGAGAAGGATGCCGGCTATAAGATGCACTACCGGGTCTTTTTAAGCCGTTATCGCGGTTATGCAACCTGTCCTGATTGTGAGGGGAACCGCCTTAATCCCGATGCACGCCTTGTGCGGGTTTCCGGTTGCCAGATCGGTGAGGTCTCCCGCATGAATATTGCCGAGGCATCTGAGTTTTTCCGAAATCTCGATATTTCCCCATTTGATCGCAAAGTGGCTGAAGTTATTTTGCAGGAGATTATAAAACGTCTTGGCTATCTGCTTGATGTCGGCTTGAATTACCTTACCCTTGACCGATTGACCCATACCCTGAGCGGGGGAGAATTTCAGCGTATTAATCTTTCCACCTCTCTTGGTTCTCCGCTTGTCGGGGCAATCTATATCCTTGATGAACCGAGTATCGGTCTGCACCAGAGTGATTCGGCACGCCTGATTTCACTGCTCAGGCGGTTGCGCGATCTTGGCAATACTGTTGTTGTAGTCGAACATGATCGTGAAATTATAGAAGCCGCCGATGAAGTGATCGACCTTGGCCCTTATGCCGGGCGATTGGGCGGTGAAGTGGTATTTCATGGTTCGGTCATGGCTATGAAGGAGCACGGCACTTCATTAACGGCCCAGTACCTCCAAGGCACAAAACGGATTGCTGTGCCGACGGTTCGCAGAACGCCCGATTTCACCTCCTGCATAGAAATTACCGGCGCCATGCAGAACAATCTCAAGAATATTGATGTGCGTTTTCCTCTCGGTGTCATGACCTGCGTGACCGGTGTGAGTGGCTCCGGCAAGTCAACCTTGGTCAACGATATTCTCAACAAGGGGATTCTGAAGGAAAAAGTCGGCTTGAAGGAGAAGGTTGGCACGCATCGTTCAATTTCAGGAACATGGCTTGTGGATAAAGTTGAGCATGTTGATCAATCACCCATTGGAAAATCGAGTCGCAGCAATCCTGTAACCTACCTCAAGATATTCGATGATATCCGTACTCTTTTTTCGCAGACAAAGGATGCAAAACAACGGGGCTTGAAGGCCGGCTATTTTTCTTTCAACATTCCGGGGGGTCGCTGTGAAACCTGTGCCGGAGAGGGCAGTGTTCACATCGAAATGCAGTTTCTGGCAGATATCGAAGCTGTGTGTGAAGATTGCCGGGGTCTGCGTTACAAGCCCGATACCCTTGAGGTGAAGTACCAGGGACTTTCCATTGCCGAGGTTCTGAATATTACTGTCGAAGAGGCTATTGTATTTTTCCGCAACGAGAAGGGGATTGCAAAAAAACTGATGGTGCTCGACGAGGTAGGGCTTGGTTATATCAGGTTAGGTCAGTCCTCAAGTACTCTTTCGGGAGGGGAGGCACAGCGCCTCAAACTTGCAAGTTTCATTGCCAGAGCCGATCTGGAACATACGCTCTTTATTTTTGATGAGCCTACAACGGGTCTTCATTTCGAAGATATTAACAAGTTGATCCTTTGTTTTGAAAAACTCCTTGAGCAGAAGAACACTCTGGTCATCATTGAACACAATCCGGATATTATCACGCAGGCAGACTGGATTATCGATCTTGGGCCTGGTGCAGGTGATAAAGGCGGCACTATTGTTGCGGAAGGGACTCCTGAAGAAATTGCGGCAATGGATCACTCTCTTACAGGTCGCTATCTCAAACCATCCCTTGAACGTTGAACAGGCTTTTCTATACTCAGCCGTTAATCGGATCATCTTCAAGCGCACCGCCATGCAGACGGATATGTGGAAAGTGCGACTGCGCTGTGCGTTCCACCCAAACCGGGTTTCCTTTACTGAATTCGGTTTCATTTGCTGCTACCGACATACGGTTTTTGGCAAGTGCTGCGATTTCCTGCAACAGGGCAGCGAGCTGCCGGTCTTCGGCAGTAGCCGTATCATCCTGCATCTTTGAGAGGCTACTTGTCAGCTTTTCCATTGTGACTTTACCAATTGTGTAATAGAGTGCGTGATCTATTGTTTTATTTCCTTCTGCGGGCATAGGCATATCGCTCTCCAAGAGTGAAAAATGTACTTCCTCAAATAAAGAAACTTTTGGAAGGGGCAATATTTTTTTTATTATTAAGTGTTCTTTTAGCACTCGAAGTGCTTGAGTGCTAAAACCCGGACAAATCAATTTACAAGTCGATAGTATTTTACTATTAATCTAAAACCCAAACAAGAGAAGACAATGAACTTGAAACCCTTAGCTGATCGAGTTATTGTTAAACCTGCACCGGCAGAGGAAAAAACCAAAGGCGGCCTTTATATTCCCGATACCGGGAAAGAAAAACCGCAGTATGGTGAAGTCGTCGCAGTAGGAGCAGGCAAGATTGCTGACAATGGCCAACTGCTTCAAATTGAGGTAAAAGTAGGTCAGAAAGTGCTGTATGGCAAATATTCAGGCACCGAAGTCAGTGTGGAAGGTGAGGATTATCTCATCATGCGCGAGTCTGACATTTTTGCTATTCTCGGCTGATCCGTTCCTAAAATTTTCAAAAAAAACTAACAGGAGGAATCTGTTACAATGACTGCTAAAGATATTCTTTTTGATGCTGAAGCCAGGGCCAAACTTAAAGTTGGCGTTGACAAATTGGCAAATGCTGTGAAAGTTACCCTCGGACCTGCCGGACGTAATGTACTGATCGATAAAAAATTTGGCGCTCCAACTTCAACCAAAGACGGTGTTACCGTTGCAAAAGAGATCGAACTTTCTGATCCTTTTGAGAACATGGGAGCCCAGATGGTTCGTGAAGTTGCATCGAAAACCAGCGATGTCGCCGGTGACGGTACAACCACAGCTACTGTACTTGCTCAGGCCATCTATCGTGAAGGTCTGAAGAACGTTACTGCTGGTGCACGTCCGATTGACCTGAAAAGAGGTATTGACCGCGCTGTAAAAGAGGTGGTTCAGGAGCTGAGAAACATCAGTCGCAATATTACCGGTAAAAAGGAGATCGCTCAGGTTGGTACTATTTCCGCCAACAACGATCCTGAAATCGGCGAACTGATTGCCGAAGCGATGGACAAGGTCGGCAAAGACGGTGTTATCACTGTTGAAGAAGCAAAAGGTATGGATACCGAGCTTAAGGTTGTTGAAGGTATGCAGTTTGACCGTGGTTACCTTTCACCTTACTTCGTCACCAATCCTGAAACAATGGATGCTGAGCTCGAAGATCCGCTGATTCTTATTTATGACAAAAAGATCAGCAACATGAAGGAGCTTCTTCCTATTCTCGAAAAATCTGCACAGACTGGCCGTCCCCTGATCATTATTTCTGAGGACATTGAAGGCGAAGCTCTTGCAACGATTGTAGTCAACAAGCTGAGAGGTACTCTGAAAGTATGTGCAGTCAAGGCTCCTGGCTTTGGCGATCGCCGCAAGGCCATGCTTGAGGATATTGCTATTCTTACCGGTGGTACTGTTATTTCCGAAGAGAAGGGCTACAAGCTTGAAAACGCAACAATTTCATACCTCGGCCAGGCTGGTCGCGTTACCGTCGACAAGGACAACACTATCATTGTTGAAGGTAAAGGAACCGCTGAGGAGATCAAGGCACGCATCAACGAGATCAAGGGACAGATTGAAAAATCAACCTCTGATTACGATACTGAAAAATTGCAGGAACGTCTTGCAAAACTTTCAGGCGGTGTAGCTGTTCTTAACATCGGCGCTTCAACTGAAGTTGAGATGAAAGAGAAGAAAGCTCGTGTTGAAGATGCTCTGCATGCAACCCGCGCTGCAGTTCAGGAAGGTATCGTTGTCGGTGGCGGTGTTGCTCTTATCCGTGCTATCAAAGGTCTGGATAGAGCTGTTGCAGACAATGAAGATCAGAAAACCGGTATTGAAATTATCCGTCGTGCTCTTGAAGAGCCTCTCCGCCAGATTGTGGCAAACACCGGTACCACTGATGGTGCTGTTGTTCTTGAGAAGGTTAAGGAAGGAACTGGCGATTTTGGTTTCAATGCCAGAACTGAAAAGTACGAAAACCTTGTTGAAGCCGGTGTGGTTGATCCTACCAAGGTAACCAGAAGTGCTCTTGAGAACGCGGCATCAGTTGCCAGCATTCTTCTGACCACAGAAGCTGCTATTACCGACATCAAGGAAGAAAAATCAGACATGCCTGCAATGCCTCCGGGCGGAATGGGTGGAATGGGCGGCATGTATTAAGCCTGTGCCCGGTTCTATTTTTTAAAAGCCAGCCTTCGGGCTGGCTTTTTTTTTGTTACCTTTCAGAAATTTTTTCCATCAATCCCTTATCTATAAACTATGAAAGCCGTAGTTCTTGTCAGTGGAGGAATGGACAGTCTTGTAACCACTGCGATAGCTCATGAGAGAGGCTTCGAATTGGCGGCCATGCATGTCAATTATGGCCAGCGTACATGGCAGAAAGAGCTGGCATCGTTCCGCTCTATTTGTTCCCACTTCAATATAGAGTCTCGCCTCGAAGTTAATGCCGACTTTCTGGCAGAGATTGGCGGCTCCTCGCTGACAGATTATTCAATGCCGGTGAGCGGGGCAGACTTTCAGGATTCATCGATTCCAACCAGTTATGTTCCATTCCGCAATGCCGGTTTTCTTTCTATGGCTGTGAGCTGGTCAGAAGTCATTGGCGCTGACAAAATATTTATCGGAGCGGTCGAAGAGGACTCTTCCGGCTATCCCGACTGCCGTAAGGTGTTTTATAACGCTTTTAATACGGTTATAGCACTCGGCACAAAGCCAGAGACAAACATCGAGATCCTGACACCCCTCATTGAGATGCAGAAATCCGACATTGTCCTTAAAGGAATGGAGCTAAATGTCCCTTTCGGGTTCAGCTGGTCTTGCTATAAAAGCGAGGGAAAAGCATGTGGCATTTGCGACAGCTGTGCCCGCAGGCTCAGAGCATTTGAGCTTGTTGGTGTGCGCGATCCAATTGAATATGAAAATCGTCCTGAGTATATTTAGACTCGCAGGTAAGATGCCTCATGCAACCTTGTCATCTCGAACGTCAGACCCAGTCATCTCGAACGCATGTGAGAGATCTCTCAGTCATCATCCATAAATAAGTGCAGTCATGAAATCAGTTAAAGCTTCTGCATCATCTGGTTCAGAGTCCCTGTCAGCAAGATTTACCCTTTCATTCGGCCTTATGGCCTTGATCTGGATTGTTGGTCTTGCCGGTCATTTTACAGTGCTCCAGGAATGGCCTGCGCTCGTTCTTTATGTTCTCGGCTCTATCGGTCTTGTGCTTTATCGGGGTAAAACAACTGGTGAATGGGAGGAAATGTATCTGGCGGGTGGAGACTTACGGAAGTCTCTTCTGTGGGGAGGTATTGCCGGTGTTCTGCTTTTCAGCATGGATGTCATGAATACGGTGATCTACTATAAGAACGGTGGTGCTCCAATGTCTGGGATGCAGTTTATACTTGTCAATCGTTCGTTGCTCTATTTTTTCCCTGTTCTTGTTTTAGCCGAGGAATTTCTTTGGCGCGGTATCATGTTTTCCGCCATGATTGAACGGGGGTTCAACAAGCATTTAACGGTGTTTCTGACAACGATATTTTATGCAATCAACCATTTTGCTGTTGCCCCTGTCGGTATGAAAGAGCGTGCCCTGATGGCAATGATGGCGTTTCCGATAGGTATTTTTGGTGGTTATCTTGTACTTAAAACCCGTAATCTTTGGGGTAGCGTTCTTGTACACATGATTACCATGCTTTCCATGATGCTCGATATTTTTGTTATTCCTCAACTTTTGCGCTGATTATCCGCCATACTATGATGCATAATAGAATTTCCACTCTTTTGCAGCAGGATAAAAAACTGCTGATTGCCTACTACATGCCGGAGTTTCCTGTTGTCGAGTCAACGCTTCCTGTGCTTGAAGCGCTTCAGGAGAGCGGCGCCGATATCATTGAACTTGGTATGCCTTATTCAGACCCTATCGGGGATGGTCCGGTGATTCAGGATGCCGCTCATACCGCAATCCGCAACGGTGTTACCATGCGGCATTTATTTGCGTTAGTCCGGAAGGCGCGACGGGGTATAGGGTGCATGAAAATTGTCACTCCCATCATTCTCATGGGCTACTGCAATCCAATGATTGCCTATGGTGTAGATTGTTTTCTTCATGATGCCGTGGAGGCAGGTGTAGACGGTCTGCTTATCCCTGATCTTCCGCCCGAGGAGGCAGCAGATTTTCTTGAGCGAGCCAAAGGCTTCGGTCTCAGTGTTGTGTTTCTTATTTCACCGGTAACGCCTCCCGAAAGGATAGAGCTTATTGATTCTCTTTCGACGGATTTTTCCTACTGCATTGCCGTTAACGCGACGACCGGGACTGCCAAGCTTTCTGATGCCTCAACTGGGGCGGCTGTCGATGAGTATCTGAAAAGGGTACGCAAGCATGCAAGAAAAAAAATTGTTGTAGGCTTCGGCATCAAAGACCGGGAGCGCGTTGAACATATGTGGACTCTGGCCGATGGAGCAGTTATCGGTACGGCCCTTCTCCAGCATATTGCAGCCTCCAGAACCCCCGAAGAGAGCGCCCGGCTTGCCGGTGAATTCTGGAAAACCCTGAAATGATCACCTCCACACAGACCTATCCTTCCGTAGAAATCATCATTCCGTACTATAAAAGGCGCGACATGCTTGAGCGCTGTCTTGATTCGCTTGAAAACACGCTCTATCCATCAATGAGCATTGTGGTGGTTGATAATGGAGGTCAAGAGGCCGGGCTGGTTTTTCTTGTAAAGCGATACAGAAACGCACGACTGGAGAGGTTGCCGGAAAACAGGGGGTATGCCGGCGGCTGTAATGCCGGCTTGAAGCTCTCTTCTGCTGAGTATGTAGTATTTATGAATGATGACACCCTTCATGATCCCCTGTGGCTTGAACGGCTCGTTCTTGCGGCTCAGCAGGATGAAAAAATTGGTGCCTTGCAGCCAAAAATTCTTTCACTGAAGTCTGCTGGTAAAGGCAAAAAGCTTTTTGATTATGCCGGTGCTGCTGGAGGGATGATGGACCGGCTTGGTTATCCATGGTGTCTTGGCCGTCGATCTTCCAGGCTGGAGTTTGATGAGGGGCAGTATGATATCGAACACGATATTTTCTGGGCATCCGGGGTTGCAATGTTTGTAAAAAGAGCAGTGGTTGAAGAACTCGGGGGGTTTGATGAAGATTTTTTTATGCAGATGGAAGAGATTGATCTCTCCTGGCGAATGAAACTTGCAGGCTATCATGTGCGATCAGTTCCTTCTTCAGTCATACTGCACGAAGGAGGTGCATCGCTGCAAGGCGACACAGTTGAAAAAATATATTTCAATCACCGCAACAATATTGCCATGCAGCTCAAAAACCGGAGTATCGCAGGCTTGTGCTGGGTGGTACCCATGCGCTTGTTGCTTGAAGTTGCCGCCTCGGTATATTATCTCACGCAACTCCCCAGTGGACTGAAAAAATCGGGAGCAGTATGGCGATCGATGGCTTATAATATCAGCCGGATGCCGGAAACTCTCAAAAAGCGCAATACTATCCAGCGTTCAAGGGTCATTGCCGACCGTACCCTTTTCCAACACTCCCCGATATCTCAAATGACCGCGAGGTAGCTCACTCTTTCTTCAGTTCAGGCAATAACGATGTTTCAGCCTGTTTTTTCATTGCCGACATCATTGATGGACAATCGTGCTTCTGAATATTTTTTACTGCAAACCGGGGGGCAAAAAAACTTGGTTTCACTGCAGCTTTGTAGGTAAGAAATGTTCCTGCTCCCTGCGGGTAATCCTCAAGTATCCACTCTCCATGATAGACCGTAAAATCACCGGTGATTTGCTGAAAATAGAGGCGCTTCGGAGCCTCTCCCCATACTTTCATCTTTATATTGACCGTTTTTTTAAAAAAGAGTATTCCCGATTTTCCTTTCTCAAACATCACCTTCTCACTGCCATTGTCCGAAATCAAACCGCTGTCCAGAATATTCGGCACAAATTTTTTATGATTATCGTAATCGGTAATGACCTCCCATACCTTTTTGGGAGGTGCTGCAATATAGATATGTCCCTCAACTCCTGTCACACCATCCGGAAGGTCAGAGAGGACAACAAGCACTTCTCCCCTCAACAGCTTCTCATGTTCTATGGCTAAAGAGTCAGAAGAAACGGTCTCTATCGGCTGTGCCAATGTCATGTTGGAAAGAAAAACGATCACTATGACTACAAGGAGCACTACGGAGCGGTATACCTTTCTGAAGGAGCTATGCATAGAGAATTGAAAAAACCCGGGTTACTTGTTGTTGTTTTTCGGCGGCAGATGCCCCCATTTCACCATATCTTTAACGGCATCAATAATGCTTTTCTTCGCTGGTATAAAAGATATACCTAATTCCCTTTTGATTTTTGAATTGTCATAGCGCATAGTCTGCCCGATGTTGGTGCGGATATACGTACCGGTATCTTTGGGTTGTGTGAAAGAGAGCAGTTTCATGAGGAGTGTTCCAACTTTTCCCGAAAGATCAACCTTTGGCAATGAGTATGTATCAAAACCTGACGATTTAAGAAGTGCCACCACCTCTCTCAAGTGCATTGCGTCTCCCGAGCAAAGGTAACGGCCACTTGCGCTTTCGGTTTGCATGGCAAGAAGATGCGCTTTTGCAACATCCCGTACGTCAACAAATCCCCAGTTAATATCCATGACACCGGGGTATAACCCGGTCATAATGTCACGAATGATCTTGTTCGTGGTATTGAGTGAAGGGCCGAGCGAAGGGCCGATAACCATAAAGGGATTGATGGCAACCAAATCAAAAATTGGTCGTTTTTTCATAATGAAATCCCAGGCGGCCCGTTCTGCAAGTGTTTTAGAATAGTGGTACGGGTTGCGATCAAGAGATGACATGGTATTCCAGTCTTTTTCCGTAAAGACTTTCATACTGTCCGGTTCGTCCGTTATGGCGGCAATCGAAGAGGTGAAAATCACTCGTTTAACGCTGCCGGATTTCATGCAGCTTTCCAGTACAGTTTCTGTTCCGTTGACTGCCGGATCGACAAGATTTGTTTGCGGGTTTTTAACGTTTATCACATACGGGCTTGCTGTATGCATAACAGCCTCACATCCCGCCACAGCCTTGTCGTATGCTCCCTCACTCAGCAGGTCTGCTTCAACAAGTTCAAGGCGTTCTCCAGCACCGGGAAGCCCGAGAAGGAAAGAGTAGTTCTTTGGGCTTTTGCGTACAGTTCCCCTGACGCTATACCCCTCTAAAAGCAGTTCCCTTACAATATGAGCTGCTATAAATCCGGATGCCCCGGTAACGCATACTGGTTTGTTGGTAATCATAGTGTTTCAATCATAAATAGTTTCTTGCCATTGTGTTCATCTCTTTTCTATACCGCCTCAGCTCGTTGTTTGTGAGCCATCATTATGCTAGGGAGATCCTGCCGCTGCACAAAGCTGACAAGAATTGGCGGTGCAAAAAAAAGCGGTTTCAATTTCGCATTATACGAGAGCAGTGTGCCTTGTATAGCACTGCTGGTTTCTAAAAGCCATTCTCCCTGGTACACCAGAAAATCACCGGAAATCTGCTCGAAGGAGACGGATTCAGGGAAATTTTCCCTGAGTTTGAGCCGAAAATGAACAACTTTTTCAAAGATAAAAATACCCGTTTTACCAGTCTGGTCAAGAGTGATTTCATTGCCATTTCGTTCAACGATATGGCTTTCCATAACCTTAGGCAGGTAATTGCTCAGGTTATCGTAATCAGTAATCGTTTTCCATACCCTTGCTGGCGGGGCGTTAATATGGATTCTGCTGCTGACACTGACCACGTCATCCGGCAAATAGGTAAGGCTGATAAGAACATCACCCTTTAGCAGCTGTTGAAGTTCTGTTTCTTTCATGCATTTTTGTTTTAACAGCAAAAGCTATAAGGTGAAAATTCTCCCGATCTCTCTTGTAATAATGTACATCCCACAGAGGCTACTCTCCAATAATTCCGGGGGAGTGACAGCGCTGAAATGAAAAAGCATAACTGGATTTCTTATGTCTTGACCCGCCCTTTTTTGCAAACACTGAGCGTAATTGTTACAATTAAATAAACACAAGTTTAATAATTGTGAACATTCTGGTAACTCTTATTTTTCAGCACAAACTGGTAGCCAGTTCAGAATAAAAAGGATATTATCAGGATGCTGCAAGTTACTGTTCCAGTCTGTCCGACAATAAAAAAAAGTTTTCATACGTCCTATAGGGCCTATATTTCACTCCAATATTTTGGCTTATGATTACCACCGCAACCCTTCAATTTCTCTCAAACCTGAAAGCCAATAATACCAAGGCATGGTTTGATGAGCACAAAAAAGAGTATCAGAAGGCACAGGGTGATGTTTTGGATACAGTCGTCAAACTGCTTGCTCGTCTTTCCTCGTTCGATGAGGATATCGCATCTTCATATCTGGAACCGAAGGCATGTGTTATGCGCATCAACCGTGATATTCGTTTTTCAAAAGACAAAACGCCATACAAGACGAACTTCTTTGCCTTTATCAACAAAGGAGGCAGAAAGAGTTCTTATGCAGGATATTATCTTCATGTAGAGCCTGGAGCCTCTTTTGTCGGAGGAGGTATCTATATGCCGGAACCCTCCATTCTTGATTCTATAAGACGGGAAATTGATGGCTCTTTTAAAGAGTGGCAATCAATCGTTCACGACAAAGAGTTGCTGCACTCTTTTCCGGAAAGCATCAAACCATCCGGAAAATTAGTTCGCCCACCAAAAGGCTATGACCCCGATAACCCAGCCATAGAATACCTCAAATTCAAAGGCTACTACACTCAACGTTTTCTTGGTGATGATAAACTGACTGATCCCGGATTTGCTGCATCACTTGCAGAGGATTTCAGATCGGTTAAACCTCTGATCGATTTTATTAACAGGGCGTTATAATCGGTGAAAAGTGAATTTCATTCAAGCTTTCCGCCAACCGGTTATAGCAACTGCCAGTCCGCTCAAATGTTGAATAACAGCCGTTGGCACAATCTCCCAGGGATCCATGATCACATCAGGGGAACGTTGCACCCATGCCGATTTCATCCCTGCTGAAACGGCACCGATGACATCAAAAGGATTTGCAGAAACCATCCAGGCATTTTCAGCCTTTGCTGCTGCTTGTTCGAGAAAGTGCCGGTAAACGAGAGGGTCTGGCTTGAATGACTGCACCTCGTCGACACTGATGATATCGATAAAATATCGACTGATGTCAGCATGATCAAGCAACTGTATAATGTCGGCTGCTTTTCCGTTTGAAAATGCATAGAGCCGGAACCCGGCATCTTTCGCATTTCCAAGTCCCTCCGTCACATCCTCAAAGATTGGTAGCGCCCTGTAAGCGTTGAGCAGTGAAGATGTTTCATTCTCTGTGAGAGATACTCCGAAAGAGAGGCATGCGTAATGAAGTGCCTGGGCAGTGCAAACCCCAAAATCGCGGTATTGTCGCATCACTCCACGGCGAAAGGAGTATTCAAGTTGTTTCTGACGCCATAGTTGTGAAAACCGGGAAGCATTGTCACCTGCATGGCATTGCAGCATAGCAATCAGGCCATGCGTGTCAATCAGGGTTCCATAAATATCAAATGCAATCGTTTCCGGTATGGCTCCGTTCATGGCTGCATATGATTGTTTTGCAAAAATGGTTCTGCATGTATTATGACACGGTAAGCGTCCGGGAGTGACTGGTATATTGCTCCTTCAAGCCGGCTCGTGAGAGAGTGAACCTCCTCTAAAAGCACTTCCTCATTAAATGAGCAGTGCAGGGTAATAAAGAGCTTCTGGTTCTCGTTTTTCCTTATCAGGATGTCGTGCACGTCCTGAACATTGTCGATGTTTTGTGCAACACCGATGATTATATCGCGCACAGACTTTTCATCTTCAGAAGAAAGGGATGTGGTGCTATGTTCGTCATTGCGGAGTGGATCAATATGGATGCAGATATCGATTTCTCCGTCAAATTCCCTGTGAAGCTCCTCCTCAAGCGCAGTAACAGTATCGTGCGCTTCTTTTATGGTAAGGTGATAGTCAATCTCAACATCAAACGTAATATGCTTGTTCTTATCAGTAAGATTTGTTGAAATGTTATGGGCGTGAAGATTATGATTAAGCCCGATTACATGCACCCGTTCAGCTATAGTTTCGTTATTGAGGGCGATAGGTTTCAAATTGATGGTAAAATCGGCCACAGGAAAATCTTCGCGCACTTTCTGTTCAATTTTTTTGCTTATTTGCTGTACCTTTTCAACCGACAAGGTTCTATTGACCGAGACCACCATTTCAACAAATACATGAGGGCCGGTCGGTTTTACCCTGAGTTTATCAATGGAAATTACCCCCTCTATGGTCAAGGCAATCTCTTCAATCCGTTCCGAGAGTCCTTCCGGTGCAGCATCAATCAAGATATCGATGGTCTTTTTACCGAGTTTGAATGCCGCCCATCCGACTAAAAGGGCAACAGCAATACCCGCTGCAGCATCTGCCCAGGCGATGCCCATTCTGACAAAAATGAGGCCGACAAGAACCACCGCCGAGCTGAGAATATCAGAGCTGAAGTGGAGCGCATCAGCTTCAAGAGCCTGACTGTTGGTCTCTTTTGCAACCTTTTTCAGCGCTCTCGACCGTGAAAAATCAACAACGATTGAAATGATCATAATAGCAAAGGCATACCATGTAACCTCTAATTCCATGGCACCTCCTTTCAGCCGGTCGATTGCAGCATAGATTATCCACGCGCTTGTTACAACAAGAAGTCCTGTTTCGATGAGCGCTGAAACACTTTCCACCTTTGCATGCCCATAGTGGTGCTTGCTGTCCGCCGGTTTGTCACTCATTCTGACAGCAAACAGGGTAAGGCCTGCAGCGCCAAAATCAAGGGCTGAGTGGGCCGCTTCAGAAATAATGCCGATACTGCCGGTACTGATACCGACAACAAGTTTCATTGCAGTAAGCAGGAGGCTTGCACCGACAGAGCTTAGAGCCACCTTTTGTTTTTTAAGACTGTTTTCCATTCTTTGGTTTATACGTTCATCATTCCAGCCGTCTTTCATTGGCTGCACGTTGAATTTACCGACATGCATGTCGTCCTGCAAATTTAGGTCAGGGCAAGAGCAACTATTACCTGCGTTTATTGGCATATTTTAAATACAAATACAATCGCACGTAGATATGAAAATGGGAATTCCATATCTACGTGCGATTGTATTATACCTTACAGGGTTAAAGTCGCAATATCTTAACAAAACTCGCATCAAAAGCAATGGCGACGGAGCCCTATGAGTCACCATAGGTGGGTTATTTTGTTATAGCGGGGGTAGTTGCTCTATTGCAACACCTGTTAAGCGCCAACCATCATCGAAAAGTGACATTTTAGCCATAAATGTGTTGTTTTTACTGGACGTAATTTTAGGTGCAGCTAGCCCAAACGGGGTAATACTTTTTGTTTTAATGGTAAAGTGTACGATGGCTGAATTTTCTGTCGGTTTTTCTATACCAGTTACTTCGTAACTTTCAATTACACATAATTTGACCAATGGATTTCCAGATGTGCTTTGTCCAACAACAAATTTTTCCCCTTTTTCTGTCAATTTGATATCTCTAACTCCCCCGGCAGGTATCCCATCGTTCCGATAAGTTAAAAGCCCTTCATTAGCAAACCTTGACATAAGAGAGATTAATGAGTTGCCTGTGATTTTATCCCTATCCCATCGCATTTCCTGTATGTTACTATCGCTAGTCTTTGGAATTTCAGCAGTGACAACACCATTGCTTGCTCGCATGTCTGCTTGCACGATTAAAGCTTTTGCCTTTTTTCTTGTAAGCTTGGAGCTATCACTGCAGCCCGGGATCGCCAAAGCTATTGACAGCATAAGTGCTAATAAGACCCGCATAATAATGTTCGTTATTTTATTAAAAATTAAGCAACTAACAACTTAATCCTCGACAGATGAATTTATGTAATTAAATGATAATATCCATGTCATGGCAAGATTTTCAATCGGGAAAACTTAAGATAGATTCATCACAAACGGAGGTGCAAGTCCTCCCGTAAGTTGATGCCGAACAGTGTGCACTGCAGTGATCCTTGCTCATCAGGAAATGTTGAGCCCAGTAATGCAGACAAAACCGTTACAACTATGCTGATTGATGCAGGCAAGCTTTTTGACGTCAAAGTGATTGATCATGTTATTCTTGGCAGTAGTAAGGGAGGGTATTTCAGCTTTTATGAATCTTGCCTGATGTAGCAGGAATGAAATGTGCTTGCAACCAAAAAATGTACAGATTCAGACCCATAGCCATAATTTTTTGTTGCAAGTCCACTATTTTTGTCAAGCCTCCGAGCGTTATGCCATTTATATCTGTCTTATTACGAGACAGTATGTCTCGTTTAAAATATAATATGATACACTGTTTTAATGAAAAGGTTATAGGGTAAATTGGTGTATGCAGCACTAACTTCTTATATATAGGGTAGATATTATTTTTTAAATACCTTCCCCGAAATTCTGGTATGAAAAATGCAGTAATTCTGTAATAAGTTTTTTTGATTGCGTTAGCATGATTCAGCTAGGTCTTTTCAGCTTAAATGGGGTCTAAAATGAAAAAAATAATTTACGGAATCATGGCCTTTGCCGTGGTGTTTCTTGGTAAAGCCGTGTCAGCTCATGCGGCGGAGGGTGATCTGTATAGTGTCGATGTTAATGGAGCTAATTATTCTGGGGCGGGATATCTGACAAATGGTGCTGGTAACTGGTGGACAACTATTTCTGGTGCTCAGGTTGGTGGCATACCGATTTCCCAAGGCATTCTTGGAAAAACAAGTAGTAATGGTTTTACGGCAATTTCACTTTCTTATACCGCAGATGCCAGTACGGCTATAAATCCAGCGTCAACTTCTTTTGGTGCAACCACTTCCCAAGCATTGTTTGATGGCTATATGACAACTACTGGAACTGGTTCAATCGATTTTACAGGTCTTGCTGCAAATAAGAGTTTTCAATTTGTCGTTTATTCTCAGGCAGAGACTCTCACGCCGACCGCTTTAACTATTAATGGTACTCCAGTAATAACCAATGCTACGTCTACAGCAAATACTCTTTCGCCTGGGGTTAATTATTATGTAGTTGATGGTCTGTCATCCAACGGTTCAGGGGCTTTGAATTTTACCTATAGTGGCCAAATCTCCGGTTTCCAGTTGAAAGAGGTTTCATCGCCTGTGCCTGAACCGTCGACCATAATACTTATGGGTATCGGTGGTTTGTTGTTTGTTGCGTTTAGTTTACGGAAGTCTCAAGCAGCATCAACCTTGGTTGCCTGACCTCTTTTTTTAATCTTTTACTTGAGCGCCTCTTTCTGGACTTGCACTACTAAGGTTTCAAGCCCCACTTGAAACCTTAGTAGTAGTTTACTCCCTGCCGTTAACCTCATATTTCCTTTGACGTTGCTTTCCAACAAAACTGCCGCTCAATCGAATTGCAAATCTCTCTCTATTTGGCTTACCTTATCAGCTACCTCAGCAAAAAACGATAAATGGTAAAATACGTCATCTATGAAAATAGGCATTATATGTCATCCCACCTATGGCGGAAGCGGGGCAGTTGCAACTGAACTTGGCAAGGCGCTGGCGGCCAAAGGTCACACTGTTCATTTTTTCAGTCAGTCGGTACCTTTTCGGCTTGGTACTTTTTCAAAAAACATATTCTACCATGAGGTTGACTTAAACCATTATCCTCTGTTTGAGTGTTCTTTTTATTCACTTGGCCTTGCCTCTAAAATTGCTGAGGTCGCCTATTATGACAAGCTGGATATTGTGCATGCTCATTATGCTATTCCTCATGCCCTAAGCGCGATGTTGGCCCGTCAGATTCTTGAGGACAAGTGTACCCTCTCAAAGTGTTTCAAGCTCGCCACCACGCTGCATGGCACAGATATTACGGTTGTGGGTGCTGATCGCGGGATGGAGGATGTTGTGCGACTGGCCATCAACAAGTCTGACGGGGTAACATCGGTTTCCAAGTATCTGAAGGATGAAACTGTCAGAATGTTCAGCCCCAAAAAGGAGATCACGGTTATTCCCAATTTTGTTGATACCTCGCTATTCTTCCGTACTCCAAAACAAGAAATCCGCGAACAGCTCGGAATCAAGGATGAAAAAATTGTTATTCATATCTCCAATTTCAGACCGGTGAAGTGTATCAGTGACATTATCCGGATATTTGATGCGTTAACCAAACGTCTTGATGCCACGCTTCTTCTTGTCGGAGATGGGCCGGAACGAAGTGAATCGGAGATTCTCGTGCGCGAGCTGGGAATTACTGGCAGGGTCAGGTTCCTCGGCAAGCTTGACGACATTGTCCCGCTTCTCTCTATTGCCGATCTTATGCTTATGCCGAGTAATGTGGAATCATTCGGACTTGCTGCTCTCGAGGCCATGGCCTGCGGAGTGCCGGTTATTGCCACCAATGCCGGAGGGTTTCCCGAATTTATCGTTCCAGGTCGTCATGGCTATCTTCTTCCCCCTGGCGATATTGAGGGTATGACCGAAAAAGCCTTTCTTCTGCTCACTGATGATGCTCACTGGATGGCATGTTCCGAAGCGTGCGTCCAGCAAGCGAAGCACTACGAGACAGCTTCGCTTGTTGAACAGTATGAAAGGTATTATACAAGGCTTCTTGACGAGGAGTAAGGGCTTGATTCTTTTCAGTAGCGCTTGGTCGAAAGAAGCACGGTGCGGTACTTTTCAAGGTTTTCCAGTACCTCTCCGGTTCCTCTTGCCACTGCAGTCAGTGGATCTTCGCTGATATGCACGGCAAGTTTTGTTTCCTCATTGATTTTTTTGTCAAGCCCCTTGATGAGAGCTCCGCCTCCGGCCAAAAAGAGGCCGCGATCGAGAATATCGGCCGACAGTTCAGGTTTGGTAACCTCAAGACTTTTTTTAATCGACGTGATGATCTGGCTGATCGGGGTCGCAATGGCTTCCCTGATAGTGGCAGAGTTGATCTCCCGCTCTTCAGGCAAAGCAGTCACAAGGTTTCTGCCCCTTACCATCATGGTCATTTCCTTTTCAAGCTTGTAGGCTGACGCAATTTTAATTTTAACATCCTCAGCTGTGCGTTCGCCAATTGCCAGATTGTATGCTTTGCGGAAGTGTCGGATAATTGCGTTGGTGATATCGGTTCCAGCCACACGCAACGATTCACCGGATGCAATGCCGCCGAGTGAAATAACGGCAATTTCAGTTGTTCCGCCACCGATATCTACAATCATATTTCCCATCGGTTCCTTGACATCAAGTCCGATACCGATTGCCGCAGCCATTGGTTCCGTAACAAGATACACCTCTTTGGCACCAACATGTTCAGCAGAGTCTCGTACAGCGCGTTTTTCAACCTCGGTGATACCTGAAGGAATGCCGATAACCATTCGCCGGATGCCGAATGAAAATTGAGTTTTCGTTTTATTGATCAGCCCTTTAATCAACTCTTCAGTTGCTTCATAGTCAGCAATTACACCACTGGCAAGTGGCCGTATGGTGATAATTCCGGGATGGGTTTTTTCATGCATGAGCAGCGCTTCATGCCCTATTGCCACAATTTTTCCAGTATTGCGCTCGCGGGCGACAATTGACGGTTCATTTAAAACAACGCCTTTGCCCCTGATAAAAATCAATGTATTTGCCGTTCCAAGATCAATGGCGATATCTCTGAACAGATTACTGAAAAAGCTCATGTTAACATGGTTCTGTGTGTAACTCATAGTGGCTTGGAAAGGAGCTGATTCAGGCTATATTCCAAGGTTTAAACTGAACCCTTAAGGTAGTTAATGGAACTTTTTTTTCAAATGAAAAGAGCGTTCTGATGCTGCTTTTTTTAGCTTTTTATCCTCTTTTCTGTTGATTGGATCGGGGTTTCTATAAATATAGCTATTGAGTACATTGGTACTATGAATTTTTTGAAGCCAGATAAACAATAATCACTAAAAAGTGCTGCCCCTCTATCGTTTTGCTGAAGACAGTTCAGCCTTAAAAGAACAATTGCAGAGAAGTGTCACTTTTGATGCTTCAGTCCAGTCTACTGTTGATGAAATTCTGCAGGATGTGCGCCAGAATGGCGACGCTGCGGTGCTGCGCTACACAGAGCGCTTTCAGGGTATCCGGCTTGAGGATATGCGGGTTTCCCCCGATGAAATACAACATGCATATAACCACGCAGATTCCTCATTTCTTCAGGTGCTTGAAGAGGCGTATCGCAATATTATTCGTTTTCATCAGCACGAAGTGGAAAAAAGTTTTTTTTATGAAGCCGAAGGAGGTGTGATTCTCGGCCAGCGGGTAACCCCCATGGAAAAAGCTCTGCTCTATGTGCCGGGTGGCAAGGCATCCTATCCATCTTCGCTCCTGATGAATGCGGCGCCGGCAAAAGTGGCCGGAGTTAAAGACATTTTTATCACCACTCCCTGTGACACGAAGGGAGAAGTCAATCCCAATATTCTTGCAGCGGCTTCGGTTGCGGGCATTGGCAGTGTCTACAAAATCGGCGGAGCTCAGGCAATAGCGGCTTTTGCCTATGGCACAGAGACAATACCGAAGGTCGATATAATTACCGGCCCCGGTAACAAATACGTCGCACTGGCAAAAAAACAGGTCTTTGGTCATGTTTCCATTGACAGTATAGCCGGCCCTTCTGAGGTCGTTATTATTGCTGATGAATCGGCCAATCCGGAATTTATCGTGCTCGACATGTTTGCCCAGGCTGAGCACGACCCCGATGCCTCAGCGGTGCTTATCACTACCTCTTCGGTATTGGCAGCTTCCGTAAGGGAGTACGCAGAAACACGCCTCCCTGGAATGCTTCGACACGATATAATTGCATTATCGCTGCAGCATAATGGAGCCATTGTCCTTGTGGACTCTCTTGAAGAAGCGTGCATGGTCTCTGACATGATAGCCCCTGAACATCTTGAACTGCATGTTCAACATCCCTGGGATATTCTTCCCGGAATACACCATGCCGGTGCTATTTTCATGGGAAGTTATTCCTGCGAAACGGTCGGTGATTATTTTGCCGGGCCAAACCATACGCTTCCAACCAACGGAACAGCAAGATTTTTCTCACCACTTTCGGTTCGTGACTTTGTCAAGCATACGTCGATTATCTCCTGGTCGAAGCAGCAATTGCGTTCGAGTGGAGAAAAAATTGCCTCTTTTGCCGATTATGAAGGGCTTCAGGCCCATGCCGAAGCTGTCCGGGCAAGATTGAGAGTGCTATGAGAGTCGCAGACTTTGATTACGAACTGCCTGAAGAAAAGATTGCCAAATATCCTCCTCTGGAGAGAGGTTCAACCCGTCTTCTGGTGCTCAACAGCCGCTCAGGCGGTATCGAGCATGCCCGGTACGCCGGTTTGGATACTTTTTTGAAAGAAGGCGATCTGCTTTTGCTCAATAACACCAGGGTAGTTCGGGCAAGGTTATTTGCCAACAAGCAAACAGGGGGCAGGATTGAGCTGATGCTTCTTGAAAAGCATCGAGACGAGCAAAGTATGGTTCTTTACCGTGGTAGGTTGAAAAAAGGCGATACGCTCATCACGCACAACAGAGAACTGGCTGTTACAGAGATTGTTGATCAGGGGATTGCCCGTATTTCTGTTTCCGGAGACGGATCGTTAAGCGATCTTTTCGAGCATTTCGGGGCAGTACCCATTCCGCCATATCTCAAGCGCGATGCTGAAGCAATTGACCAGGAGCGCTACCAGACGGTTTTTGCTGAACTGCCGGGTTCCGTTGCTGCTCCTACAGCCTCACTGAATATGACCGGGGAGCTGTTTGAAAAGCTTCAACTCCAGGGCGTCGATATTGCATCTCTCGCTCTCCATGTCGGTCTTGGCACTTTTCTTCCCATCAGGGTCGATTCGTTTGAAGAGCATGTCATGCATCGTGAGTTTTACTCTATTCCGCCCAGTACAGTTGACAAAATTCGCCGCACCAAAGCCGCAGGAGGAAGAGTTGTTGCTGTAGGGACTACCGTTACCAGGGCCCTCGAACATGCCAGTGCGAGCATTACGGCTTTTTCGGGTGACGCGCCGCTTACCGGCGAGGCAGATATTTTTATTTATCCAGGGTATCAATTTCGTGTTATCGATCTACTGCTTACCAATTTTCATGCACCCCGGTCTACAGTGCTGATGCTCACAGCGGCTTTGGCAGGCCATGGTAATCTGCAGAAAGCCTACAATGAGGCGCTTCTGGAGGGTTATAATTTCCTCAGTTATGGCGACAGCATGTTGATTCTCTAGTTATTTTTTTTCATCCAATCTTCCTGTTTATCCCTTCCACGTAAAGAAACAAGCATAACCTTGTTTTCTGCCTAAAGAACTTCGGTATTTACGCGAAGAGCAGGGTTGGTTATTTTGGTTTTAAAAGTACGGGGTGGTATTTTTATCGTTGGGTTATTGTGGGATCGCCCGCGCGTTTTCCCCCTGCTATTCATTTTTTTTGTATAACACCTTCGTTTTAACATCCATAACACTGGGAGATTTTCCTTATGAGTCTTGTAGAACAATATCGTGCGCATACCGAAGAGCGAGCCGGGCTTTGTATTCCCCCTTTACCGTTAACTGCCGAGCAGGCCCGCTTGCTTATCGATCTTTTACGGCAGGATAACGTTCAGGAAAAAGAGTATCTGCTTGAGTTATTTCTCGAGCATATCAGTCCGGGTGTTGACGATGCTGCGTTTGAAAAAGCTGCGTTTCTTGACGGTATTGTCAAAGGGGATATTTCCTGTAGTGTTATCACTGCTATCGAAGCTGTCAGAATATTGGGAACAATGCTTGGTGGTTATAACGTCAAGCCCCTTGTCGACGCATTAAGTCATAAAGACCCTGCAATATGTAGTGAGTCGGCTATTGTATTAAAAAAGACCCTGCTGGTCTACGACATGTTTGATGTCGTCGTCAACCTTTCAAAAAATAACAAATATGCCGAAGAAGTGCTTAAATCATGGGCAGATGCAGAATGGTTTACCACCAAACCGCTTCTTCCAGAAAAAATGACACTGACGGTTTTCAAGGTGCCAGGTGAAACCAATACCGACGACCTCTCTCCAGCCAGTGAAGCATTTACCCGCAGCGATATTCCTCTGCACGCCCTCTGTATGCTTGGCTCCAAAATGACCGATCCAATCGGAACTATTACGAAATTGAAAGAAAAAGGCCATCCGCTTGCCTACGTAGGCGATGTCGTCGGCACTGGATCAAGCAGGAAGTCCGGAATCAACTCTGTTCAGTGGCATCTGGGGAATGATATTCCGGCAGTTCCGAATAAACGGACTGCAGGTGTAGTTCTTGGAAGTACTATAGCACCAATATTTTTCAATACAGCAGAGGATTCCGGTGCATTGCCCATCCAGACTGATGTCACCGCAATGGAGATGGGAGATGTTATTGATCTCTATCTTTTTGACGGAAGGGTAGAGAAGCAGGGAGTGGTTATATCCCGTTTCGAACTTTCGCCAAACACGATTTCTGACGAAGTTCGTGCTGGAGGACGTATTCCTCTCATTATTGGTCGAACTCTCACCAGAAAAGCCAGGACAGCTCTCGGACTAGGTGAGGATTCAATTTTTATTCGACCGGAACAGCCTGTTGATACCGGTAAAGGCTACACGCTTGCGCAGAAAATGATTGGCAAGGCATGCGGCTTACCGGGTGTACGTCCGGGCATGTATGTCGAACCTGAAACGCTGACTGTCGGTTCACAGGATACCACGGGAGCTATGACCCGCGATGAAGTCAAGGAATTCGCAGCGCTCAGTTTCAGTGCTGATCTCCTGATGCAGAGCTTCTGTCATACCTCGGCCTATCCGAAGCCTTCCGATATTAAAATGCATCGCAGTCTGCCCTACTTTATCCAGAGCAGGGGAGGTGTTTCGCTTAAACCGGGTGACGGGGTAATTCACACATGGCTCAACCGTATGGTACTGCCCGATACTCTCGGTACCGGTGCCGATTCACACACACGCTTTCCAATCGGTATATCCTTTCCTGCCGGATCTGGTCTTGTAGCGTTTGCCGGAGTTACAGGAACAATGCCTCTTAATGTTCCCGAATCGGTGCTTGTGCGTTTTTCAGGTAAACTCCAGCCGGGAATCACCTTGCGTGATCTTGTCAATGCCATTCCATACGTTGCGATCAAACGCGGGTTGTTGACCGTCGAAAAGAAAGGCAAGAAAAATGTTTTTGCCGGACGTATTCTTGAAATTGAAGGATTGCCCGGGCTCAAGGTGGAGCAGGCGTTTGAGCTCAGTGATGCCTCTGCTGAACGCAGTGCGGCAGCATGTACAGTACGCCTCGATAAAGAGCCTGTAATTGAATACCTCAGCTCTAACATCACTTTGCTCCAGCAGATGATTGAAGAGGGCTACGGTGACGCAGACACCCTGAAACGCCGCATCGGAAAAATGCAGGCCTGGCTTAAAAGACCATCTCTTCTTGAACCCGATGCCGATGCAGAGTACGCAGAAGTTATCGAGATTGATATGAATGCAATCACGGAACCTATTCTTGCCTGTCCTAACGATCCTGATGATGTCATGACGCTCACCGAAGTTCTTCGTGATGAAAAGAGACCTAAAGTGATCGATGAAGTCTTTGTCGGCAGCTGTATGACCAATATCGGCCATTTCAGGGCTCTCGGTGAGATTTTAAGGAACAGGGGAGCTGTGCCGGTCAAACTCTGGATTGTACCTCCTACGAAGATGGATATGAAAAAACTTACCGAGGAAGGTTACTATTCAGTCTTCGGCGCCTCAGGAGCCCGTATTGAGCCTCCAGGCTGTTCGCTCTGTATGGGTAACCAGGCAAGAGTTGCCGATAATGCAGTAGTTTTTTCAACCAGTACGAGAAATTTTGATAACCGTATGGGTACAGGCGCACAGGTATATCTTGGGTCAGCGGAGCTTGCGGCACTCTCGGCGCTTCTTGGTCATCTGCCCAACAAAGCAGAATATATGGAGGTTTTTTCCCGGCATCTTAGCGGTGAAAAGGAAGAAAACATATATCGCTATTTGAATTTTGATGAGCTTGAAAAAGCGGAATTAGAGATGCTTGTAGAGTGAAAAAAACATTTATTGTGGCGGGATATCGAAATATTTTGCATATTCCGCCATACAGTAGTCTTTTGAAAAGTCGCTGTTTTTTTTTAATATTCGAGAGCTGATGAAGCTGTCAATTATCAAACAACAAAAATCATATCCTGCAATGAAAAAATTTCTCGTATTCCTCTTTCTTTTAAGCTCAGTTTCTTTCGTAGGCTGTGCAAAAAAAACTGAAGCTCCTGCAGAAGCACCTGCAGCACCTGCAGCACCAGCAGCAGAGGCAGCACCAGCAGCACCAGCCGCACCTGCAGCACCAGCAGCAGAGGCAGCACCTGCAGCACCTGCAGCACCAGCCGCACCTGCAGCAGAAGCACCAGCAGCACCTGCAAAATAAGTTTCCGTTTATTCGGGCTCTTATCGCTAAAGAGACAGAACTAAAGTTCTGTCTCTTTTTTTTTAATTGAAATTTCAGGTAAAAAAAAAGACACAGTTGGTTTAACTGTGTCTTTTTTTGCTGAGGAGGCAGGACTCGAACCTGCAATTGTCTGATCCAGAATCAGGTGCCTTACCAATTTGGCCACTCCTCAATAGCGTTGAGAATATATTAAAAAATTAATTATTCCAATTCCCTTTTTTTCTTTTTTCTTAAAGAAAAGAGAAAAGAAGCTCAATGACAATTGTTAATCCGGCAATTTAAGGGCACCTCTATTTATTCAAATGGGACGCATTACAAAAATTGATTATCAAAACTTTATCTTCGCTCTGTAGATTGGGGTGATCGACACGTGAAGAGATAACCTTCAGGAGTTGTTGGGTATCTCTGTAGGTTGGGGTGATTCCTGAACCCCAACAAAACAAAAGTTGTCCAGAGAGGATAGCTCTTTTCAGCCTGCAGGTAAAGGTCGCCTTCCATCTTTTATCTCAGCAATAAAAGAGGTCCCCTTAATTCTGCAGGAACAGAAACGGAAACATCAGCAATGGTACGGTCAACCCTATCTGAACAAAAGTATTGCTGGGGAAAAAGGAAATATCGTGGTCAGAAGAAACGCAGGGAGAAGAGATCGGCGAGAGAGAAGATAAAAGCCATGCCGACTCTTTTCAGAGTGGTGCACCCGAGAGGAGTCGAACCTCTAACCGTCTGATTCGTAGTCAGATACTCTATCCAGTTGAGCTACGGGTGCTTTTTTTGTAGCGTGTACGGGATTCGAACCCGTGATCTTCGCCTTGAGAGGGCGATGTCCTGGGCCACTAGACGAACACGCCAGGTATTTTTTATTTCACAACCAGTGGGCCCTGTAGGACTTGAACCTACGACCCAGCGATTATGAGTCGCTTGCTCTGACCAACTGAGCTAAGGGCCCTCAATGCTTGGCTTTAGAGGCAGTTAATATAACGTTTCATTGATAATATGCAAAACAATAATCTTTTTTTTAGCGGTGGTTAAAACTCGTTATACTTTTCACGGCTTATATCAGCTCCCAGGCTGTTCAGTTTCACTTCAATTTTCTCATATCCCCGGTCCAGATGGTACACCCTCAGCACTTCAGTTGTCCCTGCGGCAACCAGCCCGGCAAGAACAAGGCTGGCTGATGCCCTCAGATCGGTCGACATGACTTTTGTGCCCGAAAGCCTTTGTGGCCCATGAACAATTGCCTGGTTTTTCCGGATTTCTATATGAGCCCCAAGTCTGTTCAGTTCAGGAATATGGTTGAATCGTTCATGATAGACTTTGTCAGTAATATTGCTTGTTCCCTCTGCCTGGGTCATCAGCGCTATCCATTGGGCCTGCATGTCGGTGGGAAAGGCAGGGTAAGGTTTTGCCGTGACATCAGTCGGTAAAAGCTTTCCATTACTCTTCAGGGTAACACTGTTGACAGTTGTTTCAACACTGCAGCCAGCCTGGACAAACTTTTTAAGAATAGCTTTCAGCTGTTCTGGTTCAACACCGTTTATCGTAATATCTCCGCCGGTTATAGCTGCAGCGGCAAGCAGTGTTCCAGCTTCAATACGGTCAAAAATATTATGAAATTCAACTGCATTGAGTGAATCTGTACCCTCTATTTCAAGTTCGGTAGTGCCTGTTCCCTTGATGGTTGCACCCATGGCAATGAGAAATTTGCAAAGGGTTTCAATTTCCGGTTCCGCTGCGGCATTGCTGATAGTCGTCCTTCCCTCGGCAAGCACAGCCGCCATTACGGCATTCCCTGTTGCCCCTACAGATGAAATGGGAAAATCGATATGGGCGCCATGGAGTTTCCCATCAGGAGCAGTTGCATCGATAAACCCTGTTTCAATAGTGATCGTAGCCCCGAGTTTTTCCATAGCCAATAAATGAAGGTCTATGGGACGTGGTCCGAAAGCACATCCCCCCGGAAGCGAGACCCTTGCATGACCGAATCTTGCAAGCAACGGTCCGAGCACATAGATTGAGGCTCTCATCTTTTTTACCAGTTCATACGGAGCCTGCAGACTTTCCACATTTCGTGATGAAACCTTTAGCGTGTTCCCTGAGTATGAGGTTTCAACCCCCAGGTGATGCAGAAGCTGGGTAAAGGTGAGAATGTCCTTCAGGTCAGGGATATGATGCAGCGTGAATGTTCCCTGTCCTGTTAGAAGAGTGGCGGCAATGATCGGAAGAGAGGTGTTTTTTGAACCTGAGGCAGTTATGCTGCCGGAGATCCGGCGTCCGCCTCTTATGACAAGCTTGTCCATTGTGTGATTGCGCTGATGAAAAACCGATATTTACAATTATTTAAGGTCACGAAAAACAAAATATTTTTTTTAGAAGCCTTTGCGAAGAAAAGGTTTTTATCCTTTACCTTTAACAGGTGTTCTTATAACGTTTGTCAATGTTTTTTTCTGTTGCCCAACAAATAACCTTCTATGACCCTTATTGTTTCACCCCGCCTGTTCTCGATGTTACTGCGGAGGGCTGTAGTTCAGTTACTCTCTCTGTTGCTTCTGTTTCTGGCTTCTATGACCATCAATGCCGCAGCTGCGCCAAGGGTAAACAGTGAGATATTGAAAATCATGAAAGAGCGCACAGCGGTAGAGCAGAATCTCAATGTACTTAAGCAGCAGCTGAAGGAGTACCAGTCAAAACTGAACACCACAACGCGTAAGGAATCACAGTCGTTTAAAGCACTTGAGAATATCCGCTCACAGATTCTGATGCTTGAAAAAATCATAAGTAAAAATCAGCACTACCTCGAAAAGCTTGACAGGGATATTGATCGGCTGCAGCATGATATACAGGGTAATCGCCAGGTTTACGGCAGGGTTTCCGATGATTTCCGCAGAACAGCTGTTTCAGTCTATAAATATGGGGGAACCAGAGATATTGAGCATGTTTTTGCTTCAGGCTCTGTGAATAAAGCCATTATGCGTGCCCAGTATATGGGCTTTTTTACCAGAGCAGTGCGCCACAATGTTGATGAACTGCAGCATACTGCCCAAAAGCTTGAAAATAACCGTCTTGCACTCGAGCTAACCTATAAGCAAAAAGCTGAAATGGTCAGGGAGCAGGAGCAGCAGTTAAAAAGCTGGTCGAAGAGTAAACAAGAAAAAGAGGTGGTGCTTGATAACCTGAAAAAAAATAAGCAGGAATATTCAGCACAACTTGCCGATGTCCAGAAAAAACGTGCACAGCTGCAATCACGCATAGAGTCTCTGATTCTTGCTGAACAGCGGGCTGTAGAGCTTGAAAATATCCGCCAGCAAAAAATAGCTGAGGCCCGGCGACGGGAGGCACAGAGATTTGCCGCAAAGCAACGGGAGCTAAAGCAGCGTGAGGCAAGACGGCAGGAAGCAAAACGACGGGAGGCATTGCGGCTTGCTGAAAAACATCGCGAAAAACAACATATCGAGAAGGAACGAGTGCCTTTGAAGCCCGAAAAACATCTCGAGCAGGAACAGGAACCTGTAATCGCCAAAAATGAGAGACAACAGCCGGAGCCAGCAGAGACTAGAGCCCCTGAAAAAGAGAGCGTTACGGTTGTGCCTGAAGCAGGATTGCTTGAGCTTGAAAAAGTTTCTGCTGATTTTGACAATGCTGCAGGCTCCCTGCCATGGCCTGTAAGAAATGGTGTTGTTGCTCATAAATTTGGAAGACTTGAGGACAAGGATCTTAAAATCGTCACTACTAATAACGGTATTGATATTACCGTTCCAGCCAATACTCAGGTAAGGGCCGTGTCGGGCGGCAAAGTCGTTCAGATCGCTTTTCTTCCGACGTTCGGCAATATCGTCATTATCCGGCACCCTAAATCCTACCTTACCGTCTACGCTAATCTTGGCCAGTTACATGTGGTCAAGGACGAGCTGATTAAATCACAACAGCTTGTCGGGCTTTCGGGTAAAATGACGGAAGGCGGCTCAGTTGTTCACTTTGAAATATGGAAAGGCAGGGTTAAGCAAAATCCTGAAAAATGGCTTAGACGATAACCATTATGGGCATTAAAGAACTTTTTTCAGCAATTTTTACACTCTTGTTCCGATACAGGAAGTTCTGGCGCGACCTGAAAGAGGGTATTGCTAACGATGAGTTCAATGTTCTCAAGGACTATGCCGCTCCAGTAATTGCCCTTGTGCAGATCGCAAAATTTCCTTTGATTGGCCAGCCCCGTCCGGCTATGATTTTTGCTATAGCAAATTTTCTGATCGATATTGCGGCACTCTATCTTATGATGGGAGGGGCTGCTTATCTGCTTGCAAGGGAGCGTTCCGACAGAATAAAAGCAGGAGTGGTAACAGTTTTCTGTTATTCTATGACTCCCGTATGGATTGTTGAGCTTTTGTATTTTACCGGAAGCTGGAGTTGGCTTTTCGCCTTTCTTGCGCTGAGCTATGCTCTTGTGATCGGTAAAAACGGTCTTGCGGTTATGCTTGATTTTGAAGTCGCCGTTCCGGTTAATGTCCTGCGAAATACAGCGTTGTTTGTGGTGACGGTCAATACTTCCGTTTTTTTGCTGATCAGGGCTGTTATGCGACTGTTTAACTTTTAGATACCCTCATAGTATGAAGGTTCAGGAACTCCATCTCGATTACCCTATTGTTGAAGATATTCTTAAGGCATTTCTTCTAAATGAGATACGAAAGTTCGGTTTCAACTCCATTGTGCTTGGCCTTTCGGGAGGTATCGATTCAGCTGTAGTGTGTGAACTTGCCGTTCGTGCGCTTGGCCCCGGCAATGTTCTTGCGCTCAAAATGCCCTATGCCTCCAGCAGTCCTGATAGCCTGGAGCATGCTGAACTCATGATCCGCAAGCTTGGTATACAGTCTGAGGAGGTTTCCATTACGCCGGTTGTAGACGCTTTTTTCTCTACAGTTCCCTCTGATCAGCTCTTGAGAAGGGGCAATATTATGGCCCGCACCAGAATGGTTTTTCTCTATGATGTTTCAGCTCGGGACGGGCGTCTTGTTGCCGGAACGAGCAATAAAACCGAGTTGCTGCTCGGTTATGGCACCATGTTCGGCGATATGGCTTCTGCCGTCAATCCCATTGGCGATCTCTATAAAACCCAGATAAGGGGCCTTGCTCGTCATCTTGGCATTCCTGAAGAACTCATTGTAAAAGTCCCGTCGGCAGATCTTTGGGAAGGGCAGAGCGATGAGGATGACCTCGGTTTCAGTTATGAAGCCGTAGATATTCTTCTTTTTATGATGCTTGAAAAAAGAATGGATAAGCAGGCTGTTCTTAACGAAGGTATCCCTGAACACTTTTACGACCGGGTAAGGAAGATGGTTGTCCGAAACCAGTACAAACGCATGATGCCGGTCATTGCCAAAATTTCAGGCCGTACCCCCGGCATAGATTTCCGCTACGCCCGAGACTGGCAGGAAGTAAAATAGCCAAAAAATATAGGCCCTATAGGTCTCATAGGCCCTATAAGACCTATTCTTGCTCTTCCCTCAAAAAGATCTGAGAACAGTGTCCACAAGAAAATGCTTGTCATCCCTCCCCGGATAATCGGTCGTGTAGTGCAATCCTCTTGACTCCCGCCGCTTTATGGCACTTTCAATGATCAGGCTGGCAACCTTGATGATGTTTCTCAGTTCAAGGATCTGTGTGGTGATCTTTGTTTTTTTAAAGTATGACTCTGTCTCCTCTTTGAGGAAGTCCATTCTTCTTTTTGCCCGTTGGAGTCTGAGGTCACTCCTCACAATACCTACATAATCGTTCATGACCTGCTGTGCTTCCCGCTTGTTGTGTGAAACAAGAATCCACTCCTCGGGGTTGACGGTTCCAGTATCGTCCCAATCAGGAAAATCGACGGTATTGTTTAGCGCGGAAAGATGTTCGCGGATATCGCCGCATGCCCTCCATGCAAACACAAGAGCTTCAAGCAGAGAGTTGCTTGCAAGACGGTTTGCCCCGTGAACCCCTGTGCAACTGGTCTCTCCACAGGCATAGAGACGGTTGATGGTGGTTCGCCCCTTGTCGTCCGTACGAATGCCTCCGCATGAATAGTGTGCTGCAGGCACAACGGGAATCATCTCCCTCGTCATATCGATTCCAAAGCCAAGGCAGGTCTCGTAGATATTAGGAAAATGTTCCTTTATTTTTTCGGGATCAATATGGGTTACATCAAGAAAAACGCAATCCTCACCACTTTTTTTGATTTCCGAGTCAATGGCCCGGGCAACAATATCCCGAGGGGCGAGATTCTGGCGTTTATCATACTTATGCATGAACTCCTGACCATTTTTCAGTTTCAATACCCCTCCGAATCCCCGAACAGCTTCCGAAATCAGAAATGATTTTGCTTTCGGATGGAAAAGCGAGGTTGGATGAAACTGGATAAACTCCATATTGGCAATTTCAGCACCAGCCCTGTATCCCATGGCCACTCCATCTCCAGTGGCAATTTCAGGGTTGGTCGTGTAAGGATAAACATGGCCAAGGCCGCCGGATGCCACTAAGGTGATTTTAGCAAGAATCTTTTTTGGCTTCCTCTGCATCGAGTCAAGGACGTAGGCACCGTAACAGCTGATATCATTTGTTTTGATGCCAAGGTGATGCTCAGTCAGTAGCTCAATGGCAAAATGGTGCTCAAGCAGGGTGATATTGGGATGGCTGTTGATCTGGTTGAGCAGTGCGGTTTCAACCTCTTTTCCAGTCAAGTCCTGTGCGTGAACAATTCTGCTCCTTGAGTGGCCTCCCTCTTTGCCAAGGTGTAGATTGTTCTGGTCAGATGTGGTAAAGTGCACGCCAAGTTCTGTAAGGCGCCTTATGTGTTGAGGCCCTTCCTTAACCATAAGCGATACCATTTCCTCATTGCACAGTCCGGCACCGGCTTCTAGGGTATCGGCAAAATGAAGTTCGAAGCTGTCGTTGTCATCGATGGTGGCGGCTATTCCTCCTTGGGCCCAGTTGGTATTGGAGGTGGAACTTTCCTTTTTTGTGATGATCGTCACGTGAGCGTATTCAGCCATATGAATGGCGAAATAAAGTCCGCCAATGCCGCTGCCGATTACTAGAACATCAGTTTTGATTGATTCAGTCATAACCGTGATGCACCTCTGTATTAAAAGGTTACTCAGTAGAATGCTTATTTTGTCCACAATAACAAACGGGGAAAAGGGCTAGTAGGTTGCCTCTTCCCCGTTCAGCAGGCCGCTCTATTGTGTAATGCTTCCGTTAACCCGGCCACTACTCATTACGGCAGGAGAACAGCGCAAGAAATGACCGTTGTCCAAAGGCCGTTTTCGCCCTCTGCAGTCTGTGTGATATTGTAGGAATTAATAATCTTGCCGCTCATTTTATAAATGCCCTCACGCTCATCCCAATCCTTGTTTGGATCAAACTCAATGCCAAGGGTGGTTGCCAGCATTGTTGCCGCCAGGTCTTCTGCATACTCTCCGGAATGCTCGGCAGATTCTCCGAACGGATGGTGTTCAGACAGATAGCCGTACTGTGTTTCATCAGCAGGAATGGCTACTCCGACTGAAGCCGCAATAAGGCGATTGTATTCATTTGTTGAATTACGGGCCATGACCGCAAAGGTGATCTGACCGGGAGCGAGATGCTTCAAGCCTTCTTCAACAGTGATGCGTTCACAGTGAGGAGGAAAAATACTTGATACAGTAACCAGATTGCATTTTTCAATTTTGGCCTCTCTCAGGGCAAGCTCGAATGATGAGAGATATTCTTTGTGCCTTCCCACACCTTTAGTGAAAAAAACTTTTGATGGGACAAATGACAATGCCGTGCCTCCGGATTTATATGTTGCTTAAATCGTTTACAGGTTCGAAGTTGACGAATTATATGAAAAAGAGGTGGTAATCAAAATGTTTTTCTTGTGGCCACTTTAAAAAACTTTCTTTTTCCAACCCTGATGATTTTCGGCTCAATTTCGAGGGCAATGGACTCGTGGATCTCTTCAACTTTGTTGTCGCCCACAAGCACCGATTTCTGCTCAATCATTCTTCGTGCCTCGCTTTTCGAGACTGCAGCTCCAAGAGTCATCAAAAGGTCGATAATCGGCATCGACTCTTCGTCAAATTCCACAAGATCAAGAGCATCTGGCGCTTTTTTATGAATAAAAACCTGATCAAAATTGGTTTCGGCGCCTTCTGCATCCTCTTCTGAGTAGTAAAGCGATACAATTTTTTTCGCCAGCGCCCGTTTGGCCGTTCTCGGCTCTGTTTCCCACGTCGCAAGAATTTCAGGGACTCCCGTATCTGCTGCCGGCAGAAGAAGTTTGCAGTAAGTCTCAATAAGTGTATCTGGAATTGAGAGCGACTTGCCGTACATATCGGCAGGGGAGTCGTTGAAACAGATGGCATTTCCCAGTGATTTCGACATCTTCTCCTTTCCGTCAGTACCAACCAGGAGCGACATGGTAATGCACACCTGGGGAGGTATTCCGTACTCCCGTTGCAGATCCCTTCCGACGAGGAGGTTGAATTTCTGGTCTGTTCCGCCAAGCTCAACATCGTTTTTCAGGTGTACTGAATCCATACCCTGAGCAAGCGGATAGAGAAACTCGTGAATGGAAATAGGTTCTTGGGCACGATAGCGCCTCTCAAAGTCATCACGCTCAAGCATCCGGGCAACCGTGTAGTGGCTTGAGAGTTTAATAACATCTGCGAAAGTCATTTTTCCGAGCCAGTCGGCGTTATAGCAGATGGTTGTTTTTTGAGGGTCAAGAATTTTCGAGGCCTGCTCAAAGTAGCTTAAACCGTTTTCCCGGGCCTCTTCAGCAGTAAGCTGTGGCCTCGTTTTGCTTTTTCCAGAAGGATCACCGATCATGGCGGTAAAGTCGCCGATAATCAGGATGGCTTCATGCCCAAGATCCTGAAACTCCCTGAGTTTACGCAGAACAACCGAGTGCCCCAGGTGCAGGTCAGGCCGTGAAGGATCCGCTCCAAGTTTTACCTTGAGCGGTTTGGAGGTTTTTATGCTTTGGAGAAGTTTTTGTTCGAGTTCGTCGACACTGATAATTTCAACTACATTGCCAACAATAATATCAAGTTGTTCCTTTACAGATGGAAAAAGCATGGATTCCCAGTTTTTTGTTTAGTATTGTTTTTTTATCTGCTCCATCTGACGCTGGTTTTCCCTTGTTTTTATCGTTTCCCGCTTGTCGTAGAGCTTTTTGCCCTTGGCAATGGCAAGGTCAATTTTAAGCAGCCCTTTCGAGTTGAAAAAAGCCTTCAGGGGTACGAGAGTCAGTCCCTTTTCATTGATCTTTGTCAGGATTTTGCGTATTTCCGCCTTATGCAGCAGCAGTTTGCGGCTCCGTTTCGCTTCAATCATTTCTATATGGTTATGCTCGTAGGGAGTGATCTGCATGTTTTCCAGCCATATCTCATTATGATGGATAATGGCAAAGCTGTCGCTGAGGCTGGCCTTCCCAAGCCGCACCGACTTCACCTCGCTGCCGAAAAGCTGTATCCCGGTAACGATGGTATCAAGTATCTCAAACTCAAACCTGGCCTTTCTATTCTGTATGGCCTTTACGTATTCCTGAACATGTTGTTTTTTTGCCACCGTAACCTTCAATGATTTTCTATTTCCAAATATGCAACTCAACCTCAGACCTCCAGAAACTGAGGCAGCAGATCAGTACAGGGAAGATCAGTCTTTCTCCTGAGTTTTACAAGGGAAGGACTATTACACCTGAAAGGAAACTCTGTTTAAGATCTTTTATCCCTGCCAACCAGCAGCTTCACAAAATTCGTTAACCCCAAAAACGCCCCTTGATGCGGTCGCATTCTCAACATGTCATCCCGAACTCCTGTGAGGGATCTCTCAGCTCCCCTATGTTCAGGAAAGCCAAGAGGGACTGAAACGCATCGGACAAGTTGTAAAGCACTGCCTGGGCAATAAATACCAGTAAAAAAGTTTCCCTTCTTGTCCGAATACAGTCAGACAGGGAGCTGATATTTCTTTTCCCGAACGAGGTGGAGTATCGCATCAACCACTTCAGTGTCAAATAAGATACCACGTTGTGTCTCAATTTCACTGATGGCAGCGTCAATGCCTAATGACGATCGGTAGGGGCGATGTGACGACATGGCTTCGAGGACGTCGGCGACGGCAAGAATGCGTGATTCGGGAAGAGTCTCATCCCCCTTCAGTCCCCGAGGATAACCGCTGCCATCCATACGTTCGTGGTGCTCTAGGATGATTTGCGCGATTGGTACTGGAAACTCTATATCTTTCAGTATGTTATAGCCCTGTTCAGCATGGGTTTTAACGAAATCATACTCAATGGGAGATAACCGCCCACTCTTGGAAAGGATCTCCGCAGGAATAGAGATTTTACCGATGTCGTGCACCAGCCCGATTAACTGCAGGTTTTTGCATTTCTCTTCAAGCCATCCCATTTCCCTGGCAATATCCGAAGCAATGATACCTACGTGCCGTTCGTGGCCCGCGGTATAAGGGTCGTGAGCATCAACAATGTTTGCTATTGCATGCAGAGTACCGTTCATCATGTGTTCCAACTGCATCAAAGAGTCATTCAACTTCTTTTCTGCCGCCTTTCGATTTGTAATATCCCGTATCAATCCGATAAATCCCTGATTCTCATAATATTGCACATGAAGCTCTGCGTAAAAAATTGAGCCATCTTTTTTTTTGTAGCGGAATTCGAGTGTAGAATCCTTCTTGGTCTTCAAACCCTCCTGAAATGAACTGATAGCTCTCTCAATGTCCTCTTCAGCCAGAAATTCGATAAAGCGATGACCCATCACCTCATCTGGTTTATAGCCGGTAATAGTTTCCACAGCAGGTGAGGCATAGGTTGTAACTCCACTTGGATTCGTAACAAAAATTATCTCGGAAATTTGTTCAGCAATGGAACGAAACATCATTTCACTCAACTCCAATGACTGTTCAACCTGCTTACGCTCAGTGATGTCATGAATAACTGCATAAAGAAGCGCTTTACCAGCTATTTCAATCCTGTTCGTGAATACCTCTACATCACGCACAGAACCATCAGCGCGGCGTTGGCAAACAGAAAAGCGGTTTTGCGACGATGACCCAAGGGTCTTTTCTATCTCTTTCATCAAGACATCTGGTGAAAGAAGATTGATCTGCTGAAGAGATTTCTGCTTGAGTTCCTCAATAGACCAGCCATAAAAGCTGGCAGCCGCCCTGTTGGCATCGATGATGTTAGTCGTAACTGGATCAACAACCAGCATTCCCGAAGAATGCTCCTCAAACAGTTTCCTGAATTTTTCCTCGCTTTTCTGCAGGAGCTCACTCTTGCGAAGGGAGACTGTCAGCTTTTCCTCATTCTCGTTCAGAAGTGCTTGCAGACGGAAATTTTTCTGCTGTAACAGTAATAACTGGTTATCCACTAAATTGAATATTAATTCTGCGTGGTGGGGGCTATATCACAACTACTTCCCATATGTTCCCCTCAGAACCCTAGCCTCCATTAACGTCTTGTCTATCAGCAATGATAATGAATGGTTCTTTCTAATTATGAACTCAATAGTTTGCAAAAAAAATCCCTGCCACTCATTAAAAATAATAGCATTATTGAACCCCTCAATTCTGTGCTCTTATTCAGTTACCAGATATGCTGGAGGGATAAGATTTCCAATGTTGAGGATCAGAAATGGATCCAGTGATTTTTTTATCCGTACCATCTCCTGTATGCCGTGTTCATGATACATCTCTACAAGGTATTCAGCCTTAAGCTTGCCTATACCGTGCTCGGCTGAAATTGTTCCACCCAGCGAAAGAACTTTAGCAATAAATTCCCGGTAGAGGGCTTTTCCTTTTATAAACTCTTCTCTGTTGCGGGGGAGGATGTTCAGGTGCACGTGGGAATTGCCGATATGGCCGAAAATGATATAGAAAAAGCCTTGTTGCTCGCAGGAGTTACAATAAAAATCGAACAGTTCACGGAACGCTCCATCCGGCACTGCCATGTCAGAGCTGATTTTGCTCTCTTGCTGCTTGCTGAGCCAGTCGTTCACGAGAAGAGGTAATGAATGGCGGAACTCGCGTAATCGGGCCTGTTCATCACGGTCAAGAGCCATCCACGATTCGTCAGTCATGGCGTTGCAGGACTCCATTCGTTCAAACAGGGCCTCCAGATCGGTCTCTTCAGTTTCTGGAGTTGTTTCCTGCTCTAAAAAAATCGCTCCGCAGCTATTCGAAGGTACATCCGGATATTTTGAAGCGAGAAAGCTGAGTGATTGCTTGTCAAAAAACTCTATAGCCCTTGGTGTGACCGGGTTGTGTGGATCTTTCAGCAGGCTGACAAAGCTGAAGAGATCATCCATGTTCCTGAAATAGACAAGGCAGGATATGAGTGCTGTCGGGAGTGGTATGAGCATGAGATCTGCCTCGGCAATAATGCCGAGAGTCCCTTCAGATCCGATAAAGAGGTCGATAAGATCCATTCCCTCTTCTGAAAAGTATCCTGCATTATGCTTTGATGTATCAGGCATTGTGTATTGCGGTCTCTGGAATGCAATATTGCCAGCTGAAGGCAAGCTGAGGTGGAACATTCCTTGTTCATCAGCTATACATGTTCCACGAGAGAGATCAAGATGGTCGCCTTCGGATAGGACAACCAGGATTCTTGAAATATGCTTTCTTGTGGAACCGTATTTGAATGATCGAGCTCCCGAGGAGTTGTTGGCTATGGTGCTGCCGATGAAGCAAAGCTTTTCTGTTGGGTCAGGCGGGTAAAACCAGCCGCTCTCTTCGACTTTTTTCTGGATGTCACCCAAGAGCGCCCCTGCCTGAACGGTTATATATGCCTTGTCATCGGAGAGTTCTACCGGTTCACCGATCCGATCAAGCTTCTGCATGGAAATGACATAGTCACCAAGAGGAATTCTTGCGCCGGTTGTGCCTGTCCCGTTTCCGGCTATGGTGAAACGGCGATGCTCTTTCGGCGCTCCTTTAAGTAATTCTGTCATGTCATCGGTTGTCTCCGGAAAAAAGACTCCCGGCGTATGGCCTGTTTTCAGATTACTCGTATCCTCAAGAAATCCCTGGATGGATACAGGGTCATGCTTATAAATCATTTTGCTGCTGCTTTCCGCTGTTACTTTCAGGAGGTGCCCCAGTGGCAGGGTCTTTACTATTGAGAGGTTTTTCAGATTCAATCACCGGCAGATCGTTATCACTGCTCTCTGCTGGCGGCAAAGACGTATCGGAGGTTTTTACACCTTTTTGAGGTGCTGAACCGGGCATTTCGCGACCCTTTAGATAATACTTTATAAGCTCACGGGCAATCGGAGCAGAAATGGAACCGCCGAAACCTGCATTTTCGACAAGCACCGCCATGGCTATTTTTGGATTTTCAACAGGCGCAAACGCGATAAACCAGGCATGGTCCTTTCCATGGGGGTTTTGTGCAGTTCCGGTTTTGCCAGCAACGTTGATGCCTGGCACTTTCGCAAGCGTTCCTGTCCCGCGCTGCACGACTCCAATCATCCCGTCCTTGATCAGACTGAATGTTGAGGCGGAAACGGGTAAATGCTTCTTTTCAAAGGTCAAAGGATAATATTTACCGCTTTCAGCATCCCTGTATCCGTTGACAATATGCGGTTGATAGAGTGTTCCATTGTTTGCTATAGCTGCAGCGTAGGCAGCAAGTTGCACCGGTGTTGTCCCGAGTTCCCCCTGACCAATGGCAAGGCTGACCAGATACCCTTTTGTCCACTTGTCTTTACCGTACCGTTTATCGTAATACTTCGTCGATGGCAGAAGACCCGCTCGCTCCCCGGGAAGGTCAATTCCGGTTTTTTCTCCAAAGCCGAACATACTTCCATATTTTGTCCAATTATCAAACCCTACATGAAAAATCAGATTATAGAAGTAAACATTCGATGAAACGGTAATTGCATTTCTCATATCCACCCATCCGTGTCCCTTGCCTTCATTACTGAGAAATCGTCTGCCCCCGTACATGAAGACACCGTTGTCAAGTATTTTCTTATCTGGATCGAATTTTTTCTCTTCCAGTGCGGCCATGGCAAGAATCATCTTGTAGATGGAGCCTGGAGGATAGACGGCCTGAATTGTTCTGTTAAAAAGCGGTTTCTGGGGAGACGTAATAATTTCGTTCCACCCTTTGCGGTCAGTAGAACCGTTGAAAGTATCAAGACTATAATCAGGAGCACTGGCAAGGGCAAGGATTCCTCCCGTTGAAGGGTCCATGGCTACAACAGCACCGGATTTCCCGGTTTGTTTAAGAAGTTGTTCGGCAAGCTGTTGCAGGCCTCCGTCAAGAGAAAGATAAAGATCATCGCCTCGTACGGATGGGATATCATTTTTTCCGTTGTTGTATTTCCCTGCAAATTTCCCGAGAGGTGTAATCATTTCAAATCGGGCTCCTTTCTCACCCCTCAGCCACTCTTCATAATACTTTTCAAGACCGCTGAATCCGATTTTGTCATCCGGGGCATAACTGTCATCGTCCAGTGCTTCAATCTGCTCTTTCGATATGGGACGTGAATATCCGAAAATATGTGCTCCATGAAATGAATCAGGGTACTTTCGCTTGTTGTCAGTATCAATAAGCACTCCTGAAAGCTGCCAGAGATTTTCGCTCAGCCGGTCTATTGATATGGCATTAAGGTTACGACTTACGGTTATTGCTGCAAACTTGTTCAGTTCCGCTCCCTTACTGATTTTTTCAGCCAGCTCACTTTTATCTATTTGCAGTATCCATGCGAGGTAATCTGTTTTCGCTTTTCTGAATTCTGACGGAATCACTTTGACAGTATAGAGTGCCTGGTTGTCAACCAGGATAACGCCGTTTTTGTCAATCATGCGTCCTCTAGGCGGCTGAGACCAGATTCTGCGGATGCTGTTCGAGGTTGAAATTGATCCAAGCTCCTGAAAATTAAGGACCTGCATATAAAACAGCCTACCGAACAGAACGGAAAAAACAGCTATTACAAAAAGCGAAATGATCCAGATGCGTCGCTGAAGTTTATCCATCGTTCAGTCTGCAAGTGATTGTCTCAAAAATAACCGGGTTACGATAACTGCGAGTATGAGGGTTAACAAAGATTCAATGAGTCCAAGGACAAATATTCGGTATGCCGGCGAAATGGCCAGAGGATTGTAACCTGCGGCCAGAACGGAATTTGCACAAAAACCTGCTGTCACTATAGCTCCATAGATGCGTTTAGTTTTCTGCTTTGCAGTAGCATGACTGCCATCGGGGATATTGAAAAAACCGGCGATAAACCCCTCAACTGTTCTTGCAAGCATATTCAGGCCCATGTTTCCTGAGAGGATGCCCGAAAGCAGACCAGCCATAAACCCGAAACTTGTGCCGCTCTTCTGGCCGACGGTTACGGAAATAAAGGCAATAAAAATTGTGATGATATCGGGGGATACTTTAAACAGGGTGAGGTGGGACAGCCCGAACTCCTGAACCAGTACGACAATAAAGAGAATGCCGATATAAAGAGGATATTTTTTTGTCACAAGTCAGTTTCTGCAATTAAGGGAATGTTTCCACAGAGGCATTCTCTCTGATCATCTCGATTTTTTCAGCTTCAATTTTCAGAGGCGCAATCAGTACATGGGTCAATGATGAAAAATCAACGGCAAGTTTGACTTCTACCGTATAGAAAAGTTTATCGGGCTGAATACGTACCACTTTTCCGACAGGGATACCGCGGCTTGCAAATGTACTGAAATCAGAGGTAAGTATCTGTTCATTAAGTTTGAGGCTGCTGCTTATGGGAATATGTTCAACCTGGGCGATGGATTCATTGCCGCCATTCCAGCTGAGAAGTCCCATGCTGTTGCTGCTGCCGGATACAACGCTGACCTTGAAGTCTGCGTTGATGATCGGCATCACCTTTGCAAAATGCTCAGAGACAGTGCTCACTCTTCCCACAAGTCCTTCCGGTGTCAGCACAGTCATCTCTTTTTTAATTCCATCTCTCCATCCCGCATTGATCAGCAGCATGTTTTCCCGATCACTGAATTTGCGGTTAACCACTCTGGCCATAATAAACTTTGAAGCCTTTAACGTAGTGTCGGCAAGTATTTTCTGGCGGGTTCGTTCATCAAAAGCTGCAGTTTCAGTGTTCAGCACTCTGGAAAGAAGCTCGGTGTTTATGCGCATCAGCCGGTCATTTTCTTCTTTCAGATTAAGCACATAGCTATAGCTCATCATTTTATCGGTTATGAAGGCAGTGGCCTCCATGCCGTTATTATGCAGTTTGGTAAGCAGATCATCATCCTGAAACTTTATGAAAAGAAATGAGATGCCGCAGTAGACTACAAAAAGCAGATAAGTGTTATACTTGACAAAAAGAGTGGAAAACTTCTGCACGTTTCAGGTTCCGGTTTTATAGCTATGACTTGTCGGTTACAGCCATGATCGTAATGCTCATGATTCAGTGCCGACAGACTGCAGTCACGTTTATAAGGGAGTTTTCATTTTTTTAATGCTTTTATCGGGGTAATATGCCCCCTGATGCTCCTGCAATCTCCAATCTCTCCGTGATTTGCCCGACACATAATTTTTGTTACATTTTCTTCAGTTCAATGCCGAGGTAAGAACGGTCAATATGTCAAGAGAAATAACATGACTCAGAATATAAATATAACAGATAAATTTGTTGTTGTCGGTGATAGAGTATTAATCAGACCAAAATCTCTTGACGAAAGAACAAAATCCGGAATTTACCTTCCCCCTGGTGTTCAGGAAAAAGAAAAAATCCAGTCCGGCTATGTTATAAAAACAGGACCAGGCTATCCAATTGGCCCGCCGCCTGAATCAGATGAACCATGGAAAGAGCGTGTTACCACAGCCCAGTATATACCATTACAGGCAAAAGTAGGTGATATGGCAATTTTTATCCAGAACAGTTCTTATGAAATTGAATATGAGGAAGAGCGTTATATTATTGTTCCAAATGCCGCTATCCTGCTGCTGATCAGGGAGGACGATGATCTCGATTACTTTTTAAAGTAATCCGTTGCAATGACTCCCTCTGACCCCTCACCTCCTTGTTAGAAACCGATTGTAATCACATTATGACCAGAGATATTGCTTCAACCAGTCAGGGTAACGGTGTTTATGCTCATGAAGAGCTTTTCAGGCAAATAAGGGTACTTAAAAAAGAGATGAATGCCCTCATTCTTGCTCACTACTATACGGTTCCCGAGATACAGCAAATTGCTGATGTAGTCGGCGACAGTCTGGCCCTGGCAAGAGCAGCAGAAAAAAATGATGCTGATGTCATTGTTTTTGCAGGGGTTTATTTTATGGCTGAAACTGCTAAAATTCTTAATCCAGGGAAACAAGTGCTGATGCCCGATACCTATGCGGGCTGTCCTCTTGCCGACAGTTGCCCTCCGGAAGAGTTCCGGAAATTCAAACAACAGTACCCGGGTGCGGTCGTCATAACCTATATCAACTCGACTGCTGATATCAAAGCACTTTCCGACATCACCTGTACTTCCTCCAATGCCGAACAGATCATTCGTCAGATTCCAGCAGAAAAGCAGATTATTTTTGCTCCCGATAAAAACCTTGGCGGCTATATTTCAAGGAAACTGGGTCGGGAGATGGTTCTCTGGCAGGGCTGTTGTTATGTCCATGATGCTTTTTCCGAGCCAAATATTCTCAAGGCATGTCGGGAGCATCCATATGCCGAGCTTATAGCCCATCCTGAATGCAGGGAGGAGGTGCTGCGTCATGCAGCGTTTACAGGTTCAACAAAAGCACTGCTTGACTATACCGTTTCAAGTTCACGAGAGCAGTTTATAGTAGCGACAGAGCCCGGTATTCTCTACGAAATGAAGAGGCGTTCTCCCTTGAAAACCTTCATTCCAGCACCAAAAGATCCTGAAAATCCCTTCAGTGTCTGCACACAGATGAAGCAGAATACACTTGAAAAGCTCTATCAGTGCATGCTTTCACGCAAACCGGAGATTGTAATCGACGAAACACTCCGCCTTGCCTCATTGGGCTCAATCAGAAAAATGCTTGAAATGTCACCAGGATGAGCGCAATGAATATGTACCATCTTTTTTTTCTAAGCGGTTATCCTATCACTAAAACCTGAGAGGCCGTCATGCGAACCCTATCAAAAGGAGTTGCTTCGCTTTCCGTGATTTTCTCCTTTATGCTGACGTCGGTACAGGCCTTTGCCTGGCACGACAAGACCCATTTGTCAATTGCAGAGGCCGCAGGATTTGAGCTCTGGTACAGTGCTGCAGCGCCCGACGTCGCCAAGTCAAAAAGTGAATTCAGGCCGATAGAAGAAAAAAACCACTACTTCAACAACAATGCACAGAAAGAAGTTGATGAGGCGATGGTTCTTGAGCAAGTTGCCCGCTACAATAAAGCCGGCGATGAAGAGGGGCACCTCTACGGAGCGATTATAGGTGCAGTGAGAGCCTATAAGGCTGAGAGTGCTGCCGGTAAATATGCCGAATATCCACTGGTATTCTGTGCGCATTATATCGGAGACCTTTCGATGCCTCTGCATAACACTGAGTATGACGATTTCAATAAAAAACGTCACACTGTCAATGACGGAATCATTGAAAGCATTGTCAGAAACAACATTGGTTATATTCAGCGCAACATCCGGCAAATCAACATTGACAGTGAGTCCGATCTTGCCCGTGAAATAGCAAAAGTTGCCAACGCAGCCCGTAAACTCGGAGCTAAAATAAGAAAAGAGAACAGGGATATGACTCAGGACGAAGCCTATACACAGGTTATCCAGAGTTCCTCACTGCTGAAAGCCGTACTGAAGTATGTTGGAAAAAAGCCTTTATGATAACTGATTCCGAACATCTGAACCGTCTTAAAGAGGGCGTTGCTGTCTGGAACCTGTGGCGCCTGGAGCATGCGGATATCCGTCCTGATCTGCACGACCTCTCTCTCGCGGCTCTTGATCTGCGAGGTGTGGACTTTGCAGGAGCAAATCTCAGGGGTGCAAACATGTCAAAGGCGAATCTCGTCGGTGCAAATTTTACTGATGCTGATTTAAGCGGAGCAGACCTGCGCGGAGCAGACCTCAGCAGAACAAACTTGACTGGAGTAAATTTCAGTAAAAGCGCTATCGACATTTTTACCACCTATCGAGATGTTCAAGGCTGCGATATTGGAGTCAACGGTCTTTACTCGCCTCTTACTGACTCAGCAGCGCTCTTGAGAATTGATCCCCCGGGGAACTCCATGCAGGGAGCCAATGCGGATGCTGTTATCGAAAGCCTTAAACATGCCCGCAAGCTTCAGACCTTTTCTCTCCTGCTTGCTGGTATTGCTTTGCTTTTTATTGTCATTAAACCAAAGACTATTACGCTGCCCTATCTTGCTGGGTCGTTCAAATTTGATGATTTCAGTTACTCTTTTCTTGCAACTATCCTCTCTACAGTACTGTTAAGTCAGGTCTCCTCCTTTATTGATTCAGCCCTTCAGGGGGCACACTATCTCAATGATCGAAGGTCGGCCATGCTTGTTGGACATTTTCCCTGGTTGCTCTCCAAATATGAAAGCGAACCGGCAAACCGTCGGCAATCAAAGATCATGCGCTTCTTTCTTGTCTTTCATCCCGTTATCTATATCTATTTTTTCATGAAATGGGATCTGCTTTTCAGTGGAGACTTGGAAGGGCTTCTGCAGCATTATCAGGAAATGCCGGTCATCTATGGAGAATACCTGCTTCCCGTGTTGTATGTTATCCTTATCAACCTCTGTATTCATATTTTCAAGCTCTCCGAAGGGTTTCAGAAGCCCATACTTTTTGATACGGAAACGGAACGAGGCCGGCACAGTGAAATGGAGCGCCTGACTGAAGCTGTCGAAAAACAGGCATCACGAACTGCCGAGCTTGTAGAGCTCATGCGCAAAAGGGAATGGTAATAGTTATGCAAGTCAACCTTCCACTCAAGATTATAGGTCTAGGCCGTTATCTGCCCTCTTGTATAGTTCCCAGTTCTGAACTTGAAATGCTGTACAACCTTCCTTCCTGTTGGGTGGAGAAGCGCAACGGCGTTCGCGAACGTCGTCGGGTTACCGATGAAACCTCGTCATTCATGGCCGCAGAGGCTGCACGCGAGGCTCTTGAAGAGGCAGGGATGGACCCGGGAGAACTCAACCTTATTATCAATGCTTCGGGGACAGGCGAACAGGCCATCCCCGATACAGGGGCGTTGATCCAGCGCCATCTCGGTCTTGGCCGCTCGGGCATTCCTTCCATGAGCGTCAGTACCACCTGCCTGAGTTTTATCACTGCTATGGATGTAGCGGCAAGTTATCTCAACTCAGGACGCTACCGTAATATTCTCATTGCCAGTTCGGACATTTCCTCCTGCGGCATTAATCCCAGAGAGCCGGAATCCGCATCGCTGGTGGGCGATGCTGCTGCCGCTGTTGTTGTTACCCGTTCCAATGAGGGTGATAGATCCGCAATCCATCAGGCCCATTTCAAGACCTATGGGGATGGAGCTTATCTCACGACCATTATGGGAGGTGGTTCGGCCCGCCATCCGGCCAAACCGGGGCACAACTCTGACGATGATCTCTTCCACATGGATGGGTCAGCAGTGTTACGCATGGTACGCGGGATTGATGCAACGTTTCTTGAAGAGCTTTACCCCGGTCTTTCAAAAAGCCTGCTCGATATTGATGTTGTTGTCCCGCATCAGGCAAGCAAGGTCGGCCTGCTTATGCTTCAGCGATTCGGCTGGCCGGAACCGAGGGTCATGCAGACGCTCCAGTGGCTGGGTAATTGTGTGGCGGCCTCCATTCCAGCAACACTCTATCAGGCTGTTCGGGACGGTAATATTCAGAGAGGGCAAAAAGTACTGCTTGTCGGCACCGGAGCAGGCCTTTCGATAGGCGGACTGGTCATGACCTATTGATTGGCCGATGACATCAGGACACCTTACCAATGCTGGACGATAATTTTCTCTTTTTGTTATGAATAACAATATTTTACAGCTCAGCCCTCGTGAGGTGTGGAGCAATTTTCATCTTCTTACTCAAATTCCCCGTGTGTCAGGGAATGAGGAAAAAATCAGGGAGTTCATCTCTTCTTTCGGGAAAAAGCTTGGATTGGAGAGCATTGTGGATGATGCTGGAAATGTCATTATCCGCAAGCCTGCTGCGCTTGGCATGGAACATTGTAAAGGGGTTATTTTGCAAAGTCATCTCGATATGGTGCCGCAAAAGAACCTTGACAAACACCATGATTTTGCAACAGACCCGATCGCAACCATTCTGGATGGTGACTGGGTTCATGCTGATGGCACAACCCTTGGTGCCGATAACGGCTTGGGCGTTGCGGCGGCAATGGCAGTGCTTGAATCCAGGGAGCTGCTGCATGGTACTCTTGAAGCGCTCTTTACCAGTAATGAGGAGAGTGGCATGACGGGAGCCTTCGGACTCAAACCTGGTCTGCTCAAGGGAGAGATCCTCTTGAACATGGATTCGGAAGATGATGGTGAACTCTTTATCGGATGTGCAGGTGGCAGCAACGGGACGATAAGCTTCAGTTATCGTGAACAGCCACTGCCGGGTGAATGGAAGGGTTTCATGATCAAGGTAACCGGATTGAAGGGTGGGCACAGCGGGCTGGATATCCATTTGGGACGTGGCAATGCCAACAAGATCATGAACCGTTTGCTTTATCATGGGCATTTTCACCATGGGTTGCTGTTGGCATCCATTAATGGGGGAAGCCTCAGCAACGCTATTCCGCGTGAATCATTTGTCCATGCAGCTCTGCCGGATTCGACGGCGCTGGAATTTCTTGACAGATTCACCATCATCGCCGGCGCAATAAAAGATGAGTTGTCGGCAGTTGAACCAACCCTGAAAATAGAGGCAGTTTCTGCCGCTCTACCCGAGTCGGTTATTGAAGAGAGAATTTTTGTTCAATTTCTGAATGCTCTCTATGCCTGTCCGAATGGCGTGATGCGCATGAGCAACGATATGGCCGGCCTGGTCGAAACCTCTAATAATATTGCCATTGTGCAATCTGGAAGTGGCATTATTACCATCAAGATGTTGCTCAGGAGTTCAGTTGCTTCTTCGAAAGTCGATCTTGAAATCATGATCAAAAGTCTCTTTGATCTTGCCGGTGCAGACTCGGTATTTGATGGCCGCTATCCCGGCTGGAAGCCCGACCACGCATCTCCGATCCTGAAAATCATGCAGGAGATCTATCATAAGAAATTCGCAGAAATTCCCGAGATAAGGGCTGTTCATGCCGGCCTCGAATGCGGGATTATTGGCAGTACCTATCCTGAGTTGAAGATGATCTCTTTTGGCCCGACCATTCGTTCCCCTCATTCACCGGATGAAAAGGTCAACATTCCATCCGTCCAGAAATTCTGGGATTTTCTTGTCGAAACGCTCAAAAATATACCGTTCAAATAAACCTGGTTGAGTACCCGTACTCATTCCATCCCCCCAGCACGACGGAATCATCAGTAAGCAGTAAGCAAGTAGCACTAACAGCCGACTGCCAACTGCCAACTGATTTCCCCTCAGCTCTCAGCACTTCTTCCTTCTGCACTTTTTTTATTTTTTATTGAATGGTTGGAGGAAAAATCATTACAATTCAGAAGTTCTTTTCTGGTGCCGGACATACAACGTCCGGATAAAAGGGAAGTACGTGAAATACGTACACTGTACCCGCAACTGTTAAACGGTATTGCCGGAGGATTTCGCCAGACAGCTCTGTTTTGCGTGTCAATTCCGGTGGGTTTCATCCACTTTGCCTGCCTCATTGAGTACTGCAGGGGTAGTCAAGGGAAGAGTGTTGCCCTATAGAGAAAGCGTTTTTAGATAAACGAAAACTGTTTATAGTCAGGAAACCTGCCGGAAAATTGTTGCTGTTTGGCTTCGGGAAAAAAGCCTGGCGACTTTATCGAATATCTTCTGAAGATTATTAAAACTTGTTTTTTTCGGCATTACATTGAGATTATATTGCTAGCAAATGGCAATAGTTTAATGGCCATAAATTGATGCTGCTGGAAGGACTAAGTTTATAAAAATTAATTAGTTGCCTTTCAAATTTCATATTACACCCCGGAGAGCCCTCATGAAAATTTCTCGTCTCTTCACCAATTCCGGTGAAAATGTTTACGACCGTTTTGAATACACCAGAAGGACTTCGGTACTGCGCAATCCTGACGGCTCGAAGGTCTTTGAAATGACCGATATAGAAGTCCCGAAACAGTGGTCGCAGGTCGCTGCAGATATTCTTGCCCAGAAGTATTTCCGGAAAACAGGAATTCCTCAACGCGACGAAAACGGCAACATTCTCACCGATCCCGAAGGCAATCCGGTGACCGGCAGCGAACACTCAATTAAGGAAGTGGTCCATCGTATGGCGGGGTGCTGGAGAGATTGGGGCGAAAATAACAGTTATTTCGACACCCCTGATGATGCTCAGGCTTTTTATGATGAGGTGGCGTTTATGATCCTTAAGCAGATGGGTGCTCCAAACTCGCCTCAATGGTTTAATACGGGTTTGAATTTTGCTTATGGCACTACCGGCCCGGCCCAAGGGCATTTTTATGTTGATCAGAAAAGCGGGGAGGTCAGAGAGTCGGAAGATGCTTACGGCAGGCCTCAGGCTCATGCATGTTTTATCCAGTCAGTCAGTGACGACCTTGTTAATGAAGGTGGTATTTTTGATCTGGCCATCCGCGAGGCCAGGGTGTTTAAATTTGGCAGTGGTTCGGGCACGAACTACTCAAACCTCCGTTCTGGCGGGGAGAAGCTGAGTGGTGGAGGAAGTTCTTCCGGCCTGATGAGTTTTCTGAAAATTTTTGATTCGGCGGCAGGTGCTATAAAATCAGGAGGGACAACACGGAGGGCCGCCAAAATGGTCATCGTTGATATTGACCATCCTGATGTCGAAAAGTTTATCGAGTGGAAGGCGAAGGAAGAGGACAAGGTTGCGTCACTGGTAGCCGGTTCAAGAATCTGTTCCCGTTTTCTTCAGGCTATTGTAGAAGAAGCCATTGCAAACGGAGTTGACCGCAAGGCTAACCCAAGATTGCAGAACCTGATTCAGAATGCGTTAAGCCGTTCTGTGCCGATGAGTTATATCGTTCGTGTCCTTGCCTTAGTCGAACAGGGGTACACGTCGCTTGATTTTGAAGAGTACAACTCCAATTACGAATCGGAAGCCTACCATACTGTTGGAGGCCAGAATTCGAATAATACCGTCCGGGTGACCAACGAGTTCATGAAGGCGGTTGAAAACAACGATCTCTGGCAGCTGCGTGAGCGCACAACAGGCAAGATTGCAAAAGCAGTCAACGCCCGCGACCTTTGGGAAAAAATCCTGCTCAGCGCATGGAAATGCGCTGATCCCGGCCTGCAGTTCGATACTACCATCAACGAATGGCATACCTGCCCAGAGAGCGGGCGTATCAATGCAAGTAATCCATGTTCTGAGTACATGTTCCTTGACGATACGGCATGCAATCTCGCCAGTCTGAACCTGATTCATTTTATCGACGAGGCCTCGGGCAAGGTTAAGGTCAGGGAGTTGCAGCATGCGTCCAATCTATGGACAATCGTTCTTGAAATATCAGTCTTGATGGCCCATTTCCCTTCCAGGGATATAGCCCGTCTGAGCTACGAGTTCAGAACACTTGGTCTCGGTTTTGCAAATATGGGCACGGTGCTGATGGTGCTCGGCATTCCTTACGATTCACCAAAAGCCCTCGCTTTAGCTGGCGCCATATCAGCGATAATGACCGGTCAGGCCTATTTGACCTCTGCTGAAATGGCTCATGATCTTGGTACGTTTGCCGGGTACAGTGCAAACGCCAAGGATATGCTTCGCGTTATCCGCAACCACCGCAGGGCTGCCAGGAACATGTCCGAAGAGGAGTACGAAGGACTTTCAGTTAAACCGCGTGGCATAGATGCTGAGTATTGCTCCAAAGAGCTTTTTGAAGCTGCTGGAAAGGTATGGGATGAAGCGCTTCAGAAAGGGAAAAAATACGGATACCGTAATGCCCAAGTTAGTGTTATTGCGCCTACCGGAACCATCGGGTTGGTTATGGATTGCGATACTACTGGTATCGAGCCCGAGTTCGCCATTGTTAAATTCAAAAAACTTGCCGGTGGTGGCTATTTCAAAATTGTCAATCAATCGGTACATAAAGCCTTTGAAAGGCTCGGCTACACCGATGCACAGATTGATGATATCGAACACTACTGCAAGGGACATGGAACACTTGCAGGCTCACCATCCATCAATCGCCAATGGCTGAAAAGTCGTGGTTTTACCGACGACAAGATCGAAGTGGTGGAGTCACAGCTTGACACTGTTTTTGATATCCGTTTTGCTTTCAATAAATGGATTCTCGGTGAGGATTTCTGTGCAGCACTCGGATTCACTGAAGAACAGCTCAATGATCCCGATTTTGATATGCTTCTGGCTCTTGGTGCTACGCTTGAGGATGCTGAAGCTGCCAATGACTACGTCTGCGGCACCATGACCATTGAAGGGGCTCCTCACTTGAAACTTGAACATCTCGCGGTGTTCGACTGTGCCAGCAAGTGTGGTAAAAAAGGACTCCGTTATATCAAGCATATGGCTCACATTCGCATGATGTCGGCGGTACAGCCCTTTATTTCAGGTGCGATTTCCAAAACAGTCAACATGCCCGGAACAGCTACGACCGCTGAAATCGGCGAAGTATATCAGTCTGCATGGCAGCATATGGTCAAGGCGGTCACCGTCTATCGCGATGGATCTAAACTCTCCCAGCCGCTCAATATATCGAGCTATCAGGATCTCGACGAGGTCATCATGCTTGGTACGGAAGAGAGTCTTGATGAAACCAAGGGACCTAAGGAGGTGCAGGAACGGATTGTCGAGCGAGTCTATCATCGCTCAGAGCGCCGGTATTTGCCAAAGCGGAGGAAAGGCTATATCCGTGAAGCCTATGTCGGTGGACACAAGGTCTTTCTCCGGACAGGGGAGTATGAAGACGGTTCCCTTGGAGAGGTTTTTATCGACATGTATAAAGAGGGCGCATCCTTCAAAGGGCTGTTGAACTGTTTTGCTGTGCTTGCATCCAAGGCTTTGCAATACGGTATGCCGCTCGAGGAACTTGTCGACAGCTTCACCTTTACCCGGTTTGAACCTGCAGGCACGGTACAGGGCCACAACGCCATAAAAAATTCCACATCCATTCTCGATTATGTCTTCCGTTCAATCGGATACGACTATCTCGGTCGCAAGGATTTTGTGCATGTGAAAGCGGTCGATGAGCTCCTGGATGGGGACGAGGGAAAACAGAAAAGCAACGGCACGTCAGACACTGCTCAGGTTGTCGAACCGGCGCTCTTGGTCCATGCTGAATCATCGCACACTTCAGCACGCCAGAGTCAGGCCTATCAGGCTAAAGTTCAGGGCTATACCGGCGAACAGTGTGAAAACTGCGGCTCCATGCGCGTCAAGCAGAATGGAACCTGCAAAGTGTGCGAGGATTGCGGAATGACAACCGGCTGCTCCTGAAGCCGGCTGTTTGATTAATTTGAACTTATAAGGTGAATTTGAATGCCCAAAAAACAATCTGAATCCGTTCCAAGCGCTTTAGAACCTGCATATTCTGCAATTGTCAATCTGACAGAGAGCGTTTGCAAGAAATACTTGAACAGCGATTATGCAACGCTTGCTCGTAATTTGGCGGCAGCGCTTTCGCGCAAACGACCGTCCCCCATCATTCGGGGGAAACCGGAAATTTGGGCATGCGGCGTTCTCTATGCGCTCGGTACAGTCAATTTTCTTTTCGACAAAACGCAAATTCCACATATGCGGACTGATGAGTTATGCACAGCGTTTGGCGTCAGTAAAAGCAGCGGAGAAAACAAAGCGAAACTTATTCGTGACCTGATGAAAATGTATCCACTTGACCCAAACTGGTGCTTGCCGGGCAATGTTGAACAAAATCCATTGATTTGGACATTGAAAGTCAACGGGATGCTGGTAGATGCTCGCCACATGTCGCGTGAACTTCAGGTCATTGCCTATGAAAAAGGGTTAATACCGTATATCCCGGCAGACCTATAAAAGTTTTTTGCAGTCAGCAAGAAAAGGACACCTCTATTGATTCAAATGGGATGCATGAAAAAAATTGATTATCAAAACTTTATCTCCGCAACATGTTACTCGGGAACAAATTGATGTGCCCATATGTAGGTTGGGGTGATTCCTGAACCCCAACAAAACTAAAGCTGCCTTCCATCTCTTATATCTGCAATAAATAGAGGTGCCCTTATGTGTGATCGCTCTCCTCGTATCATGCTAATATACCTTATAGGTTATAATTATTGAGTATGCCCTATAGGGTATATTCTTTATATTTACCTTTAAGGGTATATTACTGGTAATGACAAAAGCCAAATGCAAAATGAACAATGATTCATACATGGAGAAGCACTCGATCCGGACGCCTGGGCAGCTTGCAATGGTGCTTAACGGATATCGAAAAAAGCTGAAATTGACCCAGAAGCAGGCTGCAGAAAATGTCGGTTTGTTTCCAAAAACTATATCAGCATTGGAAAACTGCCCGGACCGTTCCAGTATAGCAAGCCTGTTCAAGCTTCTTTCAGCACTTGGTCTGGAACTGGTGCTGAAGCCCAGTAGTACAGAACGCACTGGCGGGGAGTGGTGATGGGTAGAAAACTGAAATCCCGTACACTCAGGGTTTTTATGAATGGTGAGCTTGTGGGCGCATGGAATCTGAGCACGGTCGGCTCGCATGAATTCGTCTATGCAGGTTCATGGCTTTCTTCCCCTTTGTCTCGTCCTCTCTCACTCTCGATGCCGTTACGGGAACAAAAGTATAGTGGCGACGTCGTCCATTCATTTTTCGACAATCTGCTGCCGGATAACGATGTGATTCGAAGAAGAATCCGTGATCGTTTTTCTACTGGGTCGATCGAGGCATTTCACCTTCTTACTGAAATCGGTCGTGACTGTGTTGGTGCAATTCAATTATTGCCTGATGGGATCGATATGGTTGACGTTCGGACGATCACTGCCGAACCGGTGAGTAATGATGATATTGAACGTCTGATAGCGCGCGAAGTAACGTCAGATTCCTTCGGCAAGCAAATGGCCGGACATGAAGAGTTTCGCATCTCACTTGCCGGAGCACAGGAAAAGACAGCTCTCCTATGGCATGATGGGCAATGGAAACGGCCATCAGGAGCTACACCTACGACGCATATCTTCAAGCTGCCGCTGGGTCAAATGGGTCATTTCAATATTGATATGACGACATCTGTTGAAAATGAATGGCTTTGCAGTATGCTGTTGCAGGCATACGGAATGTCAATGGCAACATGCCTGATGGCGCAGTTCGGTGACATGAAAACATTGATAGTTGAGCGCTTTGATCGAATGTTCTCGATGGATGAATCGTGGATTATCCGGTTGCCACAGGAGGATATGTGTCAAGCCACCGGTACTCCGTCAGGGCTTAAATATGAGAGCGATGGGGGGCCTGGAATCAGGTCGATCATGAATTTGCTTTTAGGTTCATCGAGAGCTGATCAGGATCGTATTGATTTTTTTAAAGCGCAGGTAGCTTTTTTACTCCTTTGTGCTGTAGATGGGCATGCAAAGAACTTCAGCGTTTTCATTGACCGTGGAGGCTCATACCACCTCACACCACTCTATGATGTTTTGTCGGCATATCCTGTACTGGGCAATGGTCCAAAAATGCTTTCGCCTCACAAGGTAAGAATGGCGATGGGTTTGTGGGGCCAGAACAAACATTACCTATGGAAAAATATTCAGAAACAGCATCTTATAACAACGGGCATCTCTTGCGGTCTGAGTGAGTTGGTATGTGTCGGGGTTATCGATGGTATGATTGCCAAAACCCCCGAGGTTATCGAACGGGTAAGTGGCCAATTGCCTTCAGGATTTCCCTCTCTGGTTTCCGATGCGATTTTTGAAGGAGTAAGAAGTCGGGCAAAGACGCTTGCCTGAAACGGAGGGAGTGATGTCGTTGATGTCTATAAGCAAAAAGCCTTGTTTTCAACACTTCCAGAAAAGCCCTGCAGTAGCAAACAGCGATATCTTATTACGGGAAAAGATACATCGTAATTTACATGAAAACAGTCACAGTCAGTTCTTACAGGAATGACAAATATTACCCAAAAGTCGTGAAGGCCGTCATGCTCCTGCTTAAAGAGTCGGACGAGATATCGCCCTTGGCAGTCATGCTTCAAACTGGAAATCTGTTACCCAAAGATCACGAAGCATGGCTTTGTGGTCACGTATCCTATCTCGAAAGAGTATTTCAAGGGAACCTCTCCAAGGCAAACCGCATTTTGCGCATCATTGGATTTTACGCACATGATCTTAATATGGTTCCCAGCTTACATTCTTACCAGCAACGCGGCACAAAACGACAGCTTCGGTTCTCGCGCACCTGTGATTCAGGAGTTGAGACGGCTTACACTCAGCACTACCGATGGAATCAATCGCACGAGAAGAAACAAGCCATGATAGAAGGTGTATTGTCCACAATTGAACGCACACGATTTTCGAGCCCTCAGCCGAGTGGAGAAGGCATGATTCATGACGGTAGTGGTACGCTGGAAGGCTTTTACTAACGTCAAAAGTTGGAGTATGTAATTTATTTGTGAAATTGAGCATCAGGAGTAAATTTATTACATCAGCGGAAGCAAAAGAGGATTATATGACCAGAGTTGAAGAGGATGAAATTCGTGATCAACGCATTGAATATGAAATCATTGTTGATGCGTATGGCCCGGAAGAACTGGCTATGGGATGGTACTGCTATCTTGATGATAAAATCTCAACGCCCCTTAAAGCCAAATGTATTGCCAAAAGAACAATTTCACCTCTTGAAGAAGGTGAAGAAGTTGAGGTTTTGGGGATGACTTCAGAAGATGAATGTGAACACGAGATGTTTGTAATGGTCAAGTGGCATGGCCGTCAGTTGGGTGTCCCCCTGGCCCAGATTGCCGTAGTTGAGGCAGATGAAGCTACCCGAGAAGCGGTTGAAGATTGGCATTATTGGGTCAATCGGGGATGTGAGTTTTAAGTGTATTGAGCTATATTCTCTTCGCACTCACACCCTCTCCAAAGCTTCGATCAGCCAATTAAAGCCAATCTTTTCCTGTTCGAGCCGTAATTGACCGCCCAATTCATTCTTGCGTAACTGATCGTAGATCACGCTCTCTTCGGTGGTCAGTCGCGTGAGGATTCCGGTTTCGGGAGATGGTTCAACGCCCCAAAGTGCTTGATGTTCTATTAGCGTAGGACGATCCATCAAAAGGGATGCAGCATGGGGAAAGAACCCGCGCAACTGGTTGAGAATGGCGAATCCATGAGTATCGATATCTCCCCAGTAATAGATATTCCGTCCATGCAGCCAGTCGACTCCGCTGAGGTTCTCGAAACCGTAGCCGGCTCCGAAAATCACCATTGCCTGAGGAATCTGCGGAAAAGCCAGAAAGTTAATTTCATTCTCAGTAATAAACACCTTATCAACCGCAATCTCCAGCTTGGCAAAGGTTGCTTGTGTCAGGGTGATATCCTGGTCGGTTTCTGTAGGTAAAATCGCCAGTTTCGAGTCAAGGATTCGGAACCGAACCCGCAAGGGCTTATCCCGAAAGCCATAACGGCGGCAGAAGCCTCCGGATCCCGTGGCCGTTGTATCTATCGCCTCCGGTGGAAGGATAAGATCGAACAGTTCTCCCAGCACACTCCGGTGTCCTTCAATGAACTTGCTGTGTATTCCTGGCAGGTCGATCTGACGGAGATATATGCCAGGCCGGGGATGCTTCTGCAGCCATGCGACAATTGCCAAAAGTCGGTGCCATTCCTCAGCCAGCTCCAAGGTGCGTAAGGGCCGTTTTGCAAGCCATGGGAGTAGTTCAGACTCGTGCTCACAGGTTAGTGCGGCCAGGGCGGCAAATTGTTCGGCTGCACGACGTTTGCCAATCAACCCAAGAGCATCATCGAGTGAATCGATCCAGATTTCCGCAGGAATTTCATTGATTCCCAGAATGCGATGATTAATGCTGCGCCATACAATCCGGTACTGTTTCGCTGGGCCCGACAACCGGGCAATCCAATCACGCACCTCGGAAAATGAGTCGCTTAACTGACGTGAGTCTGGCCCTTTCAGCGTCAAACGCCTGGGGAATATCTCTTCACCGCCAGTCAGGGCGGAGAGGAGTATGCCCCGATCCCAGAGTTTTTGAACCTGAGCCTTGAGTTCTGCGGGAGTTGTCCAGCTCATTCAAGCGCCTTCTCTTTCTCGGCGCGATACTCTTCGATAGTGAGGTTGCGCAACACCGAGCAGCGCCCCTCCTGATTGTGAACAAACCCGACACTGGAGACATACGGCTCTATGATATGGATTTTCTGCAATGGTGTAACAATCAGCAGTTGCAGGTTGAGCTGGGCAAAGAGTTGCAGTCCGTACTGAGCCGATTCATCAGAACCTCGTCCGAAGGCCTCGTCGATAACCACAAAGCGGAACGACCTGGATCGTACCGCGCCCCACTCCAGACCGAACTGATATGCCAGGCTGGCGGCAAGTACTGTATAGGCGAGTTTCTCCTTCTGCCCTCCAGATTTACCTCCCGAATCAGCGTAGTGTTCATGTTCACTGTCATCTTCCCGCCACCGTTCGCTGGCTGCAAAGACAAACCAGTTGCGCACATCAGTAACTTTGGCTGTCCAGCGCCGATCCAGATCGGTGTGCTCATCACGGCCACGGAATCGATCGATGATCCGCCGCACCTGGAGAAATTTTGCTTCGGAATACTGCGCGTCATCCGAGCCGGTCAGACTGCCTTCGGTGCAGGCGCGAAGCTCCGCCTGAAATTCACGGATGTCGGCATCGAGGTTTATTTGCACTTCGAGGGTGATGTATCGGCCGGGATTAAAGTCGATTTGAATCAGCGATTCATTGAGTCGGGTAATGCGCTCCTTAATGGTTTCGCGCTCACGAGCCAGTTGTGATTGAAAATTGGCAACTTCCCGGATGGTATTTTCGTTGAGCAGCTCCTTGAACCGTCCCTCAAAGCGCGGCAGATCATCTGCATGGAGTTGTTCAAACATCGAACGATATTCCGGCCCGGCAGCAATGTTGACATCCACCTCACGGGTTTCGAGTTTCCACTCCTCCTTGTATTCGGTCATCGCCCTGATGATCTTTTCGCTCAGTCGGGAGAGCTTCCTGTCTTCGCCGTCGATTTTTGTCTGCAGCCAGTCACGCATCTCACGCTCGCGATTGTCACACGATTCAACCGTCAGCGTCTGTTCGCCGAGAGCCTGTCCACGCATGGCATCAAGCATAGCGAAACGCGCGGCAGCTTCTGGTCCCGCTTCAGCAAGAAGAGTAAGTGCCTGTTGCTGTATCTCCTTTATAATGCTGATCTTTTGCTCGATCTTCGAGCGTTTATCCTTCCGATCGTCAAGTTTTCGCTCCGTTTCCTGTAATTCCACTTCCAGCGCGGCAAGTTGGGCGGTCAGGGTTTGCAGAATGTTCGAGGTTGCCTCAAGATCACGCTTTTCCTTTTCCAGTCTGGAGATGGCAACGGCCAGAGGCTGCCAGTCGAGATCGCGGAAATCCGGATATTCGTCAAGCTTGGAGAGTATTGTCAGGCGCTCTTTGAGAGTCGTTTGCTCTTGCTGCAGACTGCTCATGCGGCCAGCGAGTTCGGCAAGTTCTTTTTTCTGTACTTGGGCTTTCTCTTCCAATGCAGCGATTTTCTGGGCATTGCTCCATCCCAGTACGTAGCGGCTGCGGTCGTCAAGCCGGTGGCGGTCATCCTTTTCGTGGCGTTCACCCGGTGACTTGATTTGTCCGGCTAGGGTTATGGCTTTTTTCTCTCTCCGGAACTCTTCCTGGCTCATGCAGCAAACCAGGTCGAAACGCCAGGCGACTTCATGTTCCAGCCAGTCAAAATAAGGGGAATCGGCTTTAATGGCGAGCTTGTATGCCAGAGAAGCCGAATGATCGGGCATCTGTTCACTGCGAGAGCGCTGACGCACCCGAAAATAGACCAAGCGACCTTTCAGATTGGTTCGCTCCACCCATTCCGCCACCTTCATGTAGTGATGGTCAGGCACCAGCAGTGAAAGTCCGAAGTTGCGGAGCACTCGTTCAATGGCTCCTTCCCAGACCTGATCTTCCTCACGAACCTGAAGCAGCTCTCCGGCAAACGGCATCTCATCTTCCGCGATATTCAGGGCCTGACAGAGCGAGCGACGCATGGCCACCTGTTTTTCGTCGATATTGCTCATGCGGGCTTTCAAGCCCTTGATCTCGGTTGTCAGTTGTTCATGCTCATGGCGTCCCTGGGTAAAGAGGACACCCGCCTCATTGAGATCGTTTTGAACCCTTGCTTCAGTTTCAGCAGTTGCTTCGCGCATGGCTGAGTGCCCGCTGCGCTGAAGATGAAACTCCTCAGCGTTCGTCGCAGGATGCTCACCAAGCAAACGTGCAAGTTCCCCATATCGGGTAGCTTTCTGATTCCGCCGTTCAAGATCCTCCTGTTTCTGCCGAATCTCTGCATCAATACTTTCGATACGGTCACCGCCGTTTTCGGCGATGGTTCGTCTCAGCTCACGATCACGCTCCTGTTGGGTGCGGCGATCTGCCTCCAGCCGTTCGATGATGATATGGTGCCGGCTTAACTCTTCATAAAGGGAGGAAAGACGTTTTTCCAGCAATTCCAGCTTGAGAGATGCGAACCAAGGACGCAGGGAATCGCGAGATGACCGCAACGCTTCTGCTGTTCGAGCCATACTCTGGTGATTGTCGCAATCAGCCACCAGCGGCCCCAGCATCTCTATCTGCCGCTTCGCTTTGAGGACGGCTTCGTGAGCCCTGTTGAGATCTTCGAAATGCTGGATAAGGGCGGCAATACGTGGCTCGACAGTAAATGGTTCAAGCATGTGGAGACGCACAAAATCCGTCAGGTTTCCTACCGACTTGAGCGATACGGTTTGATGAAACAGATCCAGTGCTTGCTCATTATCGATGCCGAAGCGCCGTCGGAACCAGGCGCCGTAAGGTGGAAAGCTTTCGAATAGCTCAACTCCCGACCCGCGCAGGCGCTTGCGCAGAGTCCCGATTTCAGTGCCAAAAGCAGAAAAATCGGCCGCGATGGAGAGGTCGCCCTCATAAGCAGCATAAAAACGGGCTGGCTGTGTGGTATCCTTCATCCAGAAGAGTTGTGCCAAAGTCACGGTCTTGTCGTACCCGACGTTATGAAAAACCCCGAGAATCACCGAATAACCGTTGAGATCGCGCAGGGCGACAGGTTTAGCTCCTCCACCAAGGTTTTCCTGCCGTTCCGACTTGAAATAACCCAGCACGTAAGAGCGAAGCGTGCGTTCACGATTATCGGCCCCTGCCGCTTTGTTATAGGCAATACGCTGGCTTGGCACCAGTAAGGTTGTTACGGCATCGACCAGCGTCGATTTCCCGGAACCGATATCCCCCGTGAGGAGTCCATTTTTTCCGCCCAGCCGCAATGTCCAGACCCGTCCATCGAAGGTTCCCCAGTTGAAAACCTCCAGACGCTGCAGACGAAAGCCAGCCAGACGGTCGTCACCAATAAATCCAAATTCAAGGGCCTCACTCATCATTTTTCTCCAAAGGTTGTGCAGGTCGCTGCAGGTATTCGTCGAGGCGTTTATCAAAATCGGCAAGCCACTGGGCGTCGATAAACGCCTTGATAATCCTGCGGACTTCAATCATCTGCCGTTCTCCCCTTAAACGGCGGATAAAACCAAGGTCGGCGATTTTATTCAACGTAGCATCGACCTGGTCGATCAACTTGACCTCATTGCTGGCAGCGGGGAGGAAAATACGGATCAGTTCAACTACCTCATCCCGTGAAAGAATCAGGCGTGTATCTCCGGCACCGGCATCAAATTCAGCCAGTTTTTTTCGCAGCAGTGCCAACAGCAGGCTGACAGGGTAACTGAGTTGCCTCCTTGCCATAAGGCGGGGAGTGGTGTTTGTGCCTTCTGCTCCGGTTTCAGACTGAGAACGCAAAAAAGCGTATCCTTCTGCCTCATCGACAATCAATTCCAGACCAAGAACAGCCACGTAATCCCTGACACCAGCCAGCTGGTTAAGTAAAGCGCTCCATAATAACTGGTTATCCTCCTCGTAAATCACGCCTTTCAAAAGGGGAATTACGACAGTAGAGAGTTCCTCGGTCGGATACAACGTACGGGAAGTATCAATCTCTGTATGGTTCATCATCAGTTTCTTAATAAAATAATACGCGGCAGGGTTGCCTGCCTGGTTATACCCGTTACGCTCTGCCACCTTACCTCTTCCTCTGCTCCTTCATCCACCGCAGTCCGGGGCCACTCCCCGGCAAGTTGCAGATAAGCAACCAGTTCAGCCAACCCATTACGCAGCGGATGACGCATAACCACCTCCCCTATGGTGATCTGGCTGTGAATCTGAAGTTCCATGCGGATATTTCGCAACAATTCGGCCCGGTCGACAACAACCTGGGCGTAAAGAACTGCGGTATCAATTTCCGCATCACCTTCATCCAGAGCGATGCCAGCAATCAACGGTTTGAAGGGAGGGCGATAAAGGGCTCTTTCAAGAGGCAGTTCAATGACCGCCGTTGAGCCGTCAAGAGGCATGAATCCACCTGAAGGGAGATCGTCGCGTAAATCAAGGGCATGGGTTTCGATCTCATGCAGGATATCCATGATGCGGCGATTCTCAAGCCAAGCCTTGTCATCGAGAAACCTGCGCAACTGTTCAGAGAGTCTCGCTACAGTTCTCTGTGTATGTTCTCCGGCCTCCAGCCAGTCATAGTGAACCCGTCGCAGACGGGTATCGGGGCGCATCGAAATGATAGGCGGTAAGGTAAGCACCTCTTCCAGAAGGACGCTCAACTCCTCCTGGCGGGACTGTGACATGAGAAAATCCCAGAATGCCCGGAAACTTTTTCCCTGATCCGAATCGGCGATAGCATCACGTTCGCCCATGATCTCTTCAAGCAGCGCTCCCTTGGCTCCCTCCCAGAGTGCAATACGTTCACGAACCCGGCGATCGAGCTTGCGGAAGTTCTGCTCAACTTCGCGAAAATCGGTTCACAATTCACGTGCCAATTGCAGAAACTGCTGGAAACGATCCTTCAGAGCGGTATCATCCAGAAGCGATATCTCTCCGCCGAGAATGCGGGCAATTTCTGCATCAATATCGTCACGGCGCTTTTGCAGTTCCGCAATCCGAACTTCAGGATCGGCCTGGCTTCCCATACTCATTTGACGCAACAGTTCAAATAAGGTCAGAAGTCGCGACTCAGTTCCAACAAAAGCACGTTCAGTCAACCCTTCCAGCCAGGCAAGCGCCTTTTCAGTTGCCGCAGTCAGGTCAAAGTGAGGTTCATCCGTACCGTCCGGATAGAATTTACGCAGCCATCCCTTCTCGTTATCAGCCCACTCATTCAGGTAGTTTTGCGCCGTCCCGGGAAACTGGTCAGCTCCGAGTTGTTGGCGCAAGGCAAACAATTCATCTTCAAGCGCCTCGACTAGATCAGCCTGTGAGAGGATCCGCACATTGGGAACAATAAAAACCCGATGCAGAAACCCAGCCACCAGCGGTGCATGCTGGGCGCATAACAATCGCCATGCAGGGTGGTTCTGACGGAGTAGATTCAGTGTGGTGTAGTCGAGTGCCATTAAGGATGTCAGCTTAGGCTAACCATTGATTCTGGAGAAAAAAGTACCGCTGAAAGCGGTCCGGATTCGATGGTGAATATAAAAGATAATTATGGCGTGTTGCAAACCGCCGGTCGGAACCCTGTCGCTGAAGGCTCCATGGTAGTTTCCTCAAGGTTCAGCCCGGTAATTTGCAGCGTTCTGAAAGGGGAGTGCCGAACCAGTTCATAATCATGGGTGCCGATAAGGACAATGATGCCCTTCTGGTTAATTCTTTTCAGATACTCAAGGATTTCAAGCGATGTATCGGGGTCGAGGTTTCCCGTCGGTTCATCGGCCAGAATAACAAGTGGCTCGCGTACAAGTGCCCTTGCTATTGAAATTCTCTGCTGTTCTCCACCCGACAAGCCGAGAGGCATCAGTTTGGCGGCATGTTCAAGACCAACACTCTCAAGCGCATGCATCACCTTCTCCTTGATGAGTTTGTCCTTCGTGCCCGTTACCTGCAGTACAAAAGCAAGATTATCATAAACATTGCGGTCTTCGAGCAGACGGAAGTCCTGGAAAACAATCCCAAGCTTTCTGCGCAAGAGCGGGATCTGCCGCTTTTTAATGGTGCGGGAACTGAATCCTGCAACCCGGATCTCTCCTTTTTTTGGACGAATATCCATATAGAGCGACTTGAGCAGTGTCGTTTTGCCGCTTCCGCTTTTACCCACAATATAGACAAGCTCTCCTAGCTGAATGGTAAGGTTCAGGTTTCGGAAAACCGGCTTTTTATTCAGTTCAAGGTCAACGTTGATAAATGAGATCATTATGGTTGAAGAGTTTTTTTCTGTTTTTTGCTATCTGTATGGCAAGCAGCGTAGCTTCATAAAAACTTCTTTCAGAGGCGATTCCTTTTCCGGCAATATCAAAGCCCGTTCCGTGATCGGGTGAAGTTCGCACGATCGGCAGTCCCAGCGTTACGTTAACACCGGTCTCAAAGGCAAGGACTTTGAATGGCAGTAAGCCTTGATCGTGATACATCGCCACAACAATATCATAGTTCTTATACATGCCAGCGCCAAAAAAGCCATCAGCGGGAAAAGGTCCTTCAATCTGGAGTCGCTGTGAAAGCATGTCGATACAGGGCTGGATAATCTCCTGCTCTTCCCGTCCCATCACGCCGCCGTCAGAAGCATGAGGATTGAGGCCAAGCACCGCAATGCGGGGTCGGGCAATTCCGAAATCAGTTATAAGCGACTTGGCAAGAGCTGAAAAAAAAGTGTCAAAATCCATCTTCCGGATCAAACCCGGAATCTTTTCAAGCGGTTCATGAATTGTGGCAAGGGCAACCTTGAGGTTCAGGAGCGGGTCAAAAAACATCATGGTTGGCGAAGCCACCCCGAACATTCTGCCGAGGAATCCCGTATGGCCTGTTTCGGCATATCCTGCCAGAGCAATAGCTTCCTTGTGGATCGGAGCGGTAACAAGTGCGTCACTCACACCCTCCCGGCAAAGTTCAGCGGCTGTATGAATGGACTCCATAGCTACCCGTCCAGCCGCAGCAGATATTGTTCCGGGTATGATAGCATCAGCTTCAGCGACATTAATCACGTGAAGAACCCCGTTATGGGTACTATCCATACTCTTTATTGAAGAGGGTTTGTCAACCAGTTCCAGCTTCACTGGCAGATCAAGCACATTTCTGTAATAGTCCATTACGGTATACGAACCGCAAACAAGAAACGAATGCTGGGAGTGCTCAAGTTTAAGAAAGCTTTTCAGAATGATTTCCGGACCAATGCCGTGAGGATCACCTGCAGACCAGACAATGCGCATTGTTACAGTCTTTTGTATGCATTGGCAATCTTGTCATCAGTTTTAACTCCTTTCAGTGCCAGTATGAAAAAGACTGGTTCAGGAAGCATTATGAAAAAGCCTGCTTCAGGTGTATGCGTTACTACAGTGCCGATACTTTGAAAATACTGGTTCAGAAAATGAGCCGCCGTTAGTCCCGAGAAAAGATTACCGAGAAAAAGAAATATGGCAAGCAGGATGAGCTTGCTCTGGAGAACCCGGTTTTTAAAGAAAAAGATGGCGGCAAGAGAGAAGATCGTCGTCAATGGCGAAAATATTCCAGCAGAAAAGCAGGCTCCATTGACATACGGAATACTTGAGGTACTGAATGAAGCGAAATCGGAAATGACATACACTTTTCCAGCACTGAAGCTCCAGAAAGGGAAAAACATACTTCCTGCTGCAAGCAATCCTGCAAGGAACAGGTAAAGGTTCTGAATTCTTGCTACCATGGTTTCAGACGTTTAAAAGTCATTAAAATAAGTAGCAACAATATACATAATCATAAGAAAAGAGTTTTGACCGAAAAAATAGAGAAATCTTGATTCCCGTTCAGATTGACTGATTGTAACCCGGCGAAAACCCTTGAACCCCCCTTGTTTTGTTACATATTTAAAAGCTCGTCATCAAACTGGAAGAGCATGGTTGAGAGGTATCTTTCCCCTGTATCTGGCAGGATAACCACAATGCGTTTTCCAGCGTTCTCTTCTTGCTGTGCCAGCTGCAAAGCAGCATAAACGGCGGCTCCCGAAGAGATGCCCACAATCAGTCCTTCAGCTCTGGCCAGTTCGCGGCTGGTGCGCATGGCATCTTCATTTTTCACGAGGATAATGTCGTCAATTATTTCTGTGTTCAGAATTTCAGGAATAAATCCGGGACCGATACCCTGTATTTTATGGGGACCTGGTTTTCCACCTGAAATAACAGGTGAATCGAACGGTTCAACAGCAACGATTTGTATTTCAGGATTCCGCTGTTTGAGTACCTCGCCGACACCGGTTATTGTGCCGCCAGTCCCCACGCCGCTGACAAATATATCAACCGTTCCTTCCATATCGTTCCATATTTCCTCCGCCGTTGTCACGCGATGGATTTCAGGATTAGCAGGGTTTTTAAACTGTTGTGGAATAAATGAATTTTTATTTTCTGCATGGAGGGCATCAGCTTTTTTTATTGCTCCCGTCATACCTTCCGAACCGGCTGTCAGCACTAACTCGGCACCAAGCGCTTTGAGCAGGTTTCTCCGCTCTATACTCATAGTTTCAGGCATAGTGAGTATAAGACGGTATCCTTTAGCAGCGGCAATAAATGCCAGCGCTATACCGGTATTGCCACTTGTCGGTTCAATGATGACGCTCTCTTTATTCAGTAATCCCTTTCTTTCAGCATCCTCAATCATTGCAAAACCGATGCGGTCCTTGACACTGCCTCCTGGGTTGAAGTATTCAAGCTTCGCAATAATAGTGGCTTGAGTTTGATGCTGTTGATTGAAATTCTGAAGTTCAAGCAACGGGGTGTTCCCGATAAGTTCAGTGAGTTTTTTTGCGATACGTTTCATGGCAGGTTATTCTCAATAGTTTGTTTTGCATCGATTTGAAAAAAATCAATTCAATGAACGTGATTAACAGCTTATATCTTAATCCATTGCCCGATTTTTCGTATTAGGGCCTGGTTATCGACTGGTTTAACCAGATAATCATTCATTCCGGCGTCAAATGCCTTGGATATTTCTGTCTCATCCGATTCCCCACTGAGACCTATGATAGGAATATTTTTGAAGCGCATACTTTGATCAGTGCGAATTTGTCGAGTTGTCTCAAGGCCGTCAAGTCCAGGCATCTGAATATCCATCAGAATAAGGTCGCAGGTAAGGCTGTTATCTCTCAAATGTTTAAGTGCCTCTGTTCCATTGACTGCTTCAATAACGTTAATATTAAATTTTTCAAGCAGCCAGCGCAGTGACAACCTGATCACATTTGCATCATCAACAAGCATAACAGTCATGCCGGAAAATGTCAGGGCACTGTTGAAATATTTTAGATTAAAAATAGCAGCAATGCTTCTTATCAGCTCAAATTCCTGAACAGGCTTTGTAATAAATCCCTGCATCCCCACTTTTTCTGTTTTGGCGCGCGCTATATACAGGGGGTCTGCAGTATGGCCAATAATTGGAATGTCCATCGATAATATACCAGCTTTTCCCGCTCTTATTGCTTCGGTTGCTTCGAAGCCATTCATGACTGGCATGTTCAGGTTCATCAACAGTGCATCATATTGGTTTTTCTTTATCCGTTCTATTGCTTCAACTCCGTCACCTGCTTCGTCGATATCTACTTGAAATGGTTTGAGATAATTTAGAACCTGCTTTCTGTCCACAACCTTGTCGTCTATCACAAGAATCCGCTTGTTACGAAAAACCTCCAGATGATCGGCTATTATTTTTTTTCTGTATTTGGCAATTTCCTTGTCATTAACGACCGAAAAAGTCAGGACGAACTCTGTATACCCACCCAGTACGGAATGGCATGAAATGGACTTGCAACAATAAAATGGACACATCAAGAAGCCATAACTTTTAGTTGTTGATTATAACGTAAAAACTCAACAGGCGATTTATATCCTAACGTTGAGTGCTTCCGTTTCCGGTTGTAAAATACTTCAATGTATTCGA